>MNUR01000122.1 GCA_001871115.1 Elusimicrobia bacterium CG1_02_56_21 | reverse complement strand
ATGGCTAAACATGGTGGAACGATGGTTCCGGGAAATCACCGACAAGCGCATCCGACGTGGCTCTTTCGAAAGCGTCCCGGACTTGATTCATGCAATTATGGGCTATCTTGAGAACCATAACCAGAATCCGCGCGTTTTCATCTGGAGCGCATCAGTAGATACAATTATGTCAAAGATCGCCAAATGTAAAGAAGCGTTAGATACACTACACTAGATAGAGTTGAATTGGCCGTTAATGAGCATAGCTCCTGATACGGCACGGCCATAGGCTTGTGTCGCTTAGCCTGTTTTTAATGAATTGTGCTTCGAACCCCAGCCGCGGTCGTCTACATGGTTATTTAAAGAATTTACGGGCGGCGGAGACGTCGGTCTGAATGTGCCGGATAAGGGAGTCCATGGAGTGGAATTTACGCTCGGGACGGATATGTTTGAGAAAGGAGACTTCCATTTTCTTGCCGTAGATCATTCGGGAGAAATCGAGGATATGCGCCTCGAGGATCATTTTTCCGCCGGGAGCCTCTACGGTGGGCCGGCGGCCTACGTTAAGAACTGCATTAAAGGATTCCCTGCCTATTTTAACCCTGGCGGCAAAGATGCCGGGGGGGAGTATCTTGGCCGGGTTCGCGCCTATATTCGCCGTCGGAAAACCGATCCTGCGGCCCAGGCCGGCGCCTTTTATTACGGGGCCGCACACGCTGTAAGTCCAGCCCAGGCAGCGGTTGGCCTCCTCCACCGCCCCGGCCCGCAGATGCGCCCGGATAAGGCTGGAAGAGATCTTATGCCCGCGCCGGCGGGCAAAATGAACCGCCTTGAAAGCTATGCCGGCTTCGGCGCTCGCCGAGCGCAGAAAATCCAGGTGCCCTTCCCTGCCGCGCCCTACGGCGAAGTCCGGGCCTACGCACAAGCCGCCGGCCTGCAGCCGGCCAAGAATAATATTTTGAAAAAAATCAGAGGCGCCCATTTTTGAAAGAGAAGCGTTGAAAGCAATAGCCTCGACTGAGTCCGGCCCCAGCGCCTTAAGCAAAGCTTTCCGCTCTTCCGGCAGGGTTATCAGGCAGTTCTCGGTTTCCCCGGTAAAAAAGAACTTCGGCGGCTGCCGGAAATAAACTATGCGGCTTTTCAGGGTCCGGCGGCCGGCTTCCCTCAAAGCGGCGGATAAAATTTTACGGTGGCCCAGATGGACTCCGTCATAAGTGCCTATAGTCAGAAAGTATTTCATGCCGTACCCGCCTTGACCGGTGCCAGTCTGGCCAGCGCGGCTTCGCGCGTCATCAGGGACAGTTCTTCGGAGGTGAGCGCGTCCTTGACGCTCCATTCGCCGATGGACAACCGCCTCAGGGATGAGAGGTGGGCGCGGGAGGCCAGGTGGCGGCCCATTTCGCACGCTATTGAGCGCAGATATGTTCCGCCGCTGCATTCTATTTCAAATTCCAGGGCGGAGGGATTTGCGGCCCAGGAGAGCCATCGGACCTCAACTTCCCGCTTTACCTCAGGCACCGGCTTGTTTTGACGGGCTAATTTATAAAGGTGAACCCCGTTGCGGCGGATCGCCGAGTACGGAGGAACCTGCTGTATTATCTTCCCGCTGAAGCTGGCGACGGCCTCTCTGACCGCCGGCTCGCCGAGGTCGGGGACAGGAGCCTCCGCGATAACTTTTCCCTCGGCGTCCCAGGTGTCCGTTTCAGCGCCGAAGAGAATTGTCCCGCCGTAAATCTTTGCGGCCCCCTGCATTGCCGACTGTGAGGCGGTGGCGGAGCCGACCAGGAGTATCAGCAGCCCCGTAGCCATGGGGTCGAGGGTTCCCGTGTGGCCTATTTTCTGTATGGAAAGTTTGCGGCGCAGCAGAGCTACCGCGTCATGCGAGGTTATCCCCTTCGGTTTATCGAACAGGAACAGACCGGAAGACTGCAGTTGGGTGGAAGTCATGGCTTATACGGCTAAAAGCCGCTTGAGGACGGAAAGGACTTTTTCCTGGGCCGCGGGCAGCGCGCCTTTTATGCGGCAGCCGGAAGCGTTGCGGTGGCCGCCGCCGCCGAAGACCTTTGCCACGAGGCTGACGTCGAGGTAGCCGCGGGAACGGAAGGTAACGCTTACGCGGCCTTCTTCCTCGCGGAACATTACTGCGGCTTTAACCCCGGGGGGCATCAGCCCGAAATTAATAACGTTCTCGCTGTGCTCTGAACGGGCGCCTAATTCCTTGAAGTCCAGGGCTTTAAGAGTGATCACGGCCAGCTTACCGCCCACCTTTATTTCCATGCTTTGAAGCGCTCGTCCCAGCAGCTTAAGCGCCTCGCCGGCCCTGGTGGCGTAAAGCAGGTCGTTAACCCGGGAAAATTTGAAGCCTGTCTCCAGCAGCCGGGAAGCGACCTCGAGCGTGCGGGGACTGGTGGCGGGGAAATGGAAGCGCCCGGTGTCCGTTACAATGCCGGTATAAAGGCAGGAAGCCTCCCGCCTTGAAATATTCACGTTCATATTATAGAAAAGGCGGTAAACTATCTCGGCAGTAGAGGAAGAATGCGGCTCTACGATATTAATGTCGCCGTAGAACTCTGAAGTCTTGTGGTGGTCAATATTTACCACCTTGGCGCAGCGCCTCAGCACCGGGTCCAGGCTCCCGCCTCGCTCAGGGGTTGAGCACTCAAGGAGTATAGCGGCGTCAAACTTGCCGGCCGGCAGGCGCGAATGGATGGTTTTAACGTTGGGGAGGAAGCGCAGGTTTTCAGGCACCGGGTCCTGCGAGAACAGACGCGTCTTCTTGCCGAGCCTCTTAAGAACGGAGGCCATGGCCAGCATGGAGCCTATAGTATCACCGTCCGGGTTAAGATGCCCGGCCAGGAAAAAGGACTCGGAATTCTCTATCAGTTCCTCGAGGCGCTTAAACTCAGTCTCGAGGTCCAGAGTTCTCATCTGTTTTGTCATTTGTAGATGAATCCTGCTGCTTCTCTCCGGCTTCGGAGCGTATCTGCCTCATTATACTTTCTATATGGGAGGCTTTCTCCGGAGTGTCGTCGAACTTGAAAATAAGCTCGGGGACGCTCTTCAGACACAGCCGTTTATAAAGCTGTGTGCGGATATCCCTGGAGTTCGCTTTAAGAAGAAACTCCTTACGCTGGCGCTCCGCGTCCGTACCCAGGACGGAATAGTAAACATAGAGGACTTTGCCGTCCTTCGTAAGTTCGGATCCGGTCAGCGTAAGTATGCCGTTGGCGTTAATGCCGTTGACATTCCGGAGCGCCGAATTTATCTCCTGGAGGAACAGCTCTTTAAGCCTTTCGTTTCTTTTTTTTCCCATAGCTGCAAGCCCGTGACCGCACTTACCGGTTTACGCGGCGGCCTAGGCGCCCGGCGCCGCAAGGCGCCGTATGCGCTCCTCTGTAGTTATAACCTCTATAAAGTCGCCTACGCGGAAGTCCTTGAAGCCTTCAAGCAGAATGCCGCACTCAATGCCTTTCTCCACGTCCTTAACGTCTTCCTTGAAGCGCTTGAGCCCGATTATCTTGCCTGAACCGACAATATCTTTGCCGCGCAGCACCCGCATAGCCTGGTTGCGGACAAGTTTACCCTCCCGCACCAGCGAGCCGGCAACCTTACCCGAGCTCAGGTCGAAGATCTGCTGTATCTCAGCGCGTCCCGCCACGGTCTCTATTACCTCCGGGGCAAGCAGACCGCTCATCGCGGCGCGCACGTCCTCCAGCAGGTCATAGATAATCTTATAATCGCGTATTTCAACGTCCGCATCCTTGGCCGCCTCGCGGACCTTGGAGTCTACTTCCACATGGAAGCCGAGAATTACGGCGGAAGAAGCCTTGGCCAGGAGCACGTCGGATTCGGTAATGTTCCCTATCCCGGTGTGCAGCATCTGGATGGCGACCTCGTTGGTGCTCATTCTCTCGAGGGAGTCCTTTATTGCCTGCATAGAACCGAACATATCGGTCTTAAGCACAACGTTAAGGTTTCTGAGGAGCTTCTGATCCACCTGCGACTTGAGGGACAGGAGCGTAACGTGCCTCTGATGGGAAAGGGCTTCCTCACGGCGGTTAAGCTTGCGCTTGTCAGCCACGTAGCGGGCCTCTTTCTCGTTTTCCACAACTTTCAGCACGTCACCTGCGGTGGGAACCTCTCCGCTTATACCGAGGATCTCGGCGGGCTGGCTCGGCTTTAGCTCGGTCACCCTGTTGCCGTGGTCGTCAACTATTGCCCGGACCTTTCCGTGCGCGGCGCCTACTGTGAAAGGGTCACCTACGCGTATGGTTCCGGTCACATTTATGATAGTGGCCACGATACCCTTCTTGGAATCCAGGCGGGATTCGATAACTATTCCCTGTCCGGGCTTATCGGGGTTAGCCTTAAGTTCCATCATCTCGGCCTGGATGCTGACGATCTCCAGAAGTTTGTCCAGGTTAAGGCGCTTCTTGGCGGAAACTTCCACCATAGGAGTCTTGCCGCCCCAGTCTTCGGGCAGCAGGCCGTGATTACCCAGCTGCTGCTTTATCTGCTGGGTATTTGCGGTAGGCAGGTCGATCTTGTTAATGGCCACGATGATAGGCACAGAGGCGGCTTTGGCGTGGTTTATGGCTTCCAGGGTCTGAGGCATGACGCCGTCGACCGCGGAAACTACGAGCACGACAATGTCGGTTATTTTTACTCCGTGGGCGCGCATAGCGGTGAATGCTTCATGGCCCGGGGTATCCAGCACGGTTATATTGCCGCGGGAAGTTTTAACCATGTAAGCGCCGATATGCTGCGTTATCTGGCCGGCCTCGGTCTCTACCACGTTGGACTCGCGCAGCGCGTCCAGCAGGGTGGTTTTACCGTGGTCGACATGGCCCATAATGGTAATGATAGGATTGCGGTGTTTCAGGTTTTCGGGACTCTCGTGCTCTATCTCCTCCTGAAGCTCCTCGTCGCCGTACATAGGGACCAGTTCCAGGTCGAAGCCGTAGTCTGCGGCTATCAGCATCGCCGCGTCCTCGTCGAGGCGCTGGTTAATGGTGGCAAACACACCCATTCCCATAAGTTTCTTTATGAGGTCGGTAGTCTTCACCCCTATTTTCTCGGCAAGTTCGCGTACGATAATGTTGGTTGAAACCTTCAGCTTCGGCATCGCCGCGGTTTCGCCCTCAGCCGGAGGCTGGGGAGCCGGCGCGGCCGGCTTAGCTGCCGGGGCCTGGGGCTTCGGAGCCGGCTTTGCGGCGGGATGATGCGGACGGGCCGGGGCCGGACCGCCGGGCCTGAAAGCAGGCGGGGCGGGGCGGGGTGCGGCCGGTCCCGGGCGCAGCGCAGGGGCAGCCGGCTTTATAAGAGGGGGAACTACCAGCCTGTGGGTAGGCGCGGCGGGCCGGGCGGGAGGCGGGGTCGGCCGGATCAAATAAGTAGGCTGCGCGGCAGGCCGGGCCGGGGGAGTAAGGCCGGGCTTAAGACCCGGGGCCGGAGGCGCTGCGGGCTTAGCCGGAGCGGCGGGGGCCGGGGGTACGGCGGCTGCGGGCTTCGCAGGCTCTACCGGCTTCAACTCTTCCTTCTGGCCGGTAGGTCCGGCGGCAATGGTGCCCTCCGCGGTGGAATGTGAAAACATGAACCGTTTAAGGTCGGGCTTCTTGGGAAGTTCAGGCTCGGGCGCAGGCGCCTCGGCCTTGGTTTTCTTAGGCTTGGCCTTCTTCCTGGCGGCGGGAGCGTCGCCGGCGGCTTTTTTAGTCTTGGGCGCGGCCTTCTTAACTACGGGCTTTTTTTCAGCGGCGGACTTGGCGGCGGGCTTGGCGGCTGCCTTTTTCTTAGGTGCAGCTGCGCCTCCGGCTTTCGTCCCGGCCTCCGCTTTCTTCACTTCTAAATTTTCATTTTCATTCTGTTTCTTTGGGCTCATTTTTCACCTCTTCTGTCTTGGGAGCTTCTTCCTGCACGGGGGCTTCCTCCAGCACGGGGACTTCTTCCTGCTTGGGGGCTTGCGCCTGGGCGTGGGCCTCTTCCTGGACGGGGGCTTCCTCCTGCGCGGAGGCCTGGCCGTAGTTGGGATTATCTTTAAGATATTTTTTCGCGCCGGCTATGATCTTCTGGGCTGTCTTCTCTCCGATGCCTTCCAGAGAGCAGAGCTCTTCTTCGGTAAGCCCGGCCACGGTCCGGAGGTCCAGCACGTTCATAGTGATCAAAGTTTCGGCCACCTTGGCGCCGATTCCTTCTATTTTAAGGAGGTCCTGCATGGCCATGTCAGTGGTGCGCTTGTTCTCTTCGGAGCGCTGGCCCTCGGACTTAACTTCTATTTCCCAGCCGGTCAGGCGGCTGGCCAGGCGGATATTCTGGCCCTCGCGGCCTATCGCCATCGCCAGCTGATCGTCGGGAACTATGATCTGCGCCCTCTTGTTCTCTTTGTCGAGTATCTTCACGGAGCTGACGGTAGCGGGGGAGAAAGACTTGGCTATCATGGTGAGGGTGTCCTCAATATAGGGAATCAGGTCTATCTTCTCGTTCGCCAGCTCGTTCATGATAACGCGTATGCGCGAACCGCGGATGCCTACGCAGGCGCCGACGGGATCAACCTTGGGGGAATTGCTGCGCACGAGCACTTTGGCGCGGAAGCCGGGATCGCGGACCACGTCCACTATCTCTATAACCTTCTCGGAAATTTCAGGGACTTCGGCCTCGAACAGGGCTTTAAGAAAAGCGCCTGAAGCGCGGGAGAGGACTATCTGCAGCCCTTTATTCTCTTTGTCTACGCGGTGAATGATGGCGCGCACGCGCTGGTTCACGCTGTAATGCTCGCGGCGGATCTGCTCGGAGAAAGGAAGTATCGCCTCGGCCTTGCCAAGGTCCACAAAGATGTCCCGGCCGGCCACATGGTGGACCAGGCCCGTCACGACTTCGCCCTCACGGGGCTTATATTCGTCATAGACGCGGACTTTTTCTATTTCGCGGATCTTCTGTATCAGGACCTGCTTGGCGGTCTGGGCCGCGATGCGGGAGAAATCCTGTATCGGCACCGGGATGTGAACGTCATCGCCCAGCTTGGCTTCAGGCTGATGCTTCCGGGCTTCTTCGACGGTTATTTCCAGTTCAGGCGTAACCACGGTTTCGGAAACTTTCTTAACCAGGAAACCGGCCATCTCTCCGGTATCCGGATCGATGCCGGCCATTATCTGGGCGGTTTTGCCGAAATATTTGCGCAGCGCGCTCACCAGCGAGTCGGTAATCGTTTTAAAGACGTCCTCTCGCTTTATATTCTTCTCGCGCTCCAGCTGCTCGAGAGCCAGCAAAAGTTCTGATTTATTTTTCTGTTCCTTGTTAGTAGTCATTTTCTTTAACCCCTGTATTATTTTCTCCTGAAGAGCTCGTCGTCGGTGGGATGCAGCCTGGCCTCGTCGATATCTTCAAGGCTGAATTTTAAGCCTCCGGACAGGAGAACCTGCCCGTTTTCAAATCCTTCTATTGCGCCGTAGAATACGCGCGAGCCGTCCACCGGCCGCTTCAGGCGAACCTTAGCCTGCCGCCCTGCGAAGCGTTTGAAATCTTTTTCTTTCTTTAGGACGCGGTCTATGCCCGGGGAGGAAACCTCCAGGAAGTAGCCGTTCTCGTAATAATTATTCGTGTCCAGGCAGGTCCCCACTTTCTCGCTCAAAGCGGCGCAATCGTCAAGATTTACCCCGCCTATCTCCCTGTCCACATAAATTTGCAGGAGCGGCTTGCCGTTATGGCTGGCCATACGCAGGTCCACCAGCTCATAGCCGCTTTCGGCAAGAGCTGCGTCCACAGCGCTCAAAATTTTAGAGTTATCCATAAATAACCTTGCTGACCGAAAAAAAAGCGGCCGAACTTCAGCCACCTTCCATATATATAATAGCAATTGGGCCCACTGAATACAAGGGAAAAGCGAGGAATTACGGCTTTTTAGATTACACGCGTTTGGGCGGCAGACCGCAGGGAGCGGGTTAACAAAAGCTTCCCGGAAGGCGAGGCTTGCGTAAGCGCCGAGCCTGGGTGGCCAAAGGCCACTGCAGTGAGCGGCAGGGGCGCGCAGTCTGCGCGACGCCGATTTTGAGAACCCGCTCCCTGCGGCATGCCCAAACCAGGCTATCCCGCGGTTCCTTTCTTACTTCAAATTCCTTGCAAAGAACTCGAAAGCTTTGGCGAAAGGCTCGGGGGGTGCGCTGAGGACGCCGGCGCCTACCTGGCCTATCCCCGCGTTCTTATGCGCCACTCCGGTGTCTATGAACGGCAGGATGCCGGACTTCGCGACCTTGATAACATCTATACCGGTCGGCGTTCCCCTGAAATTCAGATAGGGGATCTTGTAAATATTGTTTTCTCCGGCAGTGATCTCGTACATAGCCAGGGTGTAATTCACAGCGTCGGCGGCAGTTCCGCCCACGAACTGCACGATAGCGGGTGCGGCGGCTATGGCGAATCCGCCCAGCCCGTTGGTCTCGGTAATGGAGGAGTCTCCTATATCCGGGTTCGCGTCAGCTTTGCTGTAGCCGGGAAAATAAAGCGCGTCGGGGACAACGGCGGGCCCGGTGAACCATTTCCCGCCGGTGCCCGAAAGCTGCACGCCGAAGTCCGTCCCGTTCCTGGCCATAACCACCACCAGGCTGGAATCCTTTACTCCGCGCCCGGCGTCCAGTGAGGCCTTTGAGAGCGCCATGGAAAGATTCAGGAAGAAGTGGTCGTTGCCGTTTATAAAATCAAGAACCTTTGCAGCGGTTCCATTATCTGCGGCGGTATTTATTACGGCCGGGGCTATTGCGCGGTAAAACAGCGAGGTGGCGGCGCGGTTGCGGTTGTGCACCTCGTCGCCCATGTGAAGCGCCTGCGCTGCTATGGACTTCAGGTCCACCCTCCCCAGCAATTCTATCGCGCGCTTAAGGGTCGGGTAAAGCACGGTCTCCATCCACTTGAGCCGCTCAATAACTTCGGGCGAGTAAGCCCCGTAACGCAGAACCTTGCCCAGGCCCTCGTTCTGGGTAGCGTAGACGTAATTATTCCCCGCCTCGTTCTTTACTATAAAAACCGGCATCGAGGCCGAGATGATGCCGGCCATAGGACCCACGGCGCAGTGCTCGTGGCAAGGGCCGTATTTAATTTTACCCGAGGCGGCCAGTTTCTCCGCCTCTTTAGGGTTCCCGGCCAGGCCCTCGTACATCAAAGCCGCCATGATCCCGCCGCGCATGGGTCCGCACATCCTCGCCCACGTTACGGGAGGGCCGGCATGCAGTATCAGGTCGCGCTTCATCCCCGGAATAACGTCCAGAGCACGGCCCATGCCCGTGAGCGCGGGCTTGGCCTGCAGTATTTTTCCCAGCGCCTTTTTATTGGCTTTCTGTATGCGGGAATGATATTTAGCGGCCTTCGTAAAAAGGGCGGCCTCTCCGGAGAGGGGGGGCTTGAATTCGGCCTGCAAGCTTTTAACCCCGGCGTCGGAGAGTCCCTGGCGGAAGGACTCCAGCCCGATATTGATCACTTTCAGTTCGCTTTCAAATAATTTCATATATTATCTCCTCAAAAGTGTATTGCCGCAAATAAGCGCAAGAGGCACAGCAAGACAGAATCCTGTTCTGGTTTTGCGCCGCAACTATTTCTTCTTTCTCTCGCCGAGCCTGATGATCTCGCCGGCAAGCCGGCACGCTCCGGCATTGGAAGACATTACTATCACTCCCGCGGCCTCAAGACCTTTTACCACCCTGGAGCGGACCTGCGGGTCCGTCTCCGTACCGGTAACGGAGGCGACTACGGATAATTCCCTGTTGCGGGCCAAAGCCTCCGTTATTGCGGGGAGAATATCTTCCAGCGGCCTGGGATTTGAACCATAGCCCAGAACCAGGTCCAGCAGCAGCACGGAAACTTCTTTTTTACTTCCTTCCGAAATTATCATTTTGTTGCGCAGGCTGAAATCTATCATAGGGTGAGGCCGCCCCACGGTAAACTCGTCTTCGCCCATGTCTATAACGGCGTGCCCGGAAAGTTTCAGGGAATCTTTAAGCTTCCATTTCTTATCCAGCGGGGCATTGGAGCGGACTGCGCCAATAAGCTCCGGAAGTATAACCTGAGCTTCGCTGACAAAAGTACCTCCGGAGAAAAGACCGCGGAGACAGGCGGATTTTGTCTTCCTGGCAGCTTCTTTCCGAGCCAGCTCCGCCGCCTTCAGGTTCAGGTCGTAGATTATCTCGCGGGCTTTTCCGAGTTTCCAGCCTTTGCCCAGGCAGACGGCTTTATAAGCGGCTTCTTCCAGGGTTCTAGCCGGATAAAAGTTATCCTTGATCTTGTCCTTCACTTCCCCGCCGAGGAATACCGCGACCACCGGCTTTTTAACTTTCTTGATCTCCGCGGCTATTTTTTTAAGTATCTGCGGGTGGGGGGGTTTAGACACTATAAGGAGAACTTCGGTAGCCGGATCCGCGGCCAGCATCTTAAGCGCCTGGAGCAGCGTCAATGCGCCGATCTCTATTTTAACGTCGCGCGATCCCGTGCCGATCGCCTGCGAAACTCCGGCCCCCTCGTTGGAGATGAGGACGGTTACTTCCTGAAGACCGGTGCCCGAAGCGGCCGCCACGCCGATATTTCCGCGCCGCACTGAATTCGCGAACGCGACAGGCGCGCCGTTAATTACGGCGGTACCGCAGTCCGGGCCCATCAGAAGCAGCCCTTTCTTTACGGCCGCCTTTTTAAGGGCCAGTTCGGTCCCGACGCTGACATTGTCCGAGAACAGCATCACGTTTAAATTATGGTCGAGGCATTCCGCGGCCAGTGCGCCGGCAAAGCGGCCCGCTACGGAAATCACGGCCAGGTTCGCGCCATCCAGTGATCTCACGGCGTCGCCCAGGCCGGCGGCTTTACGATCGGCGCCGTCCCGCGCCTGCGCGGGCTTCTTATTAAGGAGTTCTTCGGCGGCTTTAAAGGCCGACGCCGCGGCTGCCGGATTCCTGGCGCTGACGGCTATAGCCAGGTCGCTGTCCCCTGCCCGGAGTATTTCAGGAGTAAGCAGGCCGGAGGCCTTAATTATTCCTTTGTTCTCCTTTGTGGCCATAACTACGGCCGAGTCCGTTATGCCCGGGATAGCGTTAAGTTTCTTTGCCACCTGCATCAGCGATACGGAATCGAAGTACGCGCCTTTCTTAATAATCGTCTTTATCATAATGTATGTCCTATATATAAGCGTTAGCAAAAACCGCCGCAGTGTCGCCAGGCCATCACCGCAGACTCCGCTGCCTAGCCGCCCTTGAGCGCCTGCATCAGCGCGAAGAGGAGCCCCGCGCAGAAATCAGCGCCGGACGTATGTCCGCTTTTAAGCGCGGCTGCGGCAGCAGCTTCCAGCTCGGCGCGGTCTTTTCCGGCCAGCGCCTGCAAAAGACGGCGCACCTTCTCGCTGACCTTTCCCTCGTAAGAAGACCGCAGGAAGGAGTTAGAGATCAGGTTGGAACTCTCGGCATAAAAGAATATCTGCTCTATGCGGGCTTCAAGGTCAAAACGCATATTGAGGCTGGCGAAGTTAAAACCCGAAAGAAGGCCGCTGATAAAATCGTCGCCGGAAGGCGTAAGGCCCAGCCCCAGCCCGCGCATGGTTTTAACGCCCCTGGCATAATCCCCGGCGTTAAAATGCGCTATCGCCTTTTTAAACCGCAGCAGGAGGTGCCGGTCGAAGACGCGGGAGAAATCCTTCTCCAGCGCGGGATCAAAGATAAAGGCCAGGCTTTTAGGCGGCGCGCCCGCGGCCAGCAGCCCGGAAAGAACAATAGCGTTGGCCATCACCGTATCCGGCTCAGCGTCGATCAAAGGGACACCGGAAGAGTACAGTGCCGCCGGCTCTTTACGAAGCCGGTTCTCATCCACATAAAAATAGAAGCGGGAGGCGCGCAGCCTCCTGGCTCCGACAGGCAGCTGCTTTAGGACCAGGTTCAGAGGCCCGGCGCCGGTGCGGGGGGGGACAAGCGATACTATGATCTTGCCCTTCCTGAAATTAAGAGCATTGGCGAAAGCCGAATGAAGGCGGTAATCGCCTTCCGGAATACTGTCTCCGTATGAAATTAGGTCCATAGTTATTAAGCCGGGGGCGGCACTGGTATACAATAAGGAGCTCTTTTGGGCCAGCCTTCTAATCCTCCGGTCCTCTAATCCTCTATCTACTGCCAGGGAAAATCTTTTCTCTCGGCTATGAAGGGGAACCTCTCACGCGTCTTTGACACCAGAGCTTTATCCACGGGCGCTTCGGCTATGAAGATTCCCTCTGAGGTCCCGCAATCAAGAACGGTTTTCCCCAGCGGGTCATAGCACATTGAATTGCCTGAATACTCGAGTTTTCCCTCGTTCCCGACCCGGTTTACGCCTATGCAGTAGGCCTGGTTCTCTACGGCGCGGGCCCGCAGCAGCGTCATCCAGTGCTCGGAACGGCGCATGGGCCAGGCGGCTATTACCGCGTAAACGTCGGCCTTCTTCGCCATGTTCCAGAAAAGATAAGGGAATCGCAGGTCAAAACAGACGGCCGGCATCACCCGCAGTCCGTCCAGCTTGAAAACTTCCTGTTTGGTCCCGGGGGTATAATGCTTGTCTTCTCCGCCGAAGGCGTAAAGATGTATTTTGGAATAGGTATTAACCCGGACGCCTTTGCGGTCGAGCGTGATAAAGTTATTAAAGCCCTTCTCAACCCCGCCGTAGGAGACGTTCATATTGTTCTCTGCCGCCAGGCCGGAAAAGAAAGCGTGATCCTCGTCGGTAAGTTCGGCCAGGGAGGCGTCCATGGTAAAACCTGTCAGCGTCATCTCCGAAAATATCAGCCAGTCTATTTCCGCCGTACATTTGCAGCAGGCCAGCAGATCCTCTATCTTTTTCTTATTGGCTTCTTTGTCTTCCCATTCGGCGTCATACTGGCAGATAGCGATTTTCATTAGTTGCTCCTTGCTGAAATCAGGCAGGTGGTTCGGTTCGGACCGGGCGCTGCCGGTTCTACTTCTTCATGGCCTTTACGGCGAGGGCCACTTTCTCCTTGGTCACAGGCATTGATTTGATGCGGACCCCCAGGGCGTCCTCTATAGCGTTAGCTATCAGCGGGGCGGCGGGGATCATGGTGTGCTCGCCTACGCCGCGCGCCCCGTAAGGGCCGTCCGGCTGGGCCACTTCTATTATTATCGGGACCACTGCGTCGGGCATGTCCATCGAGGTAGGGATTTTATAATCTGAGAAATTGGCGTTCAGAAGCTTGCCTTTGTCGCTGAAGCGCATGTCCTCGTAAAGCACCGTGGCGAAGCCCTGCATCAGCCCCCCGACGATCTGGCCGCGCACCAGGTCCGGGTTTATTGCCTTGCCGCAGTCCACGGCCAGCACCGCTTTCTTTATCTTCATCTTTCCCGTCTCGCGGTCAACTTCTAATATGATGCCCGCCGAGCCTGTCGTATAATGGACATTGGGATGGCCGCCCTGGCCGGTCTCGGGATCGCCTATCGCGGAAGTAAACTCGGGCATGAACATCCCGGAGCCCATTATAGGCCCGCCCTTGAAGGTGTGATCCTCGGCCTGGATACCGTTTATGACGAAATCCCGCAGGCGCAGCTCAAAGTCGGGACGGGTGCGGCATTTAACTTTCTCGTCCTCAAGGTAAAGCGTGCTTTTGTCCAGGCAGTGCACCCGCTGCACGAGATCGAATATCTTTTCGCGCGCTTCGAGCGCGGCGCGCTTCACGGCATTGCCGCAGCCCCACGTTACATGCGAACCTACGGTCTGCCATTCATAAGGGTTACGGTCGGTATCCGGAGTTTCCACGCGGATCTTGGCGACGGGGACGCTCAGGACCTCGGAGGCTATCTGCGCCATCACGGTCAACAGGCCCTGCCCGATTTCCATGCCGGAGACAAGTATGTTTATACTGGCGTCCTCGTTAAATTTGAGGAAAGCGCTGGAGCTGGCGTTGGGGGGCATGGCCGGGGATTTCCAGAAGCAGACCAGGGCCTTGCCGATGGCTTTTTTGGGGTTCTTTGATTTTTCCTTAACGCCCCATTTTATCTCTTTTTCAACCTTCTCTATGGCTTCTCTTATCCCGTTGGGATTCATATGCGCGCCGTAGGGCAGGATGTCGCCTTCTTTTATAGCGTTCTTCTTTCGGAAGGCCACCTGGTCCATCCCCAGCTTGTTCGCCATCCGCGTAATATGAGATTCCAGCCCGAAGAGAAACTCTGAATAACCGAAGCCCCGGTAGGGGCCGCCGGGGGGGAGGTTGGTGTAAATGCACATTGAGTCTATGCGGAGGTTATCCACTTTATAGGGCCCGCTGGCCGAGAGCCCGGCGGCGTTTACAACGTTAGCGCCGTACTCCACGTAGGCGCCCGCGTCCCAGTAAAGCTGGAAGTCCAGGGCCGTTATCCGGCCGTCTTTTTTTGCGCCCATCTTTACTTTCGCGGTTACGCCCTGGCGCTGGTAGGTATTATAAAATTCCTGCGCGCGGTTCCAGAGAACCTTTATCGGGCGGCCCGGCACGGCCATGGCCAGCGCCGCGCCTATTATTTCCATGCTCACCCCTGCCTTCCCGCCGAAGCCTCCTCCGATATAGGTGCTTATAACGCGCACGTCTTTGTGGCTTATGCCGAAGGGCTCCAGCGCCTGAGCGAAGACATTGCGCTGGGTAAAGGGAGACTGGGAGGAGGTCCACATGGTCAGGCGGCCGGAATCATCCATGAGGCCTATGACCGAATGCGGCTCTATGGCGCAATGGGCGTAGCGGGGGACATAATAAGTATCCTCCATCACCAGGTCCGCTTCCTTGAAGCCTTTGGCAAGGTCGCCCTTGCGGGTCTTGCGCCAATGAGCGATGTTAGTTCCGGGCTGGGGGAAGAACCACGGGACGTGGCGGTAGCTCTTAAGGTCCGGGTGCACCAGGGTGGACTTTTTTCCCAGGGCTTTTACCGGGTCCAGGACTACGGGGAGCTCCTCGTATTTTACCTCTACCAGGGCGGCGGCGCGCAGCGCCGTTTTTGCATCCGTAGCTACTACGGCGGCTACCTGCTCCCCGACAAAGCGCACCGTATCGGTGGCGAACACGTAGCGGTCCGTCATATACAGGCCGAACTTGTGGGTAAAGCTGCGCCCCGTGACCACTTTAACCACCCCGTGCATTTTTTCCGCCTTTGAAATATCAATGGATTTTATCCTGGCGTGGGCATAGGGGCTTTCTACCACTGCGGCAAAAAGCAGGGCGGGGCCGAACTCCAGGTCGTCGGTATACTTCGCGGCGCCTTTTATCTTTTCCCAGCCGTCCACGCGCAGCACCGATTTACCGATAACGTCCAGGTTTTCTTCGGCTTTTGCGGACTTTACTGTCTTTTTAGTTTTAGTGATAAGTTTCTGAAGGTCCATATTTACCTCGTCTATCCAAACAGGAAATCGCCAGGCCACCGGCTATTTAGAGCGTGTACGGGGCGCGGGGGTACAGGCGGCCATATCCAGGCTCACCGGGGACGCTACCTTGCGCGATGCCTCGCCGTAGAAACCGGTCTGAACGCACTGCCCCCCGGAGACGGGGAGCGCCTCCACCTTGACCGTATCCAGGGTCATATTGCCGGGAGCGCCGCGCCAGAACCTGCGCACGGAATATTTGACCGGTGAATAGCCCGCAAAAGAATCGTTTACGTGCACCCGGGCCCCGGCCGGCGAGGTTAAAACCTCTATAACCTCGTCCACGTAATTCTCTGATTCTCCGGGCGGGTTCTCAGGTTCCGCTCCGCCGAACAGGGAAGCCCCGGCCGTCCTCTTCATTCCACCCTGCGGCACAGCACAAGCCGCGAGTAAAACTGCCGCGCACACCAGCATAATGTTCTTCATATATTCCTTTATTGACCCGGCAGCTGTCTCTCTACTTCCCTTTGGCCGCTTCCGCAATGGCTTCCACTATAGGCTCATAGCCGGTGCAGCGGCACAAATTGCCGGCTATCGCTTCTTTTATGTCGTGCGTGGCGGGTTTGGATTTTTTCTCAAGCAGCTCGGTGGCGGAAAGGATTATCCCGGGAGCGCAGTAGCCGCACTGGAAAGCGTTCTTCTCGTGGAACTTAGCCTGGAGCTTCCGAGTGCACTTGCGGCTGTTTGCGCCTTCGAGCGTAACGATCTCCGTACCGTCCGCCTCTACGGCCAGGGCCAGGCAGGAGCGGATGCTTTTGCCGTTCATCAGTACAGTGCAGGTTCCGCAGTCCCCCCGGTCGCAGCCCACCTTGGGGCTCTTTATCCCCAGGCCGCCGCGGAGCACGTCCAAAAGCACGTCGTTGGGCTCTACGGCTAAAGCGACTTTCTCGCCGTTGAGCTTAAAATGGATAGTATGCGGTTTCATTTTCAGAGCCTCCTAGCAAATATTCCCGGTCCCGTATTTCGGGCCCTTTTTAAACAGCCGGGCCACCGCTGTTTCCAGCGCGCGGCCCAGCATTATCCCGGTCATGTGCAGGCGGTATTCTTTGGAGGAGCGGATATCGCTTATCGGGGAGATTTCCCGCAGTATGGCGGCCCCTGCTTTTAAGATCAGCTTCTCGCTGAGCTTGTTTCCGTTGAGCACGGCCTCGGTCCCGGGGCAGCGGACCGGCTTCGGCCCCAGCGCGCAGACAGCCAGGCGGTAAGTATTGTCAGAGAAGGCCAGGACGGCTATACCGCCCTGGGCCAGGTCTTCACCCTCGTAGCGCGAAAGCTTCATATAGCAGCCGGCATGCTTCTTTTTCGGCAGTTTGATTTCTATAGCGGTAACTATCTCGTCAGGCTGCAGGGAAGTTTTTTTAGGGCCGGTGAACCAGTCCCCGAGCGGTATCCTGCGCTCTCCCTTCAGGCTGCGGGTCAGGACCCCGGCTTCGTAAACAGCCAGCACGGGGGCCGAGTCGGCGGAGGGCACGGCTGAGCAGATATTGCCTGCTACCGTAGCGCGGTTTCTTACCCCGACCGAAGCTACCGTCCTGGAAGCCTCCCAGAGAAGCGGGAATTTGCTCTTTATAAACGGCGAATCTATGAGGTCTGAAAATGTCACGAGCGCGCCTATCCGGAGCGTGCCCCCCTTAAAAGAAAGTCCCGCGAGTTCCGGCAGGCCTTTTACATCCACCACCACTTCGGGGCGGGCCAGGTTTTCCTTCAGGCGGACCACCAGGTCCGTACCGCCCGCCAGCGCCCTGGCTTTCTCCCTGTAAAGCGAAAAGACATGGAGGGCTTCTTCCATGTCCTTCGGCTTCACATATTCAAATTCTGTCGTTATCGGCATAAATCCTCCCCAAAAAATCGAGAATCTGGAATCAGGAACCGGGAACTGGGGATAAGCATACGGAGTTTTCCGTGATTCCCGACCCTCGATCCCCGATTCCCGACTCTGCGTTTAAGCGGTCCAGGCCACTACCCTGCCCATAGCCGACTCGAGCTCCATTCCTTTGAGGGGGAAGAAACCCAGCCAGCAGCGCTTGTTGGAAAGCTTGTCTATCTCGCCGCCGATATTTTCGGCGTGTACGAGGCGCTTGGGGAAAAGCTTCAGGTGCATGACCTGGTAGTACTCCTCAAAGGGGAACATTTCATCCCAGGCTTTGCCGTACTTAGCCTTAAGCTTGTTTTCCGCTTCCACAAAAAGCTTGGGGTGCCAATTGCGGATTATGGTATTCATGGGATGGTCGGCCGAGCCGCAGTCCACGCCTATCCACTTGAATTTCATGTCCAGCGCCCACTTATGAAATTTGGGGCCGGGGCCGGGATGCTTGCAGAAATAGCGGACTTCGTCGCAGACATTCTTCTCGTACCAGGCGTATTTATGGTAGCCGGTATTAATGATCAGGATATCGCCTTTGCGGATGTCCGCGCGCTTCATAAGCAGCTCCGGCTCATAAAGGTCATAGTCGCCCACATCCTTCGAAATATCTACAATGACCGCATTGCCCACCCATTCCTTCATAGGAACTTCACCTATAGTGCGGCCTGCGCTATAAAAATGTATCTCGCCGTCCATATGGGTTCCGACATGGTTGGAGGTGGTCATTATCTGGCCGTTGGCGCCCTGCCCCATATGCGCCCCGGCTATGCGCTTGAAATACTGCAGCTGCAGCGGCATATAGCTGGGCCAGGGGGGGGTATGTATGCTCAGGGGCTGGGTAAGGTCGTACATTTTGGCCTTTTCCATGAATTTCATAAAGTCATTAGGTTTCATGCTGTTTTCCTCCGGAAATACTCTAGAGTGTACAGGGAAATTCTAACAAATGCGGGGGGGTGGTTCAATGCGAAGGAGGGGAGGGAGGCGATAAAGCGTGCGCCGGCTGAGGTTTATCTCTTTTTAATCGGAATAGTCCGGGTAGAGCTTCTTGGCGCAGGCGGGGCAGAGGCCGTGGGAAAGGCTGACCTCCGGCATATGCCTTTTCATATAGGTTTCCACTTTTTCCCACTTATTGTCCTCGGTGCGGATCTGCTTGCAGGAAGAACAGATCGGGAGCAGAGAGCGGAGCTCGGCAAGCTCGGAAATATCATCTATAACCAGGAGGGAATAGAGTTTTCCTTCAAAGCTGAAAGGTGAAGCAGAGATAAGGGCAGGAATGACAAGAGTCTTTTCCCCCGTACGGACAGTTATGTCAGTACGCTGCCGGTATATCTTCCTGCCGGTGAAAGCGGAGTTTACCGAGTTACGGACTACGCACTCAGCGCAATGGGGACCCTTGCCGCAGCCTTCTGCCGAGTCGGTGGAATGTATACAGTGCATTATATCCCCGGCTTTATTGCCGTAGATGGCTTCGCCTTTAAGGAGGTCCTGAGCCGCCCGGTTGCGGTAAAGAATGCGCATATCGTCGTCCGTCACCAGCACCAGGGAGGGGATGGCGTCAAGGGCGTGCCGCATGAAAACAGCTCCGTCGAATATCTTATCCATAGCTCCTCCTACCTGATCTCAGCTTTAAGCTCTTTAAGCCTGGCGGGAACTTCTCCCAGCTTCCAGCGCACCGCGTCCCTGGAGGCGCGGCGCTTGAATTCGCATTCACCGTCTTTAAGCGTTTTTGAACTGACAACTATCCGCCAGGGCAGGCCTACAAGGTCGGCGTCCTTGAACTTAACTCCGGGACGTTCGTCGCGGTCGTCCCACAGAGCTTCCATCCCCTCGGCCTTAATGGCTTCATAAACCGAAGAGGAGGCCTCTGCTACTTCCTTGTCCTCGCTTTCAATGCTGACCAGGGAGAATTCGAAAGGCGCTATGGCCGGGGGCCAGATTATGCCCCAGTCGTCATGCCCCTGCTCTATCGCGGCGGCTACGGTGCGGGTTACGCCTATCCCGTAGCAGCCCATGACCATGGGCTCTTCCTTCTGATGCTCGTTTACGAAGCTGCAGTTGAGGGATTTTGAATACTTGGTGCCCAGCTTGAAGGTCTGGCCGACCTCGATACCGCGCTTAAATCCCAGCGGCTTTGAGCACTTGGGGCAGAGGTCTCCGGCGGCCGCCACATGAATGTCGGCGAAAGCGTCAGGACTATAATCCCGGCCCAGGTTTATCCCGGTGGCGTGCGTATCCTTCTTATTAGCGCCCGAAACCCCGTTAAAAACGTTTTTCAGGGCGTGGTCGGCGACAATCCTGCCGAGCGGCTTGGTGTCCTTGCCCGGAACGTATTTATTCTTTATATCCGCCGGGCCCGCGAAACCGGCGGGACAGCCGGCGATAGCCTCGTAAATATGCTCGGGAGCTTTTTCAAGCTCCGCTACCCCGAGGAAGCGGCGGAGTTTATTTTCGTTCAGTTCATGGTCGCCGCGCACCAGCGCCATGACAGGCTGGCCGTCGGCGAGGAAAAACAGCGTCTTAATGAACTGCTTTGGATTCATCTTGAGGAATTTGGCCACATCCGCAACCGTGTAAAGACCGGGGGTCGCAACTTCCTTCATCGGGTTCAGCTTTGAAGGGTCGGCCTGCCGGGCGGGGGGCTCGGACACCTCGGCCTTCTCGGTATTCGCGGCGTAGCCGCAGTCGCAGAGGGCTATCTCGGCCTCCCCGGTGTCGGCTATCACCATGAACTCGTGCGAGTGGTTGCCCCCGATAGGGCCGCTGTCCGCTTCCACGGGCTTAAAAGCAAGGCCGCAGCGCGTGAAGATCTTCTCGTAGGCGCCGTAGAGTATGCCGTACCATTTCTGCGCGTCCTCGTCGGAAGCGTGAAAGGAATAGGCGTCCTTCATAAGGAACTCCCGCGAACGCATTACGCCGAACCGGGGGCGGATCTCGTCGCGGAATTTGAGGCCGAACTGATAAAGCATAATAGGCAGCTGCCGGTAAGAGCTCACATCGCGCCGGACCATATTAGTTATAACTTCCTCCGCGGTCGGGGCAAAACAGAATTCAGACTCCTTACGGTCAGTTATGCGCAGAAGCTCTTTCCCGTAAACCTGCCAGCGGCCGGTCTCCATCCAAAGCTCCTTAGGCTGTATGACCGGAAGTCGGACTTCCAGGCCGTCCACCCGGTTCAGCTCTTCGCGGACAATGTTCTCCACTTTCTGGAGCACGCGCAGGCCCACCGGCAGCCACTCGTAGATGCCGCTGGCGAGCTTCCGGATCATGCCGGAGCGGAACATAAGTTTGACAGAAACATTGTCGGCGTCCTGGGGAGCCTCCCTTAAAGTGGGCAGGAAATATTTGGAAATTTTCATGATCAGTGTCCTTTGAATTTTCAGAGCAACCGGATAGTGGGCTTTTACTTAGAGGAGCGTATCTTTCTTATAACTTCGTTCACCCACTCCGATTCCTTTATCACTTTAATCTGCTTGCCTTTCTCTATCCAGACTCCGCGGCCTTTGCCCCCGGCCACTCCGAAGTCTGCGGTGCGCGCCTCGCCGGGGCCGTTCACTACGCAGCCCATTACGGCTATCTTCATGCCTTCGGACTTCTTCAGGAGGTTCTTGTCTGAATATATCCTGTCCTCAAGCTCGTGCATAACCTTGCCTAAGTTCACCTCGCAGCGGCCGCAAGTGGGGCACGAAACCAGGTCCGGTCCGTAGCGGCGCAGGCCGAGGCTCTTGAGTATTTCGTAAGCGGCCCTGACCTGAATGACCGGGTCCTCGGTCAGAGATACCCTTACGGTATCCCCTATGCCCTGCGCGAGCAGCAGCCCTATTCCGAGGGAAGATTTTACCGTGCCGGCCAGGAAGCTCCCCGCTTCGGTAACACCGAGGTGGAGGGGGATATCCGACCTTGAAGCGAACAGCGTGTTCGCCATTACCGTACGCTCAATATCGTCAGCCTTGAGGGACACCACGATATCCCGGAAATTCAGCCGCTCCAGCGTGCGCGCCTCGTCGAGGGCCTCTTTGACCATCTGCCTGGCCCACTCGTAAGGCTTCCAGGCGGGGCGGGCCTTGTCCTTCAGGGCCTTAAGAGACCCCGCATTAACGCCTATGCGTATAGGTATCCCGGCGGATTTACAGACACCCACAACTTCCCTGACCTTGTCCTTTTCGCCTATATTGCCGGGGTTGATGCGCACCTTGTCTACGCCCTGGCGCACGGATTCCACGGCGAGCCGCCAGTCGAAATGTATGTCCGCCACCAGGGGGATGGAGATCGCGCGCTTTATCCGGCCCAGGTTAGAGGCGGCTTGCATGTCCGGGACCGCCACGCGGATGATCTCGCAGCCGGAGTCTTCAAGGCGGCGTATCTGGTCCACGGTGGCTTTAAGGTCGCGGGTATCCGTATTGCACATCGACTGCACGGACACGGGGCTGGAGCCGCCTATGGTAAAGCGCCCCACTTTTATTTGGCGGGTTTTAATAATTTTACCGTGACAGTCGCAGGCCATTCTATTTCTCCCGGGACTGCGCCGCGGCCGCTTTTTTGGCGCTATGAGCGTTAACTATGCGCATAATATCGCTGTAAGTGGCGAAGAGGAATATAGAGAGCAGCACCGCTATCCCGGCCCCGTTAACGTACTTCATTATCTCGCCGGTAAGCTTGCGGCGGGAAATGCCCTCGAAAATATAGAGCACGGCCCAGCCGCCGTCCAGCAGCGGGATAGGCAGCAGGTTAAAGAACCCCACCGCTACGGAAATAAGCCCTATCAGGAAGAAAAGATCGGTAAGGCCGGTATGAGCGGCTTTGCTGACAATATTAACTATGCCGATAGGGCCGGCCAGGTCCGGTTTCTCACGCTTGGAAATATTGGAAGCGAGGGTCTTTACCGTAAAGGCCGTCCAGTACCAGCATTGGTGCGCACCCATCGCGAGCCCTTTGAACAGCGGGACTCTTTTATAATCTATGCCCGGGGAGATCCCTATAACTCCGCGCTCAGCGCTTTCAGGCGCCCTGCGGGTCTTAAGCTTTACCGAAGCTTCCTCTCCGCCACGGCTGTAGGTAAGGGAAATTTCCTTATCTACCCTGGGATAGATATTATCCGCCATTTCGGACCAGGTCGCGACTTCTTTCCCGTTAACCTTAACAACCCTGTCCCCGGCCTTCAGGCCCGCGGTCTCAGCAGGGTATCCCCGGCTCAGGTCGCCTATAACAGGGGCGGTAGAGGGGACAGGCTCTCCCACAAAGAGTATGACTCCGGAGAAAAGCACGAAGGCCAGCAAATAATTCATGGTAGGACCCGCGGCGACCACCCCGAGGCGGCTGTACCAGGGCTTCGCAAAATATTCGTCGGGCTCGCCCGAGAGTTCATCGATGCTCTCACCGGCCGGCTTCACATAGCCGCCCAGCGGGACAGCCCGGACGGAGTAACGGGTAGGCCCGCTGGTGCGGCCATAGAGCTCCGGGCCGAAGCCGAAGGAGAAGGCCTCCACTCTTATGCCTACCAGCCTGCAGACGATAAAATGTCCGAGTTCATGAAGGAAGATCACCAGCCCGAAAGTGAACAATACCGCAAGTATGGAAACGATCATTTTTTAGCTCTCCTCGTAATTACTTCGGCCGCGTCTGCGGCTTTCTGCCTCGCCCAGCTGTCGGCTTCGACAGCCCCGGCAAGCGTAAGGCGGCTGCCGGGATCTCTTCCGCAGGCGGCCAGAACCTTCTCAACCACGGCCGGTATATCCGTAAAGCGGAGCTTCCCGGCTATAAACCGTTCTACGGCGACTTCATTGGAAGCGTTCAGCGCGGCCGGGCAAAAACCTCCCCGGCGCGCCGCGTCAAAAGCCAGTTCGAGACAGGGGAACCGGCGGAAATCCGGACGCGCGAAATCCAGGCGCGAAAGCTTAAAAAAATCCAGCCGGCTTGCAAGAGACGGGGCCCGGTCCGGCCAGGTAAGCGCATGCTGTATAGGGACGGCCATGTCCGGCACGGACAGCTGGGCCAGAACAGAGCCGTCCCTGAATTCAACTCCCGAATGCACCACCGATTGCGGATGGATAAGAACCTCTATCTTTGAAACCGGCAGCGAAAAGAAATTCTTTATCTCAATAGCCTCTAAACCCTTGTTCATCAGGGTCGAGGAATCCACTGTGATCTTTGGCCCCATGGTCCAGCGGGGGTGCTTTAAAGCCTGGGCCGGAGTAACTTTGGACAGCGAGCCTTTCACCGTGTAGAAGGGACCTCCGGAGGCGGTCAGAAAAATACGGGAAACGGCCGCGTCGTAATGCCCGGGCTTTATGCCGGCCAGGCACTGGAAGATCGCGGAGGGTTCGGAATCGACGGGGATGATCTTCGCCTGCCAGCGCTGAGCTTCCTTCATTAAAAGCTCGCCTGCCATAACCATAGGCTCTTTGTTCGCCAGGGCAATATGCTTGGAGGCGCGTATCGCGGCCAGCAGGGGGGAAAAGCCAACGGCCCCCGTCACCGCGCTGAGTACGATGTCCGCCTCTTTGAGCGAGGCCATCTCCACCAGGCCTTCAACTCCGGGCGATAGCAGCTTAACACCCCTCGGCACGCTGGGCCGGAACTCGCTCCAGACGGCGTAATCAAAAACTGCGACATAAGCCGGCTTTACGGCTTTAATCTGCAAAGAAAGAGCTTTCAGACTGGAATTAACCGTCAGGCCCAGGACCCGCCAGCCTTTGCCGAGGTTCTTTACGGCCTTTACGGCATTAACGCCGATAGAGCCGGTAGAGCCGAGTATAACAACGTTTTTCATCGGTTTTCAGGACAATCAGCCAGCGAGCACCGCATAATAATAGATTACCGGGGCCAGGAAGATATAGGAATCAAAGCGGTCAAGAATTCCGCCGTGGCCGGGCAGCAGGGCAGAAGAGTCCTTTGCGCCGACCGCGCGCTTAAGCATGGACTCGGAAATATCGGAAACCTGCCCGAAGATACCGATAAGAACCCCGGCCCCGGCCGCGAAAGCGGGGGTGATAGAACCGCCCATCAGCCTGCTTATACCCCAGGCCGTAACGATCGCCGCTATAAAGCCTGCCGCCGCGCCCTCCCAGGTTTTCCTGGGACTGATAGCTGAAAGCTGGCGGCGGCCGAAGGATTTGCCGAGGAAATATGCGGCCGTGTCCATTATCCAGACGGCAACTATCAGGATAAGCGTCAGGGCGAGACCGTCGGGACGCATATCCCGGATAGCTATCAGGTGGAACAGGCACCAGGAGATCATCAGGATCCCCAGGAGAGTGAGGCCTATGCGCTCGAGGTATTTTTTGGACGCGAATAATTCATAGCTCATCACTCCGATCACGGTCAGGGCCAGGATCAGTCCGGTGAAATTATTGCCGCCGGCCTGAGCCGCGCTGTAGCGGTCAAAGTACAGGGCCGCCGGGATAAGCAGTCCGAAAAAATAAAGCGTGGGGGCCTGCACGGGCTTGGAGCCCAGCTTCATCAGGGTTGCATATTCGTAAAGGGAAAGCGCGATTATCACGAATACGAAGACGGCGTAAGCGGGCCCGCCGGCGCGTATAAGAAGCAGGACTACGGGGATGCCGAACAGCGCGGTCATAACACGGGGTAAAAGCATTATTTTCCTCTCCTTCTGTCCCTCTCCTGGTAATCGACCAGGGCTTTTGAAAATTCTTTCTCGCGGAAATCAGGCCAGAACGTGTCGGTTACATAGAACTCGCTGTAGGCGGTCTGCCACAGCAGAAAATTGGAAATACGCATTTCCCCCGAGGTACGGATCAAGAGGTCCGGGTCGGGCAAAGAAGGCGAGTAAAGGAGTTTTGAAAAAGAAGTCTCGTCGAGTTCTTTTAATCCGGAGGCCAGCGCTCTGTTGGCCGCGTCCAGTATTTCCTGCCGGCCGCCGTAATTAAGGGCTATATTAAGGACCATCCCGGTGTTCTTCTTAAGCCGCTCCTCCGCGGCCCTGAGGGCTTCCCGGGCCGGCTTGGGAAGCTCGTCTATACGGCCGCTCAGCATAAGCCGGACGTTCTCGCTGTCCAATTCGTCGGCGTAAGAAACTATGGTTCTCTTCAGCAGGAACATCAGCGCGCTGACTTCAAGCTTGGACCGGTGCCAGTTCTCGGTGGAGAAAGCGTAGATAGTGAGGGCTTTTATACCGGCGCGGCTGGCAAAACGCACAACGGCGTGAACGGAATCTACCCCCGCCTTATGCCCGGCCACGGCAGGCAGGCCGCGGCTTTTGGCCCAACGGCGGTTCCCGTCCATGATTATGGCTACATGGGCGGGAAGGCGGGCGGGGTCAAGTTTATCAGCTATCGGCATCTGCTTATCAGTTAGGCCGCCGGGTCAGACCGTGAGAAGTTCTTTTTCCTTCACAGTCACTATTTCTTCTATATTCTTGACGTAGTTGTCGGTCAGCTTCTGAACCGCTTCTTCGTTGCGCTTGGAATCGTCCTCGGAAACCTCGGAAGCCTTCAGGGCTTTCTTGACCTTCTCAAGCGCCTCGCGGCGGCAATTGCGCAGCTGCACACGGGCGTCCTCGCCCATACTGTGCACTATTTTCACCATTTTCTTGCGCTGGTCCTCGGTCATGGGGGGGAGATTGATCCGTATCACTCCGCCGTTACGGGAGGGGGAAGAGCCGAAATCCATCTTCATAAGCTCGGCCTCGATCGCGTCCACCGCGCCGGCGTCCCAGGCGCGCACCTCCAGGGTGCGGGGCTCGGGCACGGAAACCGCGGCCACCTGTTTGAGCGGAACCCGTGAACCGTAATACTCAACCATCACGCTGTCCAGCAGCTGCGGGTTAGCCCTGCCGGTACGCAGAGAAGTAAGCTCCCGCTTGAACTTCTCCACCTTATCCATCATCTCCATTTCAGCACCTGAGATAACATCTTGCATTGAAAATTCCGCCATAATACACCCTCCTATTCGGGCCAACCGGAGCCCGTCTTACCAGCAATTATATTATATTTGGAAACGCGTGTGGGTTTTTAAAGACTAAGGCCGGAGCGGCTTCAGGAGACCGAATCTTCCACAAGCTCGCAGATTATATGGGCCGCCAGAATATGCATTTCCTGAACGCGGGGAGTATCCGTCCCGGGGGCCAGGAAAGACAGGCTGCAATGGGGGAGGATAGCGCCGCCGTTCCTTCCGAAGAAGCCCACCACCTGCATGCCTATTTCACGGGCTTTTACGGCCGCCTTGAGCACGTTCGGGCTCGATCCTGAAGTGGAGATAGCTATAAGCAGGTCGCCCGGCCGGCCGAGGGCTTCCACCTGGCGCTCGAACACCCGGTCGAAGCCGTAATCGTTGCCCAGGCAGGTCAGTACGGAGGTGTCCGTAGACAGGGAGACTGCGGCTATGGCGCGGCGCTCCTTTTTAAAGCGTCCTACCAGTTCTCCCGCGATGTGCTGGCTGTCGGCGGCGGACCCGCCGTTGCCGCAGATGAGTATCTTCCCGCCGGCAAGCGCTGTTTTAGCCAGAGCGGCGGCTATCTCTTTTATAGAAGAGTAGTCCTGCGCCAGCGCGGCGGCCGCGGCCTGGTGCTGCTTTATCGCGGAAAGTATTTTATCTTCCATTTTGCCGGTTCAGCCCTGCTTGATAAGCGTGCCTACTTTCGCTCCGGCCAGCGCCTTGCGGATATTGCCGGGGGTATGCAGGTTAAATACAAGTATAGGAATATGATTCTCCATGCACAGGGTCAGGGCGCTGGCGTCCATGAATTTAAGGCCCTTATTTATCGCGGAAATGTAAGTAATGTCCTTGATAAGTTTCGCTTTGCGGTCTTTTTTGGGGTCGCTTGTATAGACGCCGTCCACCTGAGTGGCCTTGAAGATCACGTCGGCCTTTATCTCGGCGGCGCGCAGCGCGGCCGCTGTGTCGGTGGTAAAATAAGGGTTGCCGGTGCCGCCGGCGAAAATAACAACGCGGTCTTTCTCCAGATGCCGCAATGCGCGGCGGCGGATAAAGGGCTCGGCCAGGCGGGAGATCTCTATAGCGGTCTGAACGCGGGTAGAGACTCCCTCGTGTTCGAGCGCGGACTGGAGGGCCATAGCGTTTATTATTGTGGCCAGCATCCCCATATTATCCGACGTAACGCGGCCTATCATGCCGTGCCCGTCGCGGGCGCCGCGCCAGATATTTCCGCCGCCGATAACTATAGCCAGATGCGTTCCCCGCCTCATGCCTTTGGCGATCTCTTTGGCTATATAGGTAAGTGAAGAAGGACTTATCGAGTGGCCGTCGCCGGGGGACCCCAGCGCTTCGCCGGAGAGCTTGAGAAGCACACGCTTGTACATAAACCTCCTGTACAGGTAGAGAATCGCCGCCGCGGATTTAACGGCCGCGGCGGCGTTTATTCGGCTGATTTTATTCAACTCCGACCAGGAAACAGCTGAAGCGCGTAACGGCCACATTGCCGCCCAGCTTTGCGCCCAGGTTTTTTACGGCCTGGGACACGGTCACCTTGGTATCCCGGATAGAGGCCTGTTCTAGCAGGCAGCATTCCTGGAAGAACTTGTTTACGCGGCCTTCCAGCATCTTGGTTATGACTTCGGCGGGCTTGGCCTTGTAAGTCTTGCCGGACCCTTCGGCCCGGACCTTCGCGTCCGCTTCGTCCTTCTCCATCTTTCCGCGGTATATCTGGCGCTCGGACTCGACAAGGTCGGCCGGGACTTCCTCGCGCTTGAGGTACTTGGGGCTCATCGCCACGCTCTGCATGGCCAGCTCCCTGGCGAGGGCTTCAAGCTCTCCCTTGGCGGCAGCGATGTCGCCGTCGAAAGAAAGCTCGACGATAGCGCCTTTGCGGTTATCGGAATGCACATAATAATTGGCTATTGTTTTGGTAGTCGCGGCATAGACGACACCGCGGCGTATCTGCATATTCTCGCCCATCTTCATGGCCACGGCCTGCAGGCGCTCTTTAGCCTTTTCGCTCTCGGCCGGGTTAGCCAGGGAAGCGTCGGAAAGCATCTCGGTGGCGAGAGCGGAGGCGAAGCCTGATACGTCGGGGTTCTTCGCGACGAAGTCGGTTTCGCAGTTCAGTTCCAGAAGGGAAAGGGCTTTGCCGTCAGCGGCGGTCCGTCCCACTACGACTCCTTCCTTCATAGCGCGGCCCGCGCGCTTGGCCAGGCCTGCCAGGCCTTTCTTGCGAAGGATATCCACGGCCTTGGCCAGGTCTCCGCCGGCTTCGTTAAGGGCGCCCTTGCAGTCCATTATTCCGGCGCCGGTCTGGCCCCTGAGCGTCATTACCTGTTCACTGGTTATTGCTGCCATATTTTAATCTCCTTGAGGTGTATTGCGACTTAAAAAAGGGGGCGCAGGCATTAGAAAGCCTCGCCCCCCGTGTGCAGGAAAAGAATTATTCTTCGGTCCTGACAGGCTCTTCAGCGGGGGCGGCTTCCGCGGCGGGGGCTTCCCCTGCAGGCTGCTCCCCGGCATAAACCTCGCCTTCGGCCTGAGGCTCGCCGGCCTCTACGGCTTCGGCCTCCTGCTTAGCCTGGTGGGCGGCGGCCGTCTCGGCCTCCGCTTCGGCGCGGCCGTCTATCACGGCGTCGGCGATAGTGGCGCAGAAAAGCCTTATGGAGCGGGCGGCGTCGTCGTTGCCGGGGATGGGCCAGTCGAGCTGGTCCGGATCGCAGTTGGTGTCGCAGACGGCGACAACCGGGATCTTGAGCTTGCGGGCTTCCTTCAATGCGTTCGCCTCGTTTATGGGGTCGACAATGAACATGACGTCGGGGAGAGCGCGGAGGTTGCGGATGCCGCTGAGCAGCTTCACCAGGCGCGCCTGCTCTTTGCTCAGGCGGGAAACCTCTTTCTTGGACATAACCTTAAAAAGGCCGTCAGACTCGAATTTCTCAAGCTCTTCCAGGCGCTTGAGAGATTTGCGAAGGGTTTCGAAGTTGGTGAGCGTGCCGCCCAGCCACTTTTCGTGCATGCAGGAAACGTCGGCGCGGATTGCTTCCTCGCGAATTATTTCCTTGGCCTGTTTCTTGGTCCCGACGAAAAGGAAGGTCTTGCCCTGTTTGGCGCAGTCCTTAACGTAGGTATAGGCCTTCTTTATTTCTTTGACGGTCTTCTGCAGATCGAGTATGTGTATACCGTTGCGCTCTCCGAATATATAGCGCGACATCTTGGGATTCCACCTGTAGGTCTGGTGACCGAAGTGGACCCCTGCTTCCAGCATGCTTTTCATTGATACGTTTAACATTTATACTATCCTCCGTTTTGGTTGCTGCCCGTTTCTTTTCCCGCCCTCTGGGAGCAGGATTTCAACGTAATTATAATATCATAATAAAGGGCCCGCGTAAATACGGTCTGCGGGCTCCCCGCAGCCGTGACGAATGAGCCATTTTCACTTTTGCTATAATAGAAAATAATGAAAATCGCAATAGCGCAGATCAACCCCAGGGTCGGAGACATTTCCGGCAATACCCGCATGATAGAGGATTACGCCCGCAAAGCCCAGGCAGCGGGAGCGGACCTGGCCGTCTTTCCGGAGCTGACGCTCACAGGTTACCCGCCGCTGGACCTGCTCGAAAGGAACAATTTCATAGACGCGAACCTTAAAGCCCTCAAGGGCCTCGCCGCGCTTAAACTAAAAATCGCGCTGGCGGTAGGCTTCGCGGACAGGAACCCGGCAAAAAAGGGAAAACCCCTGCACAACGCTATAGCCCTTATAGAGGGCGGCAGGATAGCGGCCGTCAGGCATAAGTCCCTGCTGCCCACCTACGACATTTTTGACGAAGCCAGGTATTTCGAGCCGGCCGCGGAAAACAAGCCGCTGAACTTCCGCGGGACCGTCATAGGCCTGACCGTCTGCGAGGACATCTGGGCCGGGACCACCCTGCTGCCCAGCCGCCTGCTTTACCGCAATAACCCGGCAAAAACCCTGTGCGCGGGGAAAGCCTCCATCATAATCAACATCTCCGCTTCCCCGTTCTTCACGGGTAAAAGCAGACTGCGCCTGAAGATACTTTCCGGCCTGGCTAAACGGACCAAGTCACACATAATCTACGTAAACCAGGCAGGCGCCAACGACGAACTTATCTTCGACGGAAACAGTTTCGCGCTCTCTCCGACCGGCAAGGTGACGGCGCGCGCCACTGCTTTCGCCCGGGACCTGGTGATACTCGACACAAACGCCGCCGGCGCCGCCGCCGTTCCCGCACTTGAGCAGCAGGAAACCGCCGAAGTCTGCGCCGCCCTGACGCTGGGCATCAGGGATTATTTCAGCAAGCTGGGATTTACAAAGGCGGTACTGGGACTCAGCGGGGGGATAGACTCGGCCGTGGTCGCCGCACTGGCCGCGCGGGCCGTCGGCCCCCTTAACGTCACCGGGGTCATGATGCCTTCGGAATACACCTCTCCCCAAAGCGGCAAAGACGCGCTCCGGCTGGCAGGCAACCTGGGCATAAAGACAAAAAACATACCCATAAAAAAGATCTACCGCGCTTTTCTGGACAGGCTGGCGGAAGACGACGGCTCCGGCGAGGTCTCGCTGACCATGCAGAACCTTCAGGCCCGCACCCGCGGCAGCCTGCTGATGGCGCTGGCTAACTCAAACGGAGCCCTGGCGCTCGCTACAGGCAACAAGTCAGAGATCGCAGTGGGCTACTGCACTCTTTACGGCGACACCGCCGGAGCTATTGCCCCCATTGCCGACCTGTTCAAGACCGAGGTATACAGGCTGGCGGAATACCTGAACCGCGAGGGGGAAATAATCCCGCCCGCCATAATTAAGCGGCCGCCTACGGCCGAGCTGAAACCCGGCCAAAGGGATCAGGACGACCTGCCGCCCTACGAGACCCTGGACGAAATACTCCGCCTTTACCTGGAAGAAAATAAAAGCCTCCCGGAAATAGTCAGACTGGGCTTTGAGAGCGGGCTGGTCCTGTCTGTTTTAAAGCGCGTTGAGAGCAACGAGTATAAGCGCAAGCAGCTGCCGGTAGCGCTGAAAGTTACGGAAAAATCATTCGGCTACGGCAGGAAAATGCCTATAGTCAAAACCCTGGATTTCATAAACTAGCCATCCATGCCAAAGCGTTTCGCAGCACTACTTCTCTCCCTGATCTTTTTCTGCCCGGCCGGAGAGGCCCGGCAGCCCAGAAAAAGCAGGCTCGTCAAGCCCGGCCTTAAAGCCAAGGAGGAGATAGTAAAGCAGGAACCGAAGACAAGGGAAGACATTATGAAGACGCTGGACCGGCCTGCGCCTAAAGAAGGCCTGCTGGCCAGAATGCTCAGCGCGATAACGATAGACACCGCCAACGGCCCTATTATCCCGTTCCCGGTAGTGGACTCAAGCAAGGACCTCGGGCCCAGCTTCGGCTTTATGCCGGTAATAGCCATAAAAGACAAAAAGACTAACGGCCTCAAGTCCGTAATAGTCCCGTCGGTTAACTACAACGAGAACCTGCGCACTACGCTCACCTACAGGCATTATATTTTCCCCGACGATAAGCGGTATTTCATTCTGCGCGCCTCGCGCTCGGAGCGGGTTGAGCGGGAACTGATGTCGTACTATTACACGCCCGGCGTATTTTCATCCGGGGTCCGCCTCAGCGCAGAAGCGAAGCACTGGGTCACCGGCAAGCCCTCTTTCTACGGGTACGGCATAAACTCGCAGCGCGGGAAAAAAGCCAATTACGCGCTACAGATGACCGGCGAGGAGATCATACTGGACCTGCCGCTCATAAAGCACGTGTTCGTCAATCTCAACCACGCCTATTTCGACAAGCGGATAGGCCCCGGCCCGGTAAACAACGGACAGCTCAAAGAGATCTTTCCGGCAGACTACCCGGAGGCCTCGGAAACGCGAACCTTCCACACCAACCGCTTTTCTCTGGTTTACGACGACACGGACCATCCTTTTCTCCCTAAAATAGGGACCTACGCCAGCGCCTCCGTCCTCTACTCCAGCAAAAAGCTGGGGTCGGACTATGAATACCGCACCTACTCCTTGCAGATGAAGAACTACTATAACTATAAGGAAGAGGGCCGCTTTGTAACCGCGATACATTCCCTGCTGCAGTTCCAGCGCGGCGACGCCCTGCCTTTTTACGCGATGCCCCAGCTGGGGGAAAGCACCGGCCTGCGTATGGCGGGGGACGGGCGCTTTACCGACCGGGGCAAGTTCGTGTTCACCATAGAAGAACGCATTACGCTTTCCAAAACTCCCTTTCTCAAGTTCATCAGCGAAACGGAGATAGCTCCTTTCCTGGACGTGGGATCCGTATTCGGCAAAGTATCGGATTTCCGCGCCAGCGACCTGAAATACGGACCCGGCATTTCAGCCAGGCTGGTCATACGGCCGCAGCTGGTGGCCACTGTGGATTTCGCCTACGGCTCAGAAGGAACCAATGCCATCATAAAGATAGGCTACCCTTTCTGACGCCGGGCCCGCGGCAATACTCAATGATCACCAAAGACAAAAAAGTCCGGATTTCGGCCAAAGCAATTATTATAAGGAATGACAGGCTCCTGCTGATGAGGGCGCGCGACAGCTCGGGGGTTTACTATCTGCTGCCGGGCGGGGGGCAGAAGAACGGAGAAACCCTGCACGAAGCCCTGATCAGGGAATGCATAGAAGAGACCGGCGCCCTGGTGGAGCCGGGTGAACCCCGCTATATACGCGATTATGTGGCCAAAAATCATGAGTTTTTCAGCCTGGGCGGGAACTTCCACCAGGTAGAAATAATGTTTAAATGCAAATATATCAAGAGGTTCAGGGGCGGGACCAGGGAACCGGATAAACGCCAGACCGGGGTCAGCTGGATAGCCCTGGGCAAGCTGGAGGGGATAAGGCTATATCCCTCGCTGCTTAAAACTCTCATAAGCCCGGGGGGGCTCCTGCGCGGCCCAGTCTATCTCGGCGACTGTAATTAGAGGATTAGAGGACCGGAAGATTGGATGATTAGCAGCAAGGAACTCCTTATAGCCAGTCCTCTAGTCCTCCATCTCATTGCAGCTGAGAAAGGTCCGCTACTCCCTCAAAAAGATCAACAAGCGACTTTATCAGGTTCAACCTGTTATCCCGGACCTTGGGGTCCTCGGCCATAACCATAACTTTATCGAAGAAATTATCCAGGCTGTTCTTTATGGAAAGAAGCTCGGACAGCCCCGCCGCGTAATCGCGTTTATCTATATGAGCCCGGAGCCTGCCCGTCATAGCTTTTATTCCGCTGTAGAGGGCGCGCTCCTCTTCCTTTTCGAACAGCCCGTCTTCTGGCGCGCCGCTGAGCGGGGCCTTGGCCTGGCGCAGTATGTTCTTTGCGCGCTTGAAAGCCATGGCGATACCGGCGAAGTCCGGGTTTCCGCGCAGGGCGTTTATGTCCTTCACGCGGTCGCGGCAGTCCAGCAGGTCTCCGCCGCTCATGAAAAATTCCCGTACGGTCTTAACTTCATCAAAGCGGTAGCCGGCCCCGGCAAAGACGAGTTCCGCGCGCTGCCAGATAAAATCGAGAAGCGGGACGGCGGCCTTTCCCGCGGCTTCGGGAGGAAGCTGGCCGAAAGCGGCCGAGACCGCCTCGACAAGGTTCACCCGGAAGCCGTTCTCGAGTATTATGCGCACCGCGCCCAGCGCCGCGCGGCGAAGGCCGTGAGGGTCCTCGCTGCCTGACGGGATCTGCCCAAGTGCGAAGTCGGAAGCCAGCGTATCGAGCTTTCCCGAAAGCGAAACAAGTGCGCCCTCTTTGGAGGACGGGGAGGGGGACTTGGCGGACATGGGCCAGTAAAATTCCCCTACCGCGCGCGAAGCGTTCTCGGTCATGCCGGCGTTCCTGGCGTAATAGTAACCCATCACTCCCTGGAGCTCCGTGAATTCCTTCACCAGGTTCGTAGTAAGATCAGAATACACGTGGGCAGCCGCGGCCGAGACGTCTTCCTTATTGACAGGCGCGCCGCAATTTTCTCCGAGCCAGCCGGCCAGCTTTTCCACTCTGGCGGTCTTGTCCGCCATCGTGCCGAGTTTGGCCTGGAAGGTTATAGCCCCGAGCTTCGCCTTGAAATCCGCAAGCGGGATGGCCAGGTCCCGGTTATAAAAAAAGAACGCGTCGTTGAACCGGGCCTCAAGCACATTCTTAAAGCCTTCCTCTACGTTGCGCTGCCCCTTTGACACTCCATCGCGGATCCCTACGAAATAGGGCTGCAGCGCCCCTTCCGCGTCGGTTACCGTAAAGAATTTAAGCTGCTTCTTCAGCACCAGGTGCACCAGCTCGTGCGGCAGCTTCAGGAAATCCTGGGAGAAACCCGCCATCACGCAGACAGGGTACTCTATGAGATAAAGGTTCTCGCTGAGCAGCTCCGGGTCGGCGTTAACTACCAGCTTCATCCGCTTCGACAGGGCCGCTATCTCGCCGCGCAGCATCTTCAGGCGCTCCTCGTCCTTGACGATGACATTGGCGTGTTCAAGAGCCTTGAAATATTTATCCGCCGAGACTATCTTCACCTGCCGCGAACCCTTGGCGCTCAGGCCCACCGTCACCCGCCCGGACTTTACGCCGGCTAGGCTGAAGACTACGGGCTTATCCCCGTAAAGAGCCAGCAGGCTGCGGATCGGCCGGGCGAAGCGGAAACGGGTCTTCTCCCAGACCATGTTCTTCGGAAACTGGAGCCTGGTGATAATCTGAGGGAAGATCTCGGCCAGCGCTTTCACTGAAGGCCTGCCCGGGATCTTTGTTTCGAAGACCAGGACCTCTCCCTTATTTGGCACGGTCTCTATCCCCAGTTTGTCCGGGGTGGTTCCGCGCGAGCGCGCGAAGCCGGCGGCCTGGGGGGTAAAATTGCCCGCTTCGTCCTTCAGCAGGCGGGCGGCAGGTCCGTAGGACTTCTGCAGCTTCTCCTCGGTCTTTGCAGGGACCCCGGAAATATGGAGAACCAGCCGCTTGTACGTACCGTACGCCTCTATCCCGCCGCAGGGCAAATTGGCCTCCGCCAGGATTTCGGCCGCGTACTTCTTCAGCTGCTCTTCGGCGGAAATAACGAAACGGGCCGGGATATTCTCGATGCGGATCTCAAGCAGTGCGTCTTTAGATATTGTCATACGGCGAGCTCCTTCTTTTCCGAAGGCTCGTTGATCTCCACATAGGCGCTAGCGCAGGCCCTGGCGATATCGCGGATGCGCTTGATCATCGCCCCGCGCTCGGAGACCGAGATAGCGCCGCGCGCGTCGAGCAGGTTGAAATTATGGGAGCACTTCATCACCAGGTCGAACGCCGGCAGATAATACCCCTTGGCCGCGAGGGCCCGCACTTCCTTTTCCCAGTGAGCGAAGTTGGAGCGCAGGTTCTCTATATCCGCTTCCTCGAAATTATAATGGGAGAACTGCTCCTCCTGGCCCTTGTGGACGTTGCCCCACGTAAGACGGTCGGTCCACATTATGTCGGAAATGCGCTTTTTCTTCTGCACGAACATGGCCAGGCGCTCGAGCCCGTAAGTGATCTCCACGCTGACCGGGTTCAGCTCATAGGAGGCCATCTGCTGGAAATAGGTGAACTGCGTCACTTCCATCCCGTCCAGCCAGACCTCCCAGCCCACGCCGGAAGCGCCGAGGGTGGGGGATTCCCAGTCGTCCTCTATCCAGCGTATATCGTGCTGGGAGTGGTCTATCCCCACGGCTTTGAGAGAATCAAGGTAGATCTGCTGGATATTCTCCAGCGGGGGTTTGATAATTACCTGGTACTGGTAATACCTGCCGACGCGGTTGGGGTTCTCGCCGAAGCGGGCGTCGCCCGGACGGCGGCACGGCTCCACGTAAGCGACGCTGTTGGGCTTAGCGGTGAGAGAGCCGAAGAACGTGGCCGGGTTGAAGGTGCCCGCGCCTTTCTCAAGGTCATAAGGCTGTATCAGGGCGCAGCCCTGCTTAGCCCAGTACTGGTTCAGTTTTAAAATGTAATCCTGGAAATTCACTGTAGCCTCCGGTAAGCCGCCGCCGGGCGTACTTATATTTGTGAATATTATACCTATTTAACGAAAGGCAGAGTGCGCAGGTCTATGCCCAGATGCTCGCTGAAAAACCGGTTAAAAAGACCGTCTATAAAATCCGCGGCGGCCCGGTCTTCCATCAGCGCGCGGACCTTAAGCCAGTCGCCGCCGTGCAGCGTTTCCCAGAATTCCGCGTCGGGTCCGGCGACCGTTTCCCTGAAGCCGAACCCGGCCAGCTCAAGCGCGCTCAGGGTAAAAGAGCGGCGCAGCCAGAAGGCGGGGCCGTAAGCCTCAAGGTCCTGCAGCGCCCCCAGCAGCAGCTCGTATTTCTCCGGCGAGGGGCTTTGGGCGGGCGTGATCCTGTTAATTACTTCGCAGTAATGCTGCGCCAGGCAGAGGCGCTCGAGGTCTTTTCTTATGTTCGGAAACACGCTCAGCGAGCTTCCGCCGGTACAGACGGGAAAATTGGAGCCTTTCTTCAGAAAGAACCGGTAGTCTCCCCAGGTAACCGCTTCGCTAAGCGCGCGCAGCTTGCCGCGGGCCAGGCGCACGCTTTTAAAATTGACCTCCAGCTTGCCGTATTCCGTAGTATACACGGTCACTATCCTGTCGCTTTCCCGGAGCGGACGCCGCTGGAGCACTATACCGTAATCGCAAAAAATCATGCCATTATTCTACCAAACATCCCCGTTTGACAGGGCAGGCATTTAACCGCGGGGACTTCACGGGCCCGGGCCGCGCGGCGCGCATTGCGCCTATGAGGGCAGGCTTTCTTCCCGGTCTCCTGCCGGCCGCGCAGCCGGGGCAAACCGCTCTTCTTTTTTGCTTTTTCAGCCCTTTATTTATATAATTATCACACTATGCTACCTACTTACAGACCAAATGTTCGCAAACGCAAAAAACACATCGGCTTCCGCGCCAAGATGAAAACCGCCGGCGGCAGGAAAACCCTCGCCCGCAGACGCGCTAAAGGCCGCTGGCAGCTCATACCCGACGTCCAGCAGTTCAGGGGATAATCGGGACTAAGTGAAGGAGTTCGCCTTTTCAAGAGTTTCACGCCTGCGCCTCAAAAAAGAGTTTGAGGCCGTTTTCGCAGCCGGGAGAAAAACAGTCACCAGGGATCTGGTGGCCTGGCACATGGATCCAAACTGCGCCGCAGGCGCCCCGGGCAGCGACAAAGAGAAAAAAATAGGCCTCATGGTTTCTAAAAAGACCGGCGGAGCGGTGAAACGGAACAGGTTAAAAAGGCTTCTAAGGGAAGCTTTCAGGCTGACTAAAAAAGAGTTAAAGGAAGGTACGCGTCTTATCATCTATCCCAAAGCGGGCTGCGCCATAAAGAATCTGGCGCAGGCCCGCCAAGAGCTGGATACGCTCCGGCTGAAGGCGCGCCTTAACAATGACGGTAAATAAAAACGGATTAGAAAATCTTAAATCGCTGGCGCTCATTACGCTGCGCTCGGCATACAGGACTTTCAGGCCGGCTCTAGGGCCGGGCACCTGCAGGTTTCAGCCGTCCTGTTCCGATTACGCGTTCCAGGCGCTTGATAAACACGGGATTTTGAAAGGGACCAGGCTGGCCGCAGGCCGCCTGTCCCGCTGTCGACCTTTCTCTCCGGGCGGTTACGACCCGGTACCTGAAGCACCCCGGGCCGCAAGGGGATAGCCCTTTGCGGCACAGCCACCAGGCTGGAAGCCTTCCGTTCGGTACGCGGGAGGTTAAATGCAGAAGAATCTTATACTTGCGGTTGTCCTGTCCTCGCTGGTTTATATCGGCTGGTACTCTTTCATGGAGAAAAAGATCCAGCCGCAAAAAACCCAGGCGGCCCGGCAGTACGCCAAAACCGAAAACCCGCCCGCATCTGCCGCCGGAACACAGGCACCCGCAGCTATGCCTGTTACCGCCGCTCTCAAGGGCGAAACGGTAGCGATTACGGCCGGCAAAGCGGAATATGTTTTTTACTCCGGAGCCGGCGCCATGAAAAGCGTGGTTTACCAGGGCCCTGTGGCCCCGGTAGAACTCATCCCCGACCCGGAAACAGGCTTCCTGTCCTCCTCGCTCCCCGGCATTTTCAGGCTCAAATCAAGAAGTTCCGATTCCCTGGAGTTTGAAGCCGCCAAAGCGGGGATGCTGATAACAAAGAAATTCACCTTCTCCGCAGACAACTCCCTGAACTCGCTGACGGTAACAGCCGTCAACGCCTCGCATGAGCCTAAGCTGCTGCCGGCCTGGGAACTCTCCATGGGCCCCGGCCTGGGCACGGTTAAAAGCGAACAGAAAGAGAACCCGAAACTTTGGAAGGCAGTCTATACATTTCAGGAAGAGGGCCGCAAACACCCTACTATCAAAGACCTGAAGAAACTCAAGGACGATCCCGCCAGGGCCGACTGGGTTTGGGCGGGTATTAATAACAGGTATTTCCTGGCTGCCGTAACCGGGGATAACCTCTCCGGTATACGGCCCGTGACCAGGGAAACCCTGGTAAAAGACGATAAAGCTCCCGTGCTCGCGCTTCCGATGCCCGCCTCCGAACTCAAACCGGGCGAGAAGCGCGTCTGGGATATGCAGTTCTATATCGGGCCCAAGAACTACAGCAAGCTTAAAGCCATCGGCCACGGCCTGGACCGCTCGGTAGACTTCGGGTTTTTCTCGCCCCTGGCCAAACTGGCAAATTCCTCGCTCGTTTACTTCCACAAGATCACCGGCAACTACGGCGCGGCTATAATAATACTGAGCGTCCTCATACAGCTGATGCTGACGCCGCTGAGCTTAAAGAGCTACAAAGCCATGGCTGTAATGAAGAAGATACAGCCGGAGATGCAGTCCATACAGAAGCGCTATAAGGAAGACCCCAAGCGCATGAACGCCGAGGTGATGGACCTGTACAAGCGGCACGGGACCAACCCGCTGGGCGGCTGCCTGCCCATGCTGCTGCAGATACCCGTCTTCTTCGCCCTGTTCACGGCGCTGCGCAACTCATGGGACCTGCACGGCGCCCCGTTCATATTCTGGGTCAAGGACCTGTCCGCGAAAGACCCTTTCTACGTGATGCCCATAGTAATGGGCGGGATAATGTTCCTGCAGCAGAATTTAAACCCCCAGACCTCCGACCCCTCGCAGGCGGCCATGATGAAGTGGATGCCGGTCATCTTCACCTTCATGTTCCTGACCTTCCCTTCCGGCCTGGTGCTCTACTGGCTGATAAACAGCACCTGGGGCTTCGCGCAGACCATGTACCTGCAGAAGAAAATGGCGTAATTTTTTTAACTGAAAGACTAGGAGACATTAAATGAGAGAGACAAAGACAGAAGCAAAAACAATACAAGACGCCGTTGAGAAAGGCCTTGCGGAAATGGGCCTCAGGCGCGACCAGGTGGAAGTAGTGGTAGTAAGCGAAGGAACACGCGGATTCCTCGGCATAGGCGCGAAGAAAGCCTGCGTTATTTTGAGGGAAAAACACTGGACCGGCGGCCGCGGCGGAGAAGAACCGCGCGAAAACCGCGGCCCCAGGCGCGACGGACGCGGCCCCAGGGGCGGCGGACGCGGCCCGAGGCGCGACGGGCGCGGCCCCGGCCGTGACGGCGGAGGCCCCGGCCGCGACGCGAGGCCTGCTGCCGCCCCCAGGCGCCCCGGCCGCTACGGCTACGAAGACGCCAGGCTGCCGCCGCAGGAAGAGTCCCGGAGTACTTCCGAAGGACAGTACGGCGCCGGGAGGCGCCCCGGACGCGAAGCCCGCCACCGGGCCGAGCGCGTCTACAACGAGGAACCCCTTAGCGCGGCTTACATCGCGATGCAGCCCGATAAAGACCCGGTAGACCACGCCAGGAACGCGCTGCTCAAAATGCTTACGCTTATGGGAACCGAAGCCAAGGTTACCGAAGCCAGGCTTGACCAGACGGAGAACCTGGTGTTCATCCGCTTCGAATGCGCGGATTCGGCTGCCTTCACCGAAGAGAACGGACGCGGCCTGCAGTCACTGCAGTTCGTGCTCAACTCAATAGTCAGCCGCAAGCGCGAGCCGCACCTGGCCCTGCGCCTTGATACTGGCGGCTACTGGGACAGCAAGGAAAAAGAGATAGCCAGCCGCGTAGAAGAAGCCGTAAACGAGGTGAAGACCAATGATAAGCCCAGCCGTCTTGACCCGATGCCCGCCTCAATGCGCAAGATAGTGCACAACCTTATAAAGACCAAGTACCCGGATATGGAAACCGCGTCGGAAGGCGAAGGCCGCTGGCGTAAAGTTGTCATCCGGAAACTAGAGAGGCCCCAGGCAGCGCAGCCGGCGCAGCAGCCTGCAGAGAAACCTGCGGAACAGTCCGTACCCCAGGCCGCCATACCCGCCGAGCAGCCGGCCGAGCAGCCCGTACCCCAGGCCGCCGTACCCGCCGAGCAGCCCGCCGAGCAGCCCGAACAGAAGTAAGCTAAGCGCTAAACCCGGCGTGACGGCACAAGCGCCGTCACGCCGTTTGTTTTTGAACAGGAAAAGATGAAACTGCCGGACACAACCGACACTATAGCCGCACAAGCCACCCCGCCCGGCGCCGGGGCGCTGGCTATAATCCGTATTTCCGGCCCGGCCGCCTTCAGCGCGGCCGCTTCATTTCTTTCCCCGGCCCCGCTCCGCCCCGAACACGCAGCCGCCAGACTTCTTTCCGTAAAGGACAAAGGGGTCCTGATAGACAGGGCCGTAGTAGTTTTTTTCCGCGGCCCGGCCAGCTACACCGGCGACGACACCGTGGAGATTACCTGCCACGGCTCCCCTTATATAATCAGGACCCTGTTAAACCTGGCTGTCAAAAACGGCGCCAGACCCGCCGAGCCGGGAGAGTTCACCCTGCGCGCCTTCCTCAACGGGAAAATGGATCTGGCCCAGGCGGAAGCGGTAGGGGAACTTATAGCAGCCGGCACAGCGGGGGCCCACCGCGCGGCTATCACCCAGGCCGAGGGACGGCTATCGGAAGAAATAAACTCTATCAGGACCGGGCTGGTGCGTCTGCTCGCGCAGATAGAAGCCCGGCTTGATGATTCCTACGAGGAAATACCGCCTCTCGAGATAAAGGCCTTTGCCCGCACGGCCTCGGCTTCCGGGAAGAAAGCGGCGTCCCTGGCGTCCGGCTTCGAAGCCGGACGCGGCATACGCGAAGGGCTTAAAGTAGTTATAACCGGCGCGCCCAACTCGGGGAAGTCCTCCCTGCTCAACGCCCTGCTCGGCTATGACCGCGCCATGGTCTCGCGCCAGGCGGGAACCACCCGTGATACTCTTGAGGCGTCGCTGGATATAGACGGCTTCTCCGTGCTTTTTACGGATACCGCCGGCCTCAATACCCGCGCCGCGTCCGTACTTGAGCGCGAAGGAATAAAGCGCGCGGAAAAAGCGATATCAATAGCCGACGCTATTGTGCTGGTAAAAGACGCGTCGATAAAGGAAACCTCCAGCGACAGACGGACAGAGACAGAAGCCGCGCGCCTGGCCCTTAAAAGCGCCAGGCTGATACGCGTACTTAACAAATCGGACCTCCCCTCAAAGCGCGCGCTCTGTTCCGCGGGCTGCCTGAAGGTATCGGCCAAAACCGGTTCAGGCCTGCCGGGACTTAAAGCCGCCCTGATAGCCGAACAGCGCAAGATTTTCCGTGACGGGGCCCAGGCGGTAGTCACTTCGGCAAGGCACTTCGCGGCTCTGTCGGACGCTGCCCGGGAACTTTCGCGCCTTGAAGCTCTCATGAAGAAAAAAAAGCCGCCGCTGGAACTTGCCGCCGAGCACCTGCGGGCGGCGCTGGATGCCCTGGGCTCTATATCAGGAGAGACAGCCCCGGAAGAAATCCTGGAAAGCATCTTTAAAAATTTCTGCGTGGGGAAATAAGGCGGGGGTGAAGGGGTAAGAGCCGCGGCGGCCGGCAGGGTGGGGAGCGCGGAGAATAATCCGGATCAAGCCTGTTTTTTGCGCCTTTTTGCGGCTATACTATAATTATGTTTAAGAACTCCTTCCCTGCGAGGCTTATCTTAAGCCCTTCAAAAACCTTCGGCGAAATAGCCGCCGGCAAAACCTCCTGGGCCTGGCCGCTGGGCCTTTACACTCTGTCTATAGCCTTCTCCGCTTTTCTGATTTCATACCTGCCGGCGCAATTCCTGAAGGAAGCTTTCGAAGGGGCTTCCCTGCCGGCCGGACGCGGCTTCCTGTTTTATCTTCTGGTCTCGCTGCCGGGCGGCCTGCTTTTCTCGTTTTTTATCTGCGCATTTCTCTCTTCGCTGGCGGTCTTCCTCCGGGCCGGCAGGCTTTCGCTCCGCCTCCCGCTAGCCGCCCTGCCCGCGGGAGTCTGCGGGGTATTGGCGGCGGCCATGTACGCTTCGGGCGGGTTTAAGCCTGCCGGGATCGCGGCCGCCGCAGCTGCGGCGGGGTTTGCGGCCTGGCCGGCTTTACGCGACAAACGGCGCTTTGCCGCGATCCTTAAGGCGATGCTTTCCCTCGGGGCGATAAGCATTATCTCGGACCTGGCCGGGAGCGCGGCGGCGCTGGCAGGCTCGGTAAAAGCTTACGCCGCGTTAGAATATTTCTTCGCCCTGGTCTCTCTTGTCTGGCTGGGGAAAGCAACGGCAGCCGTATACGATACAACTATGCCCAGGGCCGCAACATCTGCTGTTCTGGCGATCCTGGGCTCCGCGGCATTCCTTTTCCTGCTCTTCAACCTGCGTCTGCTGCCGGAAGAGATTTTTAATATCCTGGTTTTGGTTTCCTGAAATTATGAAACCTTTCAAATACCCAGACCTTTTTGACGTTATAGTGATAGGAGCCGGCCATGCCGGCTGCGAAGCGGCGCTGTCGGCCGCCAGGCTCGGCGCGAAAACTCTGCTTCTGACGCAGGATCTCGACGCCATGGCGCTGATGGCCTGCAACCCCTCCATAGGCGGGGTCGGCAAAGGCCAGCTGGTCAGGGAAATAGACGCCCTGGGCGGTGAAATGGCCAAAGCGACCGATTTTTCAATGCTGAGCTGCCACATGCTTAATACCTCAAAAGGGGCGGCAGTGCGTTCGCCCCGCGCCCAGTGCGATAAGAAGATGTACCAGGCAGCCATAAAGCGCGCATTGGAGATTCAACCGAACCTGCGGATAATCCAGGACGAGGCGTCGCAGATCCTTACAAAAGGGGGGAAGGCGTCAGGGGTCCGTACTATCCGCGCAACCGCCTACAGCTCCAGGTCCGTGATACTTACCGCGGGAACTTTCCTCCGGGGGGTCATACATATCGGCCTCGACTCATTCCCGGGAGGCAGATACAATCATCCTCCCTCAAACCTCCTCTCGGAAAGCCTGGCAGGCCTCGGCTTCAGGCTCGGGCGCCTTAAAACAGGCACCCCTATGCGCATTAACGGCAGGGGCATAGACTTCTCCAAGTGCGAAATCCAGGAGCCAGATTCGCCCCCTGTCCCTTTCTCCCACTTCACGGGGGGGATAAAAAATACCCGGTTGCCCTGCTGGATAACCCGCACCGGGGCCGCCACCGCAAAGATAATAAAGGCGGGGCTGCACCGCTCCCCGCTCTACAGCGGCAAGATAAAATCCACCGGTCCGCGCTATTGCCCCTCTATCGAGGATAAAGTGGTAAAATTTCCGCACCACGAGGCGCACCATCTGTTCCTCGAACCGGAAGGCTTCAATACCGGCGAGTACTACATTAACGGCCTGTCCACCAGCCTGCCTGAAGACATGCAGCTGGAAATAGTAAGATCTGTACCCGGCCTCGCCGGCGCAGAAATTATGCGCCCCGGCTACGCGATAGAGTACGACTATTCGGATCCCCGCCAGTTAAACTACACTCTGGAAACCCGCCTGGTGCCCGGGCTTTACCTGGCGGGACAGGTTAACGGGACCACCGGCTACGAGGAAGCAGCAGCGCAGGGACTCGCCGCCGGTATCAACGCCGCCCTTAAGGTTTTCGGCCGGAACCCGCTGATACTGCGCCGGGACGAGGCTTATATCGGCGTAATGATAGACGACCTGGTTTCCAAGGGCGTGGACGAACCGTACCGTATTTTTACCTCCCGCGCGGAATACCGCCTGCTGCTCAGGTCCGATAACGCAGACCTGCGCCTTGCGCCGCACGGCTTCGAACTCGGGCTGCTTAACCCCTCGTTCAGTGAAAATTTTAAAGCCTACCGCGACGCTTCCCAAAAGCTGCTGTCCGGAGGCAGCCCCGGCAAGCTGCCTGCGGGGCCCTGGACAATAGAGGCCGCGCGCGCTACCGCCGCGATAGAAAAGATCTATGCTATGTATATCCAGCGCAATCGTAAAGAAGCGGAGAAAATGAAAAAGTTCGAGGACCTGCGGATCCCCGATAGTTTCAACTATACCGCGGCCGGGGCGCTGCCCAACGAAGCCAGGCATAAACTTGAGAAGAACCGCCCGCTTACCCTGGCCCAGGCAGGCAGGATTCCCGGCATTACCCCGGCCGACGTGCGGCTGCTCTGGATAATGCTGGAGAAGCTGAGGAGGGAAGCGGAGAAGAAAAAGCCGCGGAGCGAAAAGGCCGCAAAAGGCGGAGACTGGCCCTGTTCTTATTAAATCGCGGGCTCCGCCTTCTTGTGTAAACTGACAATGAACGACCAAATTAACAATACTTTGACGGGCTGGGGCTTGAACCTTGATGAGAACAGCCGGCGCAAGCTGGAAACTTTCGCCTCAGGTCTGAAAGAAAAGAACTCGGTACAGAACCTGGTTTCACGGAGCGACGAGCCGCAGCTCTGGGAGCGGCATATCCTCGATTCTCTGGCGGCGGCAGTCCTGCTGCGCAGACTGCTCGGCCCCGGGGCCCTTATAGCCGACGCCGGCTCCGGCGCGGGGTTTCCGGGCCTGCCGCTGGCGGCCGTCCTGGAAGAATTCAATTTTCAGCTGCTGGAGTCGCGCGTCAGGCGCTGTGATTTCCTCGCCTGGGCCGCCACCGAAATGGGCGCCGCAAACGTCGCGGTCTTCAACAGGCGGGTCGGCGAAGGCGGGCCGGAAGCCGCACAGCGCTACGGGGCCGTTACCGAGCGCGCCATGGGACAACTTGAAAACATACTGCCTCAATGCTTAAATATACTGTCCAAAGGCGGAGTGTTCCTTGCCTGGCAGAGCGCGGCCCAGCTCTCCCAGCCCAGGCCCGCGGTGGAGTCGGCGCTGCAGAAGGCAGGGGGGGAGCTCGCAGAAACCTTCCCCTACAGGCTTCCCGGGGAAAAGGAAGACCGTTATATACTTGTTTTCAGAAAAGCCTTAAAGCGCCGGGGCCGCTGAAAACGGCTGAACTAACTTCTACTATTTGGCCAGGAGAATTATGCACATACTTAATTATTATTTTACGCCGTTCGCCGTCATACTTATACTTTTCGCCATCTTCTTCTCGGAACCCGAACGAAAAGTAACCTACGTATCCTTCGCCATACTCGGCGCGGCCTTCATCGCCAACTTCTGGCTGGGCAGGAATGTTTACCGTTTCATGCGCTGGAGCCGCCACATACGCGCGGTAACCGTATGGATCAACCTGGCGGTGAGCTGCGCGCTCTTCTACCTTCTTTCCCCGTATTGGGCCCCTATGTGGCTGCTCTTCCTGACCGCGCCTTCGGCCAGCGCGATGTATATGAAGAAATGGCAGGTTTTTCTAACCGCCCTGGCTTCCGCGGCCTCAATGATACTTCTCTACTATGTCCGCAGCCGGGCCTACGGCGAAGGGGGAATGGGCGCCCAGCTTTGGGGAATGGCCCTGAGCCAGGCCGTCTTTATAATATTTTTCTCCATGTTTACCGCCGCTATGGCGGAAATGATAATTAAAGTGAGGGACTCCAACAGATAAGGCAGCGCGGGGACCGGGGAAACAGGAGCGTATTTCCTTTATTCCGCCTGCGATCCCGTGATTTTCCGAACATGGACATACTTCACAAACTACGCATAGTCTTCTGGGGCCTTGTCATAGGCCTCTGGGGGCTTTTCATGTACCAGTACATGAGCGAAGACATGTCCTCCCTCAAACGCTTCAAGATAGGAAAGAACCCCTTTTCCGGACCGCCCGAGCCGCGCCCCACCCTGCATAAATATCCGCCCCCTGCCCCTTACGCTCCGGAGAAGCCCAAAGACACAAAGAACTACCTTGCGGGCCTCCCCGGAAAGCCTAAGGGCTCGATGGGCCTGGTGCTCACCGGTGACGTAAAATCAATAGCCAGCACCCCGCTGATCCCCGAACACTCCACCGGAGAAAAAACAGTCATAACCGCTTCCGGCGATGATGAGAGCTATCCTACTGCGCCGCCGGGATTCGCGGTTAAAGTCACGCGGCACTTCGTAATTTACGAAGAAGGACAGGAAGTTTCCGAAGAAATCTCCGAAACCCTGGAGTCGCTGCACGGCAATATAATGCTGGACCTGGTGGCCTTCTCCCCCTGGACGCGCGAAAAGAAGGTTTATATCTATTATCTGCAGACCGGAGAATCTTTCCGGCGCCTGACCGGCAGGCCGGCCTGGTCGGGAGGCACGGCCTCGCTGGCGGAGCGCAAGATCTATGTCTACAAAAGCGATGAGGCTTTCGGCATACTGGCGCATGAGATGACCCATATTTATTTCGACAGCTTCTTCCCGCCGTCCTCCCCGAGCCCGCTGTGGCTGAGCGAGGGAGTAGCCACCTATACACAGTCCGAAAGAGGCTTCTCCACCCCGAACTGGCTGGCCCAGAACCTGAAGCTGCTGGAAGGCGGCAGCGGGTTCAAAATCGCGGACCTGGTGCGGATAGAGAACATGCGTGACGCCGACGAGGACAATGTCCGGCTGTGGTACGCGCAATCCTACAGCATAGTACGCTTCCTTATGAACCTTAAAACCGGCGACGCCTTCTATATTTTCTGCAAAAAGCTCCGGGAGGGAAAACCTACCCATCAGGCACTGTATCAGGCCTACGGCATGCCTTACAACAAACTCTCTTCGCTTGAATACGCCTGGCGTTACGACCTCAAAACCGGCAAAATTTCAGGCCTGAACCGCTGAGCCTTGCGGCCGTATAAGCGCACTTTATTTATCATATATACTCCCTAAATATTAAAAGGGTTGACCAGGGTCAACCCTTTTTTGTCAATTTCCGACACGCCAGAACATTAAAAAGATGTCTATAAAATAAGCGCTTTTTAGCCTTGGCCTTGACAAGGCGGGGGGCATGCGGTATACTTTCATCTCAGTGGTTAGAAGTGGGGAATAATGTTTTTTTGTGGTTAGAAATGTTGTAAACTGTGTAAAGATTTAGAAGAGATTTTCAGAACCAAACATGAGTTCACTTTACGGCGAATATACTTACGTGATGGACGCGAAGAGCCGCGTATTCATACCGTCACGCTTCCGCGACGAGCTTCACAAAGAAGATAAGAATTATTTCATGGTCAGCATCGGCCTGGACCGCTGCCTTTATATTTTTCTGCCGTCCAAGTGGGAAGAATTAATAGCCAACAACATGGAGATATTCAAGTCAGAGAACAAGGAAGAGGAGCGCGCTTTCAAACGCTTCTTCTTCGGCAATGCCGCTGACGCACAGCTGGACGAGCAGGGCAGGATCTTAGTACCGCAGAATCAGAAGACGTACGCTTCTCTCAAGAAGAATATTCTGATACGCGGCGTCGGGAATAAGGCGGAAATATGGGATGCGCAGGCTTGGTCGAAATACAAAAAAGACGTGATGGCGCCTTCGGTAGAAAAGTTCAGCAAAATCTTCGACCTATGACCGATTACACACACGTACCGGTCCTGGCTGAAGAAGTAGTGAACCTGCTGATAACCGAGAAGAAAGGAACCTACGTGGACGCAACGCTCGGCATGGGCGGGCATACTTCCCTTCTGCTCGCCGCTCTTCCGGAGGAAGCCTCGGTACTCGGAATAGACTGGGACCCCGAGATGGCCGCTATGGCCGCGAACAAACTGGAGACTTTCGGAGCCAGGGTAAAAATAGCCCAGGGGAATTTTGCCAATATCGACGAGATCCTGGCCCGGGAGGGGGTACGCTCTCTTTCCGGAGTTCTGTTCGACCTCGGGATCTCCTCCCTGCATTTTGACAAGCCCTCACGCGGCTTCAGCCTTAAGCATAACGGCCCCCTGGACATGCGCATAAACCCGGACAACCCGCTTACGGCCTATACCATTATCAACCAGTGGCCTTACGAACAGATAGAGCACCTGATCCGCGTCTGCGGAGAGAGGCATTCCCGCCGTATAACCCGCGCGGTGCTGGAGTCCCGGCGCGCCAAACCGCTTGAGACCACGGCCGAACTTACCGCCCTGATAGAGCGGGTAGCTCCGGCCAGGGGCGAAAAAATACATCCCGCCACCAAGACTTTCCTGGCCCTGCGGGTGGCTGTGAACTACGAATTCGATAACCTGACGCGCGGCATTCAGAAAGTTATGCCGCTGCTCAAGCCGGGGACCCGGATGGGGATAATAACCTTCCATTCCCTGGAGGACCGGATAGTAAAAGAGACGTTCCGCATGATGGCTAATATGGGCGGTTGGGAGCTGGTGACAAGGAAGCCGGTAAAGCCTTCTGAGGAGGAAGTTGCCTCCAACAAGAGGGCGCGCAGCGCGAAGTTAAGGGTAATAGAAAAACTGTAGGTTCGGAAATGTCTAGCCAGAATACAAGGGGGACACATGTATCCTGAAAACATCCTTAAGGTTGGCGCGAAGTTTAACAAGATCCTGAACAGCAGGACCAGCAGGACAAAGTTCAACGGGCTGAAAGCGGCAGCGTGCCCCGCCAAGATCTTCTACCTCTGGGAGAAGCACGGCGTAAAGCGGATAGAGCTTTTCAGCATGGAATAATCTACAAGGAAAGGGCGACATATAATGCTTAAGAAGACCAGGAACCTGAGGTTGGCGGCGCTTGGCGGGATTTGCGCGGTAGGCTTTCTCTTCGCATGGGAAAACGTACAGGCTCTTAAATACGGCTACCGTATCGAAAGTATCAGGCGCGAAATAAAAGATCTGCAGAACGCCAACACCTATCTCAAAAAAGAGATACAGGCTTCCCTGTCCCCGGAAAAACTTGAGGCCGAGGCGCGAAAGCTCGGTATGGTTTACCCGGAACCCGGGGCCGTCATAATACTTGACGGTCACCCGGACTCGGTCAACGCGGGCCGGGGCTGGCTGGCCAGGCTTTTCAAATCCAATAAATCTTCTTGAACAGCAGCCTCCGCCGGGAGAGTATATGGCGGAAATAAAAAACCTCAGGGTCCTGTTTGACAGAATCCCCGTCCACGGGGAATCCGGCTTTGCCCGGGCTGCAGCCGTCCATGATAGCACAAACCTTAAGAAAAAGAATTCAGACCTGCGCCGTTCTGGCAGTTATTCCGGCTTTTTTAATAGCCGGCAGACTGTTCTGGCTGCAGACTTTCAGCCACGAAAAACTTTCCGCAACTGCTTCTAGGGAATTCAACAGGACGGTCTCCGAAATAGGCCCCCGGGGCCGCATTTTCGGAACCGACGGGGAATTACTGGCGGAATCGATAGTTACGTGGAACGCCGTTCTTTACAAGAACGACGTGGACGAGCCCGCCAGGGCCGTAAAGGACCTGACCCGCGTACTCTCGCTCCCGCGCTCCTTCCGGTCTAAATTCAAGAGGGGAAAGAACTTTGTTTCCATAAAAAAAAGCCTTGACAGGAAGATCTGCGAGAGCGTCAAAGCCCTCAAGCTCAAAGGCGTAGTACTCGAACCGGTACAAAGCCGCTATTATCCTTCGGGTGACCTGGCGCGCAGCGTAATCGGCGTTACCCGCGCCGACCGCGGACTCACCGGGATAGAACTGCTTTACGACAAAGTGCTCAGCGGGCACGTCAGCCGCCGCGAAGTAGTCCGGGATGCTGCAGGGAAGATAATCTTCCAGGCGATGGAGAAAGAAGCCCGCCCCAGAGACCTTTACCTTACAATAGACAGGAATATACAGTATTTCACACAGGAAGCCCTCCGCAAAGAAGTAGAGAGGAGCCGGGCCGATCTGGGAATGGCCCTTGTACAGGACCCGCAGAGCGGACGCATACTTGCCATCACTACCTGGCCGATGAACGTGGCCAGAATAGAACCGGTAGAATGGGTCTATGAGCCGGGCTCTACCTTCAAAGCTATAACCCTGGCCGCCGCCCTGGAAAAGAAAATAGTCTCCGAACACGACACTTTCTTCTGCGAAAACGGAGCGTGGCCATTCAGCAGCAGGATAACTATCCATGACCATGAACCTGAAAAGACCCTGACCCTTTCCGAGGTAATAGAGCGCTCCTCGAATATAGGCACGGCTAAAATAGGGCTGAAGCTAGGAGTCAAGGATTTTTACCTCTACGCCAAGGCCTTCGGTTTCGGCGCCAAATCCGGGCTCGGCTTTCACGGGGAATCCGCCGGCATCCTGCGGCGGCTTGAAAGTTTCAAACAGATAGACCTGGCAGTAGGTTCTTACGGCCACGGGATAGCGGCGACACCGCTCCAGGTGATAAACGCCTATTCGGCCATTGCCAACGGGGGAAGGCTCTACGAGACGCGCCTGGTAGAAAGGATAACGGAATTCGAGGGGGAGGAAGTCTTCAAAAACGAACCTGCCATAATCAGGCAGGTCATAGATCCGGACATCTCCCGGCGGGTCAAGACAATACTAAAGGCCGTGGTTGAAAAAGGTACGGGCAAAAATGCGGCCATCCCCGGATATTCTATAGCCGGAAAAACAGGAACCTCCAAGAAAATCGACCCGATAACCGGCAAATACCTCACCGGGCGGAACGTGGCTTCATTCGCGGGTTTCTTCCCGGTACCGGAACCCAGGTATACCATCCTCGTGGTCCTTGATAACCCGAAGGGCCAGACTTACGGCGGAGAGACCGCGGCCCCCGTCTTCCGCGAAATAGTCGGGAAAATAATCAATCTTAAAAGCATAAAACCCGACATGCCGCTGCCTCAGAAAGCAAAAAGCCGGTAAACCTCCCGTGATATTTCCGACTAGAAAGATTCCGGCAAAGGTCCTAAATTTCCTATCATTTAAACATGAAATTGTCCCGGCTGCTGGAGAACTCCGATATAAAACACTCCGGTCCGGACCCGGAGATCACCGCTATTGTAAACGATTCGCGGCAGTCCGGTCCGGGCGCGCTTTTTTTTGCGCTGCCGGGCGCCAGGACCAACGGCGCAGATTTCATCCGCCAGGCCCTTGAAAAGGGCGCCGCGGCAGTGATTTCCCCTGGCGAGGCCCCCGCCGGATTGCTAACCGCTTACCCCGCCGCGGTTTTCCTTAAAGCCGACGGGCTCCAGGCGGCGCTTTCAAAAACAGCCTCTACTTTTTACGGTCGCCCCTCGTCCCGGCTCAAGGTTTTCGGGATAACCGGGACCAAGGGCAAAACCACTACCGCCTACCTGCTTGAAAGCGTCCTGAGGCTGGCCGGCTCCCGCCCCGGAGTTATAGGCACAATTGACTACCGGGTTGACGGCCGCGTGCTGGCCCCGGCCGCCAATACTACTCCGCTCGCTCACACCCTGCAGGAGCTTCTCTCTAAAATGCTTGAAGCTGACGCGCTTGCAGCCGTGCTGGAAGTGTCCTCCCACGCACTGGCCCTTGGCCGGGTCGAGGACGTGGATTTCGACTGTGCCGCGTTCACCAACCTCCAGAGCGACCACCTTGATTTCCACAAAGACAGGGAAACCTATTTCCTGGCCAAAGCCAGGCTTTTCGACCTGCTGGAAAACTCCCCGAAAAAAGACAAATGCGCGGTAATAAATTCTGATGACGAGCGGGCCCCCTGGCTGCTCAAACGACTCAAAGGCAGAATTAAGACCCTAACCTTCGGGATCGACTCCTCAGCCGACTTTATGGCCGAAGAGGTGGAAGTTCTGGAAAGAATGACCCGCTTCAGCCTCAGGACACCGGAGAAATCCCTGCCCGTAAAACTGCACCTCCTTGGCCGCCACAATATCTACAATGCGCTGGCGGCTATCGCCGCGGCCGCGGCGGGAGGGCTCAGCCTGCGCGCCGCTATTGACGGAGTTGAGGCCCTGCTCAATGTCCCCGGCCGCCTTGAGCGTATAGACCTGGGACAGGATTTTACCGTATTCGTGGATTATGCCCATACCGGGGCCGCGCTGGAGAACGTGCTTTCAAACCTCGGGGTGATGCCGCATAACCGCATAATAACGGTTTTCGGCTGCGGCGGCGACAGGGACCGGACCAAGCGCGCCGCGATGGGTGCGGTCTCGTGCAAGCTGAGCGATTTAGCCATAGTAACCAGCGATAACCCGCGCACGGAGCCGCCGGCCCGGATATTTTCGGATATAGAGAAGGGCATAGCCGGGCAGTTCTCCAACTACGAGGTGATCCCGGACCGCAAAACGGCTATTTTAAAGGCCGTAACCCTGGCAAAAAAAGGCGACATAATCCTTATTGCGGGCAAAGGCCACGAAAACTACCAGGTGCTGGGCGACCGCACCATACACTTCAGCGACGCAGAGGTTGCTATGGAAGCGATAAAGGGGAAACAGGGAGCATGAATCTTCAAATTAACCTGGGACAGCTGGCAAAAGCGGTTAAAGGCAGGCTGGTTAAAGGCGAGCCGGAAACGAAGTTCAACAGCTTTGTGACCGATACGCGCAAGCTCGCGCCAGGTGATTTTTTCTGGGCTCTGAAAGGCGCTTCTTACGACGCCCACGATTTTCTTGCGCGGACCCTGCCCCTCCGGGTCAGCGGCTGGCTCGTCAGGGAAGATGCGGTCAAAGATAGCCGGGCCCTCCCGCCGGCCGTAATAGCGGTTAAAGATACCCTGCGGGCCCTGCAGGATCTGGCCGCCTGGCACAGGCTTCGCTTTGAGCTGCCGCTGACCGCTATAACCGGCTCGAACGGAAAAAGCAGCACGAAAGAGATGCTCCGCAGTATTTTTTCGACCCGGGGAAAAACCTGCTCGAATGCCGGGAACCTTAATAACCAGTTCGGGCTGCCGCTCTCGCTTCTTGAACTCTCCCCGGAACACAGGTTCGGAGTTTTCGAGCTGGGCGCTTCGCGCCGCGGAGACATAAAAGAGATCGGGGAAGCGGCCCGCCCCACCTGCGGGATAATAACCAATATCGGCCCGTCCCACCTGGAGTATTTCGGGGACATTGAAACTATTTTCGAAACAAAGACAGAGCTGGCCGGCTGCCTCGCCCCCGGCGGCATCCTCGTCTATAATTATGACGACCGCTACCTCTCCCGCCTTAACGGCCGCGATTTCCGCAAACTCACTTTCGGACGCAGCCCGGGAGCCGGCCTGCGCATCCTCGACGGAGAAAACCTGAGGATGGAGTATGGCGGAACCGTTCTTGAGATGAACCTCCCTCAAGCGGGCGGACATAACTATTACAATGCGGCCGCGGCGGCCGGGGCGGCGCTGGCCTCCGGGCTCGATTTCGCCGCCGTGCGGCTGGGCCTGGAGAACTACACCCCGCCCCCGATGCGCCTGCAGGAGATAAAGATAGGGGGGGCGGAAGTAGTTCTGGACGCTTATAACGCTAACCCCCAGTCCATGGCCTCGGCGCTCAAGGAAATGACCGCCCGGCGCAAACCGCTTTACCTTATGCTCGGCGACATGAAGGAACTGGGCAAGTATTCCGCGCACTACCACACCGACCTCGGCGCCGCACTGGCGCATATGGGCGCGGAGAAAGTTTTTCTCGCCGGGCCGGAAATGAAGGCCGCGGCCGGGGCCTACTGCAGAGCCGGCGGCAGCAGCATGGAATACGGGGAAACCCTGGAAGACTGGCTGCCGGAAGCGCGGTCGCTCATCTCCGCCGGAAAAGGCTCTTTCCTTATCAAGGCTTCCCGCTCGATGAAATTCGAACGGATAATTGAAGGCCTGGTTCCGCCGAAATAGCGCCTACGGCGCCTGAGGCCATATTCAGAGCAATAATGGATAATTAAAGGGACAACCGGCTTTTCTGCCGGCTGTTTTTATGGCGGACAGCTATTGGTCAGCAGCCATGCCGCCTCGGAGCATTTCGTCCCGATAGGCGGCTTGAGAAAAAGCGAGATGCTCGTACTTTGGCTTGTAGTTCACGTAGAAAATCGGGGAATAGACCGGGATCCCGCCAGCGTTCTTTGATCTGCCGGCCAGGTCTTTAGGGAAAACGAACCGTCCATTACCTGTTTAAAAATAATAAAATATAGTTATAAATAAGAATCAGCCCGGTGCAGGCCGGTTTTCAGGATTTTCGCCAAGGGAACTATGCTTTATTACGCGCAGTATTTGAAAGATTTATTCAGCCCGCTCAATGTTTTCCAGTACATCACCTTCAGAGCCGGCGGGGCCATTGTAACTTCTTTCCTGTTAAGCCTCATCTTCGGCCCCTGGCTCATTGCCAGGCTCCGCAGCTATAAAATAGGCCAGATCCAGCGCACCGACGGGCCGCCGACCCACCTGGCAAAACAGGGAACCACGACCATGGGCGGACTCCTGATATTTATTACGCTTATAGTATCAACCTGCCTTTGGGCGCGCCTCGATAACCGCTTTATACTGCTGCTCCTGTTCACTACCGTAGTGCTTGCCGTAGCGGGCTGGATGGACGATTACACTAAACTCGTAAGAAAGAATCCCAGGGGAGCCTCCTCGGCCTTTAAATTCACGCTGCAGCTTTTTACGGCCGTATGCGTAGTGGGCTATCTGGCCGTCAACCCGCCTAACGCTCAGTACGCTAACTGGCTTTCGATCCCTTACGCCAAGGAACTGTATCTTAACCTCGGCTTTCTTTACGCGGCCCTGGCTATGCTGGCAATAATCGGCTCCTCCAACGCCGTAAACCTTACCGACGGACTGGACGGGCTTGCGGCCGGGTCCATAGTGCTCACCGCTCTCACCTTCGCCATTCTGGCTTACTCGGCCGGCAATATTAAAGTAGCTTCCTACCTTAAGATCATCTACGTAGAAGGCGCCGGCGAGATGACGGTCTTCCTGGCGGCCATGATAGGCTCCTGCCTCGGCTTCCTCTGGTACAACTCCTACCCCGCCGAAGTATTCATGGGCGATACCAGTTCGCTGTTCCTCGGAGGCGCTATAGGAACGGTAGCAATAGCCTCAAAGCAGGAACTGCTCCTGCCTGTCGCGGGAGGGATATTCCTGCTTGAAACCATTTCTGTAATACTTCAGATGGGCTCTTACAAAATACGAGGCAAGAAACGCCTCTTCCTTATGGCGCCCATCCATCATCATTTCGAATTAAAAGGCATAGCGGAGTCCAAGGTGACCGTACGGTTCTGGATAGTAGGCATCATGCTTGCGCTGGTAGCGCTGTCCTCCCTTAAGCTTCGCTAAGAAGCGGCACCGTAACGGCGAGGAAGGCGGTATCTTAATCGCTCCGGCGCACGGGCGCAAAGCTGGCTGCGGATAAAATATATGTTCGACCCGGAAAATTTAAAAGGAAAAAAAGCTTTGGTAATAGGCGCCGGAAAATCCGGAGTAGCCTGCGCCAACCTGCTCTCCGCTAAAGGCTTCAGGGTCCTTCTCACCGAAGGGAGGAGCACGGCGGAGGTAAAAAACGCGCTCAAAGCCCTGCGCCGCACGGTAGAGGTGGAAACCGGCGGCCACAGCAAAGCGGTCCTTAACTGCGGCTTCGCGGTTAAAAGCCCCGGGATGCCGCAGGCCAGCCCGCTCATAGCCGCGCTGAAAAAAAAGAAAATACAGGTTTTCAGCGAAATAGAAACGGCCCTGGCTTTCTCCAGGGCGGGAAAACTGCTCGCTGTAACCGGAACCAACGGCAAGACCACCACCACAGTGCTTCTGGGCGAAATAATGAACGCCGCGCTCTCCCGCCCGGCGCGCGCTTTGGTCTGCGGGAATGTCGGGATCCCGGCCTCTGAAGCGGCGCCCAAAGCCGGACCGCGGGACGCCGTGGTCATGGAAGTTTCCAGCTATCAGCTGGAGGACAGCCTGCATATCGCGCCGCAAGCGGCCTGCGTCCTGAACATCACCCCGGACCACCTGGACCACCACGGCAGCATGGCGGCCTATATCAAGGCCAAAGAAAGGATCTTTAAATTCCAGCCCCGCTCCGGCTGCTGCGTTTTCAACTATGAGGACGCAAATTGCCGCCGCCTGGCGAAGGCCTGCCCGTCAGCTCCCCTTTTCTTTTCTTCTAAGCGCTCGGGAGGCCGCCTCAACGCCTGGGCCAAGGGAGGAAAACTCCATTTCAAAACCGCGGGAGCCGGCTTCTCTGTGGCCCCGCCGGCTTTGCCCGGCGCCCACAACCTTGAGAACGCTATGTGCGCCGCGCTTATGGCCCTGCACTGCGGGGCAAAACCGGCAGCCGTGAAAAAAACTTTCGCTTCCTTCAGGGGCGTGGAGCACCGCCTGGAACCTGCGGGAAAAGTGCGCGGGATCTCTTTTATAAACGACTCCAAGGCCACAAATGTAGATTCGACCCTGGTGGCCCTGAAAGCGCTCGGCCGCGGCAGAAATATCTGCCTTATCCTCGGAGGCCAGGATAAAGGGAACCCCTATGCCCCGCTCCTGCCGCTTATCCGCAGGCATGTGAGGGCGGTGTTCACAATAGGCGCAGCCGCACCGAAGATAGAAAAAGAACTGGCCGGCAGCTGCCCGATATTTACCTCTATAACCATGGAGAACGCCTGCAGCTCCCTGCTTGAGATAGCGGCGGGGGGGGACACGGCTTTATTCTCCCCGGCCTGCGCCTCTTTCGACCAGTTCAAAGACTTTGAGGACCGCGGCAGGAAATTCAAGGCTTTTGTAAGGAAGCTGAAGTGATTTTTTTGCGGCTGCCCTGAGACCCTTTCGGATTAATATATGGATTTCGCATCAAAACGCAAAAAACCGGTCTATAACATGCTCTCCAGCCGGAGCCTTAAATACATAGACTACGCGGTTTTTTTCATAGTAGCCAGCCTGCTTATGCTGGGGCTGGTCTCCCTTTACTCTGCGAGCGCGCTCTACGCTACCAATAAAGGGCTGGACACTCTTTTTTACACAAAAAAACAGGCGCTCTACATGCTGCTGGGGCTGGGCTTTATGGCCGGCGCTGCGAAAGTGAACCTTGAAAAGCTCAGGCCTTATATTAAACCCCTCGTCATTACTACCATCGCCCTGCTGCTTTTAACCCTTTTCATGCCTCCGGTAGCCCACGTGCGCCGCTGGATCCCTCTTGGCTTCATGAAACTTCAGATGAGCGAATTTGCGAAACTGGTCCTGGTTCTCTACCTGGCGGATTTCTTCGACCGCAGAATCAGCCGCATACAGGCCGACTGGAGAGAACTGTTCAAACCCCTCGGCGTAATGGTAGTAATGCTTGGCCTCATAGCCGCTGAACCGGACCTCGGGACCCCTTCCCTGCTCTTCATAGTTACCCTGGGCGTCTGTTTTGCCGCCGGGGTGAAAGTGCGCTATATCCTGGCCCCTATAGCCCTGGCTATCCCGGTCTTTATCATAGAAGTGCTGCGCCACCCGTACCGGCTGGCCCGCATCAAGAATTTTCTTTCACCCTGGGACGACGCCTCCGGTACAGGCTACCAGCTGGTACAGTCCCTGCTTGCGGTAGGCTCGGGAGGCTGGTTTGGAAAAGGGCTGGGGGCTTCAAAGCTGAAGCTGATGTATCTGCCGGAACCGCATACCGACTTTATTTTCCCGGTAGTAGCCGAGGAAATGGGCCTGATAGGAGGAATTTTCATAACCGGCCTGTTCGCCGCTCTGCTGGTTAAAGGCGCAAGAATAGCGCGCAACGCCCCCAGCCTCTACACTGCGCTGGCCGCTTTCGGACTGACCCTGGTAATAACCCTGCAAGCCTTCTTCAATCTTGCCATGGCGATAGGCCTGATCCCGACCAAAGGCATCCCGCTTCCTTTTTTCTCCTACGGAGGGTCCTCCATCCTGGCGTCCTTGATAATGGTGGGCCTTATCCTCAACGTTTCAGCGCATAGGAGCAGTCAGAAATGGTAGAAAAAAAACGCGTCCTGATAGGGTCCGGAGGCACCGGCGGACACTTCTATCCCGGCTTCGCGCTGGCCCAGGAACTGCGCGCGCGCGGCTGGCAGACCCTTTTCCTGGTTAAGAAAGAAGACCTGGCCCGCCCGGCGCTGGAAGAAGCGGATTTCCCTTACTCCGAGCTGGACGCAGTTTCCCTGCCGCGGGGCCTCAACCCTTTGCTCCACGCCGTGTTCCTGATTAAATTTATCAAATCCCTTTTTCTGGCCCGGAGGATAATCCGGGACTTCAAGCCGGATTGCGTAATAGGAACAGGCAGCTATATCGCTTTTCCCGCCGTACTCGCCGCGCGTATGGCCGGAATACCGGTGTACCTGCACGAATCCAACGCCAAATTCGGCCTCGGGAATTATCTGGCCGCGCATTTCTGCCGGAAAGCCGCCCTGGGCCTCCCCGTCAGCCCCAATCCTTTTAAAGAGCGGTCACTGATGTCCGGAACCCCTATAAGAGAGGCCTTCCGCAGCTCGCCGGCAAAGTCAGCTTCACGCAGAGCCCTGGGGATAGATCACGACAAATTTACCGCGCTGGTTTTCGGGGGCAGCCAGGGCGCCAGGCGCCTCAACGCAGCTTTCATAAACGCCGCTAAGATCCTCAAAGGAGATCTGCAAGCCTTGCACATCGCCGGCAGCGGCAATTTCGAAACGGTAAAGGCCGCCTATGCGGCGGCGGGACTGGAGGGGACTCCCGGCCTGCTGGTTTTTGACTACCGCGAGGATATGCCCGCTTTGTACGCCGCGGCCGACCTTGTGATCTCGCGCTCGGGGGCCAGCACGGTTGCCGAACTGGCCCAGCTGAAAATTCCCGCGATACTCGTTCCGCTGCCCTCTTCGGCGGCGGGCCACCAGAAGGCTAACGCCCTGGCTCTCGCGGAAACCGGCGCAGCGGTCTGCCTTGAAGAAGGCCCGGATTTTGACGCTAAGCTTACCGCGGCTGTCAGGAACCTGATGGAGAACCCCGACAAGCTGGCCGAAATGACTGCGGCTTTCGAGAAAACAGGTATCCCCAGCGGGCTTAAAGCGGCCGCTGTCCTGGCGGATTTAATTGAAAAGGGCGAATAAACGGAGAACTAAACATGGAAATCGAAAAAGGCACCAAGTGGGTAAAGTTTGACGTAATGGAGAGGTTCATGGCCGACGTCTTCAAAGGCATCGGCGTTCCGCCCTCCGAAGCGGCCGTGTGCGCTGAAGTACTCATAACCTCGGACAAACTGGGAATAGATTCCCACGGAGTTTCCAGGCTTAAACCGATTTACTACGACCGTATAAAGCAGGGCATACAGCTGCCTAAGACCAGGTTCAAAATAGTAAAGCAAACCCGGACCACGGCTGTAATAGACGGGCATAACGGCATGGGCCATGTAATAGCCAGGCGCGCGATGGAACTGGCCATCCGCAAAGCCAAAAAATACGGGCTGGGAATGACGGCGGTGCGAAACTCGACGCATTACGGGATAGCCGGCTACTACACGCTTATGGCCTCAAAGGCCGGCATGATAGGAATAACGGGGACCAATGCCAGGCCCTCGGTAGCGCCGACCTTCGGGACCGAGAATATGCTGGGCACAAACGCCTTTACCTTCGGCATGCCAACCGACGAGAAATTCCCTTTTATGCTGGACTGCGCCACCTCCACTACGCAGAGGGGGAAAATAGAGGTTTACGCCAAACTCGGCAAGAAGATGCCTAAGGGCTGGGTTATTAACGACGCTGGCGAAGCCAGGACTGACTCCCGCGCAGTTCTGGGCGAGCTGGTGGCCGGGACGGCCGCCCTTGTCCCGCTCGGCGGCATAGGCGAAGAAATGAGCGGCTATAAAGGCTACGGCTACTCCACCGTAGTAGAAATAATGTCCGCCGCCCTGCAGCAGGGCGCTTACATGAAAATGCTTACCGGGATGAAGAACGGCAAGAAAATTCCCTATCCCCTCGGACACTTCTTCCTGGCAATAAATATCGAAGCCTTCACCACGCTGAAATCATTCAAAAAAATAGCGGGCGATATCCTGCGCGGGCTGCGGGCTTCAAAAAAAATGCCGGGCGCCAGGCGCATCTTTACCGCCGGGGAGAAAGAGCACCTGAACTGGCTGTACCGCAAGAATAAAGGGGTGCCCGTCAACAAGGTTACCCAGCGCGAAATAATAGCAATGCGGGACGAGCTGAAGCTGGATAAATATAAGTTCGACTTTTAGGAGCGGAAGCGGGGGCTGCGGCGCCGGCAAATTACCTGCCGCTTCCCGGCCGCGCTGCTGCGGAGTGCCCGCATCCGGATTACTTATGCTGGACGAAGATTCAAAATCAAAACTCGCCCTCTACCTGGCTTTTTTTCTTACCTGCGTAGGGTTAGCCGGCAGGCTTACGCGTATCGAGCCGGTTTATAACCAGTATTTTATTCTGGCGATCTGGAGCTGCATACTGCTTACCGACAACCTGGCTTACCGCTTCAAGGGGAACTCGCTGCTGATCTCCAGAACTTCGGAATTCATAGCCCTGGCGGCGCTCTCGCTGGCTATGGCCGGCCTGCTCGAGCTGCTTAACCTGCGGCTGGGGGCCTGGCATTATATCAACCAGGCTTCAAATCTTTCAACCAGGTGGACCGGCCGGGTCCTGACCTGGGCCGCGGGACTTCCCTCTGTTTTCTGCATGTATGAAATGTACCAGTCCTTCGGGTTTTTCCGCGGGATCAGGACCAGAGAGTTCAAAATTAAAGCCGGCCTGTCCTATTTCTTCTACGGCCTTGGCGCCGCTGCTCTCTGCCTGGCGGTTGCCGCCCCGGCGCTTTTCCGGCCGCTGGCCGTCCCTGCCCTCTTTCTTCTGTCCGAACCGCTGACCCTGCGCCTGGGACTGCCTTCCCTTCTGCGCGAATGGGCCGGGGGCCTGCCCGCAAAGACCCTGCAGCTGGCAACAGCCGGGCTGACTTGCGGTTTACTCTGGAACTGGTGGAACAAATCAGCGGGTTCAGGCTGGGAATACGCTGTGCCCGGCCCTTTGCCGACAGCCCTTCCCTGGGCCTTTTATGCCGGCTTCTCCGTACTGGGCCTGGCAGCCTACTCTGTCTGCAGCCTCGCCTCATACCTGCGCGCCGGAAAAACCTGGGAAGAAGTAACCTGGCCTATGCCGGCAAAACCACCAAAAACCTCCGTACAATGGACAGTTGCCTGCCTTCTTATTATTACCTCTTATATAGCCCTCCGGGCCGTAGACTCTTATACCGTAAAAATGTATATCGGGTGGATATAAGCAAATCTGGCGCCTGGGAGCCTGTCCGGCATAAGGCTTTCATTAAGAAATTGTCTATTTTGGAGCCGGGCCGAAGCGACGCGAAACCAGCGCCCTCAACGGAGTTTGTGAGTTGAGCGTCGCGAAGGCGCAGGCCAAAAGCGGCAATTGCAGGCGAAATTGCTTATCGGACAGGCTCCTAAAATATCCTTTCTATTCCCCTGATCATATCCGGCTCATAGGCATTTGCCCTAAAGGCCCAGGTCTTTGTAGGCCCATTGCACTCACAAGCATGGGTCCTCCGACTATTGACATTAGTCAAGTCGCGCTGTATAACATAGTGTAATTAATGTTGCGGGAACCACTGGAGGAGTTATGAAAAACCTGTTAAAGAAAACCCTGAGCGTAGCGGCGGCCCTGCTTATCCTGCCTGTACTCTCTTTCTCCTCAGGAAAAAGCATATACGGCGAAGACAACCGCCTGGAGCTCTTCGCAGCCCCCCAGGACATGAAGACCCTTTCCGACTCGGTGGTTTCCTTCTGGAAAGCCGGCTCGGTAGAGCTCGCTGACGGCAGCGCGAAGCTGCAGACCATGAACTTCGGCGAACGCGCCAATCTCTGCCCCGACGAAAAGTTCCGGGAGCAGCCTATAGGCGCTTTCTGCTCCGGCTCGCTGGTAGGAGAGGACCTGGTGATGACGGCCGGGCACTGCGTAAAGAATGATTCCGATTGCGCAGACACCAGGATGGTATTCGGCTACGCTATAAAAAAAGAAGGCGAAGCAGCCGTCACCACGCTGCCTTCCGGAGAAGTTTACAGCTGCTCTAAGATAGTAAAGCGCTTTCTCGGCGGCGAGCCCGGCTCCGATAACCCTGAAGGCCAGCACCTGGGCGCCGACTTCGCCCTTATACAGCTTGACCGGAAAGTGACCGGCCACAAGCCCCTGGCCATCAACAGGGGGACAAGCCTCAAGGCAGGCGACGCAATCACCGTGATAGGTCACCCCGTAGGCCTGCCCCTCAAGGTAGCGGGAGACGCCACCGTCCGCGATTTCTCCAAGATCGGCTACTTTGTAGCGGACCTGGACACCTTCGGCGGCAACTCAGGCTCCCCGGTGTTCAATAATACGACCCAAAAAATAGAAGGCATACTGGTGCGCGGAGATACGGACTTCCTCCAGAGCCCCGCAGGCTGCACCACCATGGCCACCTACGAGCAGACCGGCGGACGCGGCGAGGATGTTACAAAGGTCTCGGTTCTTTCTGCCTCCATCCCCAGGCTGGCCGGTGAGAAAGAAGAGGCTGACGCGACTGAAGCGGTAAATATGGATTCAAGCGCGATACAGTCCATGGACATAGCTCCCTCAAGGGTAGTAAGCTTCGACTAAAGCCCGCAGCCAAGGCTTAGGGAAGCGCGCCCGGAAAGCCGGGCGCGCTGTTTTATACAATCTTCCTTACTGATACCCGCCCGCAGCTAAAAGTTGTATCCTTTTAACTCCTGCTATGAAACGCCTGACTATATCCATATTTTTTGCTGTGCCATTGCTGCTGGCCGGTTGCTCGTCCCTTAACAAAAACCTTTTAACGGCAGACCCGCAGGTCCGCTCCATGGCTATAGACGAATTAAACCGCTCGGACGCAAAAAAACGCAGTAAAGCGGTCTATGGCCTGAAAAAAATACTTGCCCGGAAGAATTCGCCCTGCCGCGGCTACGCCGCCTCCGCTTTGGAGGACCTTGGCCAGGCGGCGGAGCCGGCTATCCCGGAATTGATAGCGGCCCTCACCGGGGGAGACCTCGTGGCTTCATCGGCGGCGCGGGCGCTGTCAAAACTTGAAGGCGCCGCGCCGCTGCTGGCAGCAGCGCTTAAAAGCCGGGACCCGGCTCTGCGCCGGGAAGCCGCCCGGATACTCCCGGCGCACGGCGCCGCGGCGGCGGCCTTACTTGCAAAAAACCTGGATAGCCCCGACACCGCCCTGGCCGTGGAATCCGCAAGGATCCTTTCGGAGATAGGGCCCGCCGCCAAAGACGCTGTCCCGCCTCTGGCCCGGGCGGCATTCTCGGGCGGTAATGACCTGAAAACAATAGCTTCAATAGCCCTGGTAAAAATAGGCAGGCCGGCCGGGACCTGGCTGTCCGCGGCGCTAAAAGCGCCTGACGAGAAAATAAGGTCCGGAGCGGCACAGGTATTATCCCGGATGTTCCCGCCGCCGGCAGAAGCAACCGCCCCGCTAATAGCTTCCCTCGAAGACAGAGACCCCATAGTCCGCGCCGCGGCGGCCCGGGCGCTGGGGAACTACACGCCCGGAGCTATGGAACTTTTTCCGGAAAGTTATATCTCCGCCCTGTTCCGCTCCGCGCAGAGCAAGGACGAAGTTGAGCGGACCTGGGCCTCTATCGCTCTGATAAAAACCGGCAGCCCGGCGGGAAAATGGCTGAGCGAAGCGCTGAAAGATCCCGATCCAGCGGTGCGATCCGGTGCGGCAATGGTTATATCCCGAATGTTCCCGCCGCCCGGGGAAACCGCTGCAGCAGCCCTGGCCGCCCTTAAAGACACAGACCTTTCGGTGCGAAGGGCCGCAGCCGCCGCTTTGGAAACCTATGCCATGGCCGCCCCAACGCTCCTGCCGAGGAGCTCCGCGCGCGAACTCTCCGAGGCGATGAAAGACAAAGATCCGCTATTCCGCGCCTCCCTAATACCGGTTCTCTCCCGCCTGGCCCCCGGCAGCAGACAGGCGATGTCGTCCCTTATCGGCTCTTTGAAGGACCGCAGCCTGCAAGTAAAAAAGCAAGCCGCCTCGGCTTTGGGCGCCCTGGGTCCTGCCGCAGGAAAAGCACTGCCGGCCTTGAAAGAAAATTTGAAGAGCCGGGACTGCACGCTTCGCGTAATATCGGCAAAGGCGCTGATCTCTATAGACCCGGCATTCAAAAGAAATTCTGCGGCAGCCAGGGCGGCGGGCGCAGTATGCGGAGAGAGATGACTATTTTATTTTATGCGTAATTATCACGATTACACGGCGATTCTTACGGCGGCCTTCCCTAGTGCTATCCGCTGCGGAGTAGCGGGAGACACCACCTTCCACGAAGCCACCTGAAAAGGGAAAAGCCGACAGGAGTGGAAAATGGGAAAACCTGTTAAAGTCAGCCGCAGAAGCGCAAAACTTCACGCCAAAATACTGACTGGTCTTTTTTAGGCGCCGCCCTGGGCGTCCTCGCAAATACCCAGTTGGGGGGGAACCACCCACTTGTAGTATGGGTAAACTATTATGTAGCCGGCCCGGCCGCGCAGGGCCTTGGCCTGCCTCCGGAAATAGCCGGTTTCGTACTGCCGCTCGGCTCTACTATGCATGAACGGGACCTCTATCTTTGAGGGGATAACGGCCATCTTCCTCTGCCGGGTCTTCAGCATACGCCACCGCCTATGTGGCCAGGTCGGAAAAGTTGTGGAACGCCTCGATGATACCCGGCCGGGCGCGGCAGCCTGCGCTTTAACCTGCTGTTTAAAGCGCTTCAGGATAAAAGCGGGGCGGGCCGCTACGGCCCGCCCTCAGCATGGGTCTCGACCGCGCTTCGCTCATCACAGGGGAGAGACCCCTTCCCCTTTTTCCTACTATACAGTAGCTCACAGAACCCTGTATTTCAAGGGTCTTAAGGGCATATTTATGCGGTCTGTCTCAACCGGCCGGATAGCTGCCTGAAGGGGACCCGGCCTGCCCTTACATTTAAATAAAGTAAAATACCGTATGGCGGAAGAGAAACCTATCGGCTGGCAGGAGGACTTTGACCTGCTGGCGCAATTCAATGCCGGCAATGGTGAAGCCTTCACCCGGATCGTGGAAAAACACTCCGGCCCGCTCATAAATTTCCTCTACCGCTATACGCAGAACCAGAGCTCCAGCGAAGACCTGGCCCAGGAAGCTTTCCTCCGGCTCTATAAGGCCGCCCCGATACTTAAGCCAGGCGCGAAGCTCTCCACCATCCTTTACAAAATAGCCTATAACCTGGCCGTAGACCAGGCCCGCAGCAATAAAAGCAGGTCGGAAAGGGCCCCTACTCACAGCCTGGACGGCCCGGGCATACAGGACCCGGCGGGAGCCCCCGGCAGCAAGCCGGATTCAATCTATGAAACCAAACAGCAGAACAAAGAAGTGGCCGCGATGCTGGCAGAACTCCCGGAGGCTCAGCAGGCGGCCATCATGCTAAGGGTTTACGAGGGCCGCTCCTATTGCGAAATAGGCGAAATAATGGACCTTTCCGTCTCCTCTGTAGAATCCCTGCTGTTCCGGGCCCGGCAAAGCCTGTCAAAGAAGTTCAAAGACAGGAGCTAAAGCCGCCGGCTATTTGACAACTTCCCGAGATTTGCCATAATTGAACGATAAGCATTAATGTGAGCGGGCCGCCGCTGCCGCGCCCGCTCATAATTACGGGGGGAGAAATGATAAAATACGGTTTCACCAAAGAGCTGGACATGTCTTTTGACGGGGCGGTGGAAGCAATAACGGCCGCGCTTAAGAAAGAGGGGTTCGGCATACTGACAAAGATAGACGTAAAAGAAAAGTTCAAGGAGAAGCTGGGCATAGACTTCCGTAATTATGTAATACTAGGAGCCTGCAGCCCGGCCCACGCCCACAAAGCGATACAGGCGGAAGAGAATATCGGCCTGCTCCTGCCCTGCAATGTGATCGTATACGAGAAGGGCGGGAAAACTGCCGTCTCGGTCATCAAGCCTTCGGTCGCCATGGGCAGCGTAGAAAATGAAAGCCTCAGGCCCCTGGCCCTTGAAGTTGAAACTCTGCTGAAGCGAGCCTTTGACGCTGTAGTTTAAGGCAGCCTTAAAAATTCAGCGGATAAGACTTGGCTGAGCGGAAGGAGGTTGATATGGACTGGTCTTTACTGGGTTTCGGCGCGGTCAGAGAATTCTTCAATATCCACCCTATGTTCGTGCATTTCCCGGTAGCATTCCTGCCCGGGGCCTTCCTGCTTTACGCTCTGGGAATAGCCCTTAAAAAGCCGGCGCTCAACTCCGCCGGCCGGGCCTGCCTTTACATGGCCGCTGCCGGCGCTCTGGCCGCTTTAATAACCGGCGTCTTAGCGGAGGACAGTTTCCCTCATAATGAAGTGATACACAATATGATGGGCACGCATGAAACCCTGGCCTGGATAGTTCTGGCGGCATCGGGCGCGCTGAGCGCCTGGAGCTTCTTTCATTCGGAGCAGCGGCCTAAAAGCGCCTGGGCTTTCCTCACTCTGCTGGGGCTGGCCAATCTGGCGGTTCTGCAGGCAGCCGATATAGGGGCGCGCATGGTCTACCTGGAAGGCGCCGCGGTAAAGCCAGCGACAGTTTCTATCGCCGCAGGCACCGAAGAGACCGGCAAAACCAGCCCGCTTCCGGACAACCAGGCCGGACAGAAGGGCCATAAGCACAAGCATTGACCACGGTCCCGGGAGAAGCACCGACATCCCGCGCTCCTCTTTTTCCAAGACACCGCAAGTTTTTCAAAGATATTCCGTTAAACCTTGCAGAGGTAAATTATGTCTGGTAAGTGTTTAAAGATAGCGGAAAAACTTTCAGCCTATATTGACGGCGCTCTGAACGACGAAGACCGGGCCTCCGTCAGTTCGCATATAGAGACCTGTTTCTCCTGCTCGGAAGAATTCCGGCTTATTTCAGAAGCGGATGCACGGATAAAGAGACTGCCTCCCGTAGAACCGTCCCCTTTCTTCGCCGCCAGGGTGACTGCCGCCGCCCGCGCGCTGAACCGGCACAGTTCCTCTTTGCGCCGTTTCCTGCGCGTACCTGTGCCCGCAATGGCCGTTATGATAAGTCTTATAACCATAAGCCTCTTCTCCTTCGGCCTCAAGGTCAGCGCTATGGAGAGCGGCCCCCGCTCCGGCCTGGGCAGCAAAGTACTGGCGCAGCTTATTAAGCCTGCCAGCATACTAAACCCGGTAGCGCTGGCGCGCCTTTGCGGCGACTGCTCCGCCTATATGTGCCAATGCATGCACGAGGCAGGAAAGAAAAGCATGTGCCCCTGTGAAAGCTGCGAAATGGATAAAATGCAATCCAGCGCCGGAACCGGAGAAGCCGGGAATATCGAGGATACGGAGAAACAACATGTCCACTAAACTAGCCGCGGCTGCCCTCGCGATGGGCGCCCTCTCGTTCGTCCATTTCTTCGGTATAGAAAAAGCCGCCCTGGCCGTAACCTTTGGCGTAATTGCGCTAAAAGATCCGTCAATAACCCCGCGCGGCAGCAAGCTGGCCAAAACCGCGATAATTTCCGGCCTGGCCTACCTTCTTTTGATCACCAGCGTTTTCCTCTACCATATCCCCGCTTTAAGCAGCCTGGCCGGAAAACTTGCTAAGTAGGAAATCATTATGAAGAAAACCCTGGCGGCTATCCTCCTCATTTCCGGCTTCTGCGCCACCGCCGGCGCCGCGCTGAGCCTGGATGAGGTCCTGGCAGAAGTCCGGGCAAAGAACCCGGACCTCAAGGCCGCCAAAGCGGTTTCCCTGGCTTACAAAAGCCGCATAAAGCAGGCCTATATCCTTAAAGACCCGGTGATAGAATTCGAGCGCATGTTCACGCCCTCCGGAAAGAATTTTATTAGCGACGCCGGAGAAAGGAACATCTCGATAAGCCAGGCGATAGACAATCCCTACAAACTCCTCCTGCGCAAGAATATCGCCAAGGATGAACACGCTTTTTATTCCTCGCTATACGCCGCCAAAGAAATAGAGCTGATAGCCAAAGCCAAGGCGCTGTTCTACGAATATTACATGGCCTCAAAGGCCGAACTTATCTTTAACGAGACGGTGGAGTTGCTGCGCGGCTTCTCCAGAATAGCCGAGACTAAATATTCGGTCGGGAACGCTTCCCAGAGCGACGCTATAAAAGCCCAGGTAGAACTTTCGCGCACGCTTAACCGGCTGGTCACGGTAAAGCAGGAGAAAGAAACCGCGGCGGCAATCCTGAACGCGATGATGGACCGGGACACGCTGTCTTCCCTGCCGGAACCGGCTGAATTAGAGCCCTCCCGCCCCGGCGCCGATTATGCGGAGCTCCGCGACGAAGCCTTCAGCTACAACCCGGGGCTAAAAGCCTATTCGCTTAAAGTAGATCAGGCGGAGCGCCGGCTAACCCTTTCTAAAGCCGGGTACCTGCCGGATTTTATGCTGCTGTACAGGACCAGAAAAGCCCCAGGGACGGCTATGAACAACACTTACGACGTCGCGCTGGGCCTGACTATACCGCTCTGGTTCTCCAGGCAAAAGGCCGTGGTAGCGGAGGCCGGTGCCGACAGGGAGATGGCAAAGGCCCAATACAAGGCCGCCGGCAACGAGCTGGCCGCATCGCTCAGGGAGGCGGACATCAAAGCCCGCACCAACCTGAGGCTGCTCGACCTTTACCGGGACAGCGTGATCCCCCAGGCGGAAGAAGCCCTTAAAATTGCCCGGAGCGGCTACCAGGCTGATAAGACCGGCTTTATGGACCTGCTGGACGCGCAGCGCACGCTGCTTGATTTCCGGATGGACTATTACCGCTATATAGTGGATTACCAGACCTGGCTTTCCCGGGTTGAGCAGCTTACAGGGGAAACAAAATGAGCTCAAAAAAAATAACTCTTATTATACTCGCGCTGGTACTGCTGGCCGCGATCCCGATCGGGATAAACCATTACCGCGCCGACGGCGGCCATGCCGCGGCGGAGCATAAAGATACTTACTACTGCCCGATGCACCCCACCTATACCTCTGCCCGGAAGGACGACTCCTGCCCTATCTGCGGGATGAATTTGGTCAAAAGCGAAGCGGCAGCTCCGGCGGCCCAAACCGGCGAAATGAAAATAAAGTTCTACCGCAACCCGATGAATCCGGAAATAACCTCCAAAACCCCGATGAAGGACGAAATGGGGATGGATTATGTACCTGTATACGAAGTCGCCGGCGCAGCCAAAGAAGTAGGAGGCAGGGCCCCGATTAATATGGACGATACCAAGCGGCAGCTCATCGGGGTAAAGACCGCCCGCGCTGCCTACAGGACCCTGACCCATACCTTGACGAGCTCCGGCAAAGTGGCCTATGACCCTGACCTTTACCAGGCTATCTCTGAGTATAAGGAAGCAGTAACAGCCGGAGACAAGATTAAGGACAGCTCGTGGCCCGAAATACATGAAAGGGCCCAAGCCCTTATCCGGGCATCCGGCCTGCGCCTCAGACAATTAGGGCTTTCGGAAGAACAGATAAGCGCTCTGCGCCGTGACGGACAGACCCACGCAAACCTGCTTCTGCCCGGGGCCAAAGCCTGGCTTTACGCCCAGATCTATGAATACGAGATCGGCCTGATTGAGCCGGGACAGGAAATAGAAGCGGAAATCACTGCTTATCCCGGCAAAATTTTTCGCGGAACGATCAAGGCCGTAGATTCCGTCCTTTCCGCCCAAACGCGTACGCTGCGGGTGAGAGCAGAAGTGGAAAACCCCTACAACCTGCTTAAGCCGGATATGTACGCGGAGATAAAGATAAAAGTCGCGCTGGGCTCCCACCTGGCCGTGCCGAACAGCGCCGTAATCAATACCGGCGCGCGCAAGCTGGTTTTTGTGGATAAAGGCGGCGGGGCCCTCGTTCCGAGGGAAGTCCGCATCGGGTTCGTTACCGATAATTACACGATAATATTGTTCGGCCTGAAGGCGGGGGAGAAGGTCGTTACTTCCGCTAATTTCCTGGTCGACTCGGAAGCCAGGATGAAGTCCACAATAACTGAATAGACCATGATAAAAAAGATCATCGCATTTTCCGCGCACAACAAGGCGACAGTCCTTATTTTCACCGCAGTGGCGATGATAGGCGCTTACTTCTGCGTAAAGAATATCTCCCTCGACGCTATCCCCGACCTTTCCGACACCCAGGTGATAGTTTATTCACGCTGGGACCGCTCGCCGGACATCCTGGAGGACCAGGTCACCTATCCTATCATCACCGCCCTGCTCGGCGCTCCGAAAGTAAAGACCATAAGGGGTTTCTCGGATTTCGGCTTCTCCTATGTTTATGTGATCTTCGAGGACGGGACCGATATTTACTGGGCGCGCTCGAGGGTGCTGGAATACCTCAGCAAGATCCAGAGCCAGCTGCCCGAGGGAGTCAAGACCGAGATGGGCCCGGACGCCACCGGCGTCGGCTGGGTATACCAATATGCGCTTGTGGACAAAACAGGAAAGCACGACCTGTCTGAACTGCGCTCCTTCCAGGACTGGAACCTGAAATTCCACCTCCAGTCGGTTCCGGGCGTGGCCGAAGTGGCTTCCATAGGCGGCTTCCAGAAGCAGTACCAGGTAAACCTGAACCCTAATGCCATGGCCGCCTACAATATTCCGCTTGAAAAGGTTTTAAGCGCCGTTAAAGACGGGAACAGCGAGGCGGGCGGCCGCGTAATAGAATTTTCCGGGGCGGAATACATGATCCGCGGCAAGGGCTATGCCAAGTCCGCTGCGGATATAGGCAACATTGTGGTGGGCCTGGACGCGGGCGGGACCCCGGTACTTATTAAAAGCATAGCCAAAGTGGAGATCGGCCCCGAGATGCGCCGCGGGGTTTCCGACCTGGACGGGGAGGGAGACACCGTCGGCGGGATAGCGGTGATCCGCCACAAAGAGAACGCGCTGAACGTCATTAAAAGGATAAAAGAAAAGATAGAACAGATAAGGCCTTCCCTGCCGGAAGGCGTTGAAATCGTCACGACCTACGACCGCTCGGACCTGATCTATAAAGCCATAGCCACCCTCAAGCGCCAGCTGACCGAGGAGATGCTCATCGTCAGCCTGGTGATACTAATTTTCCTGTGGCATATACCTTCCGGCATCATTCCTATAGTGACCATACCGGTCTCCGTTTTCCTGGCTTTTATACCCATGTATTTCATGGGGATCTCCTCCAATATCATGTCGCTCTCCGGCATAGCCATCTCGATAGGCGTGCTGGTGGACGGGGCTATAGTAGAGGTGGAGAACGCGTATAAAAAGCTGGAGCTCTGGAATAGCGGGGGCAGAAAAGGGGACTTCCACACTATACGCCTGGAGGCCCTGCAGGAAGTGGGCCCGTCGGTGTTCTTCTCGCTGCTGGTCATAGCCGTAGCTTTCCTGCCTATCTTCACTTTGGTGGACCAGGAAGGCCGACTGTTCAAACCGCTGGCCTATACCAAGAATCTTTCAATGTTCATGGCCGCAATCCTCGCTATAACCCTGGACCCGGCCCTGCGGATGATGTTCGCCCGGATGGACCCGTTTCCTATCAAGCCGGGTTGGCTGGGAAAAGCCGTCAATACCGTGGCGGTAGGAACTTATTACCCCGAAGAGAAACACCCCGTCAGCAAAGCGCTGTTCGCGGTCTACGAACCGGTCTGCAAATTCGTGCTGAGCCACCCGGTTAAAACCGTCGCTTTCGCGGTACTGCTTATCATCTCGACAATCCCCGTCTACCTGAAGCTGGGCTCGGAATTCATGCCGCCTTTGAACGAAGGGACCATCCTCTACATGCCCACAACTTTACCCGGGCTTTCGGTCACCGAAGCGCAGAAGCTGATGCAGCTGCAGGACCGGATACTTAAAAGCGTCCCGGAAGTGGAAAGGGTGTTCGGCAAAGCCGGCCGCGCCGATACTTCCACGGACCCGGCGCCTTTCTCCATGATGGAGACTACCGTGGTCTTAAAGCCTCACGACGAATGGCGCTCCAAGGAGCGCTGGTATTCCTCCTGGGCGCCGGAATTCCTGCGCAGGCTGCTCAGCCATGTCTGGTACGACAAACTGACCTGGGAAGAACTGATCACCGACATAGACTCGAAGATGCGCTTCCCCGGGGTTTCCAATGCCTGGACCATGCCTATAAAGGCCAGGATAGATATGCTCTCGACCGGGATCCGGACGCCTGTAGGGATAAAGATCTATGGAGCGGATCTCACCCAGATACAGAAAATAGGCGTTGAAATAGAGCAGCTTATAACCCAGGTAAAGGGCACCCGGAGCGCTTTCGCCGAGCGCACCGCCGGCGGCTATTTCCTGGACTTCACGCTGAAGCGGGACCAGCTCGCGCGCTACGGCCTCTCGGTGAAAGAGGCGCAGATGGCCGTGATGTCGGCCATCGGCGGGGAGACCATCTCCACCACGGTGGAGGGCAGGGAAAGGTATTCAATAAACGTCCGCTACGCCCGGGAATTCCGCGACGACCTGAACAAGCTGGGCAGGGTGCTCGTAACCTCTAAAGGCGGCATAAATGTACCCCTGGCCCAGATAGCCGACATCGAGATGCGCCAGGGCCCCGGCATGATAAGGGACGAGAACGGGATGCTGTCGGGCTACGTCTACGTGGACATCGAAGGCATAGATGTAGGAACCTATGTAAAGAACGCGAAAGAGCATGTGCTCTCGGGCCTTAATATCCCGGCCGGCTATTCGCTGGAATGGAGCGGCCAGTACGAGAACATGCTCCGAGTCCGCGAAAGACTTAAGATCGTACTGCCGCTTACCCTCATAATAATCTTCATACTGCTCTATACTAACACCAAGTCGGCAGCCAAGACTTTTATAGTTCTGATGGCAGTGCCCTTCTCGCTCATAGGCGCGGTCTGGTTCCTTTACTTCCTAAACTACAACGTTTCCATCGCCGTCTGGGTAGGCATGATAGCCCTGATGGGCCTGGACGCTGAGACGGGGGTTTTCATGCTGCTCTTCCTGGATTTGTCTTATGACGGGATGAAGGCGCAGGGCCGCATGAACAATACCGCCGACCTCAAAGAAGCGGTCATGCACGGCGCGGTCAAAAGGGTGCGCCCGAAACTGATGACGGTAGCGGCGGCTTTCATGGGCCTTATCCCCATAATGTGGGCGCTGGGGACAGGTTCAGACCTGATGAAGCGGATAGCCGCGCCCATGATAGGCGGACTAGCCTCCAGCTTCGCGCTGGAACTGCTGGTATATCCTGTCGTATACTACTTGTGGAAAAAGAAAAAGAACGCTTTCAACTGAACGATTAACCGAGGCCGGGAACGCGCGGCTAAAATGGAGAACACATGCAAAAAGCTGACACCGTACTTGATCTGATAGGCAACACCCCGCTGCTCAAAGTGCAGAAACTGGATACCGGCAAATGCGAGCTTTTTCTGAAGCTTGAGTGCCAGAATCCCGGCGGCTCGATAAAAGACCGGATAGCCCTCTCTATGATAGCCGCCGCCGAGAAGGAAGGAAAGATCGGCAAAGGGGGGACTTTGGTAGAAGCCACAGCCGGCAATACCGGGCTTGGCCTGGCGCTGGTAGCCGCCCAGAAAGGCTATAAGCTGATCCTGGTGATCCCCGACAAAATGAGCCAGGAAAAGATCTCGCATTTAAGAGCCCTGGGCGCGGAGATCGTAAATACCCGCTCCGACGTAGAAAAAGGCCACCCTGAATATTACCAGGACATGGCGGAAAGGATAGCCAGGGAAACCCCGAACAGCTATTTCATCAACCAGTTCGGCAACCCCGCCAATCCCGCGGCGCATGAACAGGGGACCGCTCCGGAGATCTGGGAGCAGATGGAGCACAAGGTAGACGCGGTAGTCTGCGGCATAGGCTCGGGAGGCACGCTGACCGGCCTCGGCCGCTTTTTCGCCCGCGTCTCGCCCGCTACGGAGATGGTCCTTGCCGACCCGGCGGGCTCGGTGCTGGCGGACTATATAAAGACCGGGAAGCTGGGCAAAGCGGGCTCGTGGTTCGTGGAGGGGATAGGCGAGGATTTTATTCCCCCGGTAGCCGAGATGTCCCTGGTTAAAAAAGCTTACTCCATAACCGACGAAGAAAGTTTCACTGTAGTACGCGAACTTCTTAAAGCCGAAGGGGTGCTGGCCGGCTCCTCCACGGGCACCCTGGTGGCGGCCGCGCTCCGCTACTGCAGGGAGAGCCAGACCCCGAAACGGGTAGTAACTATAGTCGGCGACAGCGGCAACAAATACCTCTCAAAGATGTTCAACGATTACTGGATGGCCGACCAGGGCTTTATAAAGCGGACGGAATTCGGCGACCTGCGGGACCTGGTGGGGCGCCCCTGCTCCGCGGGCTCGGTGGCCTCGGTAAAGCCCGGCGACGCGCTGGTGACCGCCTTCCTGCGGATGCGGATGTATGAATACACCCAGCTACCCGTAATGGAGGAGGGGCACGTTGTAGGCATCCTCGACGAGTCGGATATCCTTATGGCCGTTCACAAAGACGCTTCCAACTACCGCAAGCCCGTCAGGGACCATATGACGCATAATCTGGTTACTGTACAGCCTTCCACTCCGCTCGAGGAGATCACCACCATCCTCAATAAAGGCCTGGTGGGGCTGCTGAACTCGGAAGGTAAATTCTACGGCCTTATTACGCGCGTAGACCTGCTTAACCACCTGCGCCGGACGCTGGCATAAACCGCAGATACAGGAGATAAAATGAAATTCGAAACAGCATTGATACACGCCGGACAGGACGCCGACAAGACCACGGGATCCGTAAATATCCCGGTTTACCAGACTTCCACCTACAAACAGGACGGGATAGGCAAAGACAGGGGCTGGGAATACTCCCGCACGGGAAACCCCACGAGAAAAGCGCTGGAAGACTGCATCGCCGCGCTGGAGGGCGCCAAATACGGACTGGCTTTCGCCTCCGGCCTCGCCGCCGAATCCACCGCTTGCCTGGGCCTGCTCAGGAAGGGGGACCATGTTGTCTCCGGGGACGACGTTTACGGCGGGACCTACCGGCTGTTCGAGAAGGTGTTCCGGAAGTGGGGCCTGGAGATCTCTTACGCGGATTCAAAAGACCCGAATTCCTTCAAGAAAGCGATGCGCCGCAATACCCGGATGATCTGGGCCGAAACTCCCACTAACCCGCTCCTGAACATTACCGATATAGCGGCCCTGGCCGATATCGCCAAAAAGGGCAAGGCTATTCTCGCCGTAGATAATACCTTCGCAACGCCCTACTTCCAAAGGCCCATAGAACTGGGAGCCGATATCGTGGTGCACAGTTCCACCAAGTACCTGGGCGGCCACAGCGACGTGATAGGCGGCCTGATGGCCGTGGCGGACAAGGGCGTTTACGAAGAAGTTAAATTCCACCAGAACGCGGCCGGCGGAGTTCCCGGCCCCTGGGATTCCTGGCTGACGCTGCGCGGGATGAAGACCCTGGCAGTACGCATGAAGGCCCACGAAGCGAACGCTTTCGCTGTCGCCGCCTTCCTCACGGCTCACCCTGCCGTAGCCAAGGTCTACTACCCCGGTCTCGAGACCCACCCCTCTCACGCCCTCGCCGACAGACAGATGGACGGTTTTGGCGGAATGGTAAGTTTCGAACTGAAAGGAGGCAGGGCCGCGGCTGAAGCATTCTTCAGAAAACTGAAGATCTTCGTGCTGGCCGAGAGCCTGGGCGGAGTTGAATCCCTGGCCTGTTACCCGTCCACGATGACGCACGCCGCCATCCCGGAGCGGGACCGCCTGAAGCGCGGCATAACAGCCGGGCTGGTGCGGCTATCGGCAGGCATAGAGAATTCAGACGACCTGATAAAGGACCTCGACAGAGCGCTTAAATAACCATGTCTCTTTCTAAAGAAGAATTCATCCGGTATTCAAGACAGCTTGTAATACCCGGCGTCGGACCTGAGGGCCAGGAGAAGCTGATGTCCGCCAAGGTAGCCGTGATAGGCGCCGGCGGCCTGGGAAGCCTGGTGCTCGGCTATTTGGCCGGGGCGGGGGTGGGGGAGATAGGCGTATTCGACTCGGGCGCGGTAGAGCTTTCCAACCTGCATCGGCAGCTTACCTACGGGACGAGCGACATAGGAAAACTCAAGACCGCACTGGTTAGGCAGCGGTTGCTGGAAATTAACGGCGGAATAAAGGTTAACGCGCACGAGGGGCTGCTGACCAGGGAGAATATCAAAGCTGCAATTGAGCGCTACGACTATATCGCCGACTGCACGGATAATTTCATTACGCGCGCGGCCATAAACCGGGCCTGCCTCGAGCTCAAAAAGACCTATGTCCACGGAGCCGTGTACCAGTTCGAAGGGCAGCTGGCTGTCTTTGAACCGCATAGCGGCCCCTGCCTCGGCTGCCTGGCCCCCGGAGCTGAGAACCAGGAAAACCAGGCCTGCGCCGAAGCCGGCGTGATGGGCCCTGCGGCCGGGGCCGTAGCCTCAATGCAGGCCCTTGAAATACTTAAGCTGATACTGGGCCTGGAAACGCTCAAAGGCAAATTCGCCATGCTGGATTTCCGGCTGTCGGATTTTAACGTAATAGAACTTAAAAAACGGCCGGACTGCCCGGCCTGCGGAAGTAAAGCGCAGCTTGAGACAAGATTCGCCGGCGCTATTTCCTTAGCAATGATCACTCCGGAGGAACTGAAAACCCGGCTGGATTCCGGGACCCCGCCGCGGCTGCTGGACCTGCGCTATGGCTGGGAGCACGACCTGGTCCATATCCCCGGCGACGCCTGGACGGATTTTGAAGAACTCATTAAGACCGGCGCAGGGTTCGGCCCCGAAGAGGAACTGGTCCTGTATTGCAAAGGCCAGAGCAAATCGGCAGCGGCCTGCCGCGCTCTTCGGAAAAAAGGTTTTCGCAAAGTATTTGTGCTCAAAGGCGGAATAGACGCCTGGGCCGAAAAAGCGGATAAAAGAATGCTTCGTTATTAAAAAGGACAACAATGAAAAACATAGAAGAAGGACTTAAAGAAACGATGTGCGTGCTTGCCGCCCGCAAAGCGTTGAAGGAAATGAAGGAAGCGGCGAAGGACGCGGAACATATCTGCACAAGTTGCGGCCGGTCGGCGGCCCAGAAAGAAGCTCTGTGCGTGCCCGAACCGCTGAAAGACAGCAAAGAACATGAAGAACATAAGGAGGAATGATGAATAAAATTATATTACTGGGCGTATTCGCCCTTGCACTCGGATATTCTCCGTCTTTCGCCGCGGACGGCGGACATGCCCACAAAGGCGCCGAAGCCGCAATGCAGAAAGCCGGGGATGGCCAGGAGGCCCTGCCCGGCGAGAAAAGTAATAAAAAGACCTGCGCATGCTGCGCCGGAGGCAGCGAAGAAGAAGTCTCGGCTAAGGCTCCCGGCAAGGCCGCCTACGTCTGCCCCATGGGCTGCGCGGAATCGGATAAGCCCGGCAAATGCCCCAAGTGCGGCATGGACATGAAGAAAAACGAGACCGCAATGCATAAAGCCTACGTCTGCCCCATGGGCTGCGCGGAATCCGACAAGCCCGGCAAATGCCCCAAGTGCGGCATGGACATGAAGGAAAATAAGGCCGCGATGCACAAGGCCTACGCCTGCCCTATGGGCTGCGTTAAATCCAAAAAGCCCGGCAAATGTCCCAAATGCGGTATGGCTATGAAAGAAGTGAAAGAAGCAAAGGAACCCTCAGCCAGGATGTACGTCTGCCCTATGGGAGACTACCAGGGCGACAAGCCCGGCAAGTGCCCTAAATGCGGGATGACTTTGGTTGAAAAGAAATAAAATACTATGTTGGTATGGGATTAGCAAAAAAAGACTCCCGCGGCTTTCCGCGGGAGTCTTTCCAATTTGGAGCAGGCTATTTTACTATGCCTTCTATCCAGGGCAGGACTGAGCTGACTTTAGCGTAAACGCCGTACTGATTCGGCCTCGCGCAGCCATAGCCCCAGCTTACAACGCCTACAAGCTTCCCGCCGGAGCCGGAGCCCATAACAAGCGGGCCGCCGCTGTCTCCCTGGCAGGAATCTTTACCCCCTGCATCGTAACCGGCGCAGATCATGCGGTCCGTTATCTTACCGGAATAGGCCAGGGAGCACCGGTCAGCCGAGACAAACGGCACTGTAACCTTCAGAAGATTGGTCGCCAGTCCTTCATTCTCTCCGGTAGCGCCCCAGCCGGCGGTAACCAGGTCCACATTGCCGGTCAATTCATCGCCATTAAGGGAGATGGGGGGGAAGCTTGAGTCGCCTTCCAGCCGCACCAGGGCGAAATCATAATCCTGGTCGCCGTTCCCGGCCAGAGGATGAGGTATTACCTCGACCGCCTTGAAGCTCTCGGTCCCGGCGGTCTGCCCCTGAACGTGCATGCCGATAACAACATTCTCTATACCGCCGGCAATACAATGCTGCGCTGTAAGCACCCAGTTCTTATTAATCAAGGAGCCGCCGCAGAAATGGCCCCAGGAGCCCTGCAGAGAAACTATAAAAGGAAATTCTCCCTTTGATGCCTCTATGCCGCCAACTATCTTCTCGCTGGCGGGCAGGCTCGGCAGCGCAAGAGCGGAAGTCTCCACCTTTGCCACATCTGATTTTCCAAGCGTAGTAAGGTCCGGACTGTCCGCCGCTGACACTATTCCCGGGGCTAGAATCAGGGCTGCAAGCGCTATAAGTTTTCTCATTTGCAATCTCCTCAGTTAAGCTTTATCTTCGGACGATACCGCTGCCTTGGCGGGCAGAAAAACTGCGTTAAGCACGGCGTCCATGTATTAATTCTACCTGAATCCTTGATTTTTATCCTAAGCAGGAAGACCCATAACAGCCTGGGCCCTTTGGGAACCAAAGAATCGTCGCCGCCTTCAATAAATTAAGCCCTGCTGCCGGGGCCTAAACCAGAATTACCGCGGGG
>MNUR01000070.1 GCA_001871115.1 Elusimicrobia bacterium CG1_02_56_21 | reverse complement strand
ATAGACCCGCTCCCGGCTGACGATTAGATCAAAGAACTTTCCGCTTCACCACGCCCGGCAACGCCTGGGCGCGACGGAGCATTTTTTAATTTCAGGAAAACGCTCCGCTTTTTGTTATTATAGATAAAACAGAAGGAAGGGCGCGGTTTTCGGCGAATTTTTCAGGCAGAAAAAGAAGCGGCAGGGGGGGAAACTAACGATAATCGGCCTTATGTTTATTACTTAGCAATGCGGCGCGGGAAAACAATCCGCGCCGCATTTTATTTCACGGATTTACTACTTCTTGCAGAGCAGCAGCGTGGTGACGGCGAAGACTTTCGCGTCGCCCATCATGTGCTCTATCACGCAGTACTCGTTGGGCATATGGGCCGTTTCGTTTAACCGGGCGTAAACCACTACGGGCAGGTTCAGGCGCCGGAAGAAAGCGGCTACCGTGCCGCCGCCTATCCCGTAGGCCTTCGCGTCCACGTTCAGGATTTCTTTTATGGCCGCTTTCAGGGCGGTCACTATTGCGGCGTTCGGGTCCGTGGGGGGCGCGGCCTGAGCTTCCTGCTGCGGCTCGAAAGCTATCTTCACCCCGAATTTCTTTTCCACTTCGTCGGCCAGGCGGCGCATTTCGGCCTTTACCTCTGTAAGCTGGTAAACAGGCATTACGCGGCAGTCCATGTAGAACACGTCTTCGCCCGGGAGGGTATTGACGTTGGGGACATTGGCTTCTTTCTTGGTGGGCTCAAAGGTGCTTATAGGCGGTTCATAGAGCTCGTCTTTGTGCGGGAATTTCTCGTAGAGAGACTGGCATTTAACTATAAGTTCGCTTGCGGCCTTAAAGGCGTTGATGCCCAGGCTGGGCCGGCTGGCATGGCACTGTTTGCCGTGAGTGGTCACTTTCATCCACATTATGGATTTTTCTGCCACTTCTATCATCGAGCCGTCTTCGGTGCCGGAGTCCGGCACAAAGAAAACATCGTCTTTGCCGAAGATCTCCGGCTTGTTCTCTGAAATATAATCGGCGCCGAAGCCGGAACCTGTTTCTTCGTCCGCGCAGAAAAGCAGGGCTATGTCGTATTCGGGCCTGTAGTCCAGTTCCATCATTGCTTTAACCACCATAATGCTCGAGGCTATGGCCTGCTGATTGTCTTCCACTCCGCGGCCTATAAGCTTGCCGTCCTGCACTTCCATTTTATAGGGGTCGCTTTTCCAGAGCTTGGCCTCTCCGGGGGGGACTATGTCGAGGTGGGCCATGAACCAGATGGTCTTGGCCTGGCTTTTGCCTTTGTAGCGGGCTATGACATTGGGGCGTATCCCGTTCTTGGCCTCTTTCTGGGGGGCGTTTATCCATTCTATGGAGTCAAATTTAAGTTTTTTCAGCTCGCCTTCCAGCCATTTAGCCTTGTCGTATTCGCCGGTTCCGCCGCTGGACGGGGCCAGGGCCGGGATGGCGGTCAGGCCGCGCTGCAGCTCTATTGCGTAATTTTCGTAGGATTCTATTTTCTTGAGGATCTGGTCTTTCATGCTTGGCTCCTTGGAGTGGAATATAAAAAGTATACCTAATTTTAGCTGTCGCGGGCCCGCGGCTGATCCCAGGGGTTTTTAAGGCTGGTGACTCCGCCGAAGCCGCCATTGCCGCCAAACCCGCCGAATCCCCGCCGCCTCGGCACCCTGCCTGTCGGCCCGGTCATTAATCCAAAAACGACAAACAGTACTACCGCTATCCGAAAAAGATCTCCTTGCCATGGGCGCTGAGAACGCGCGCAGCGGCGCTTTCTTCCTGTTCTTCTCCTGTCTCCCGGCCGCTCACGGAAATCGCTGCAGCCCCGGTCATGAGCGAAGGGGCGGGTATGCCGGACGGGGCCAGGCGGAGCAAGGCGATAAGCGCCATAGCAGCAGGGAAAAATGCGGAGGTGGTCCTCATGGTAAATTATTCAGTCCGTCACTAAGGCTGAAGGCAATAGAACCAATAAAAGAAGGCAGATTGCGTCTGCGGCAATTCCGGCGGGTCTTTTTGAGTTCCTCAGGCGGCATAGAGCGGAGGCTCCGGACCAGTGTGTTCTATTTATACAATAATTATGGTCCTCCGGAATATGCGGAAAGCCAAACAAGGTATAATTTATACATGGAAAAGCGTTCTGGCCGTTATAAACTCTGGATGGATATCGGGCTTCTGTACTGCGCCGCTATCTGGGGTTCAACCTTTATAGTAGTAAAAGACGCTCTGGCCGGGGTGCACCCGGTGGCTATGGTGGCTATCCGCTTCGGGATGGCCGCGCTCCTGCTGCTGCCCTGGGTTCTGCGCCGCCCCCGGTTTTCTGCCCACCTTAAAGAGGGCGCTATTCTTTCTGTCTTCCTGACCGCCCTCTATATTACCCAGACCTACGGCCTGGTTTACACTTCCGCCGCAAATTCGGGCTTTATAACCGGGCTGTTCATCATCTTTATCCCGGTTTTCATGTTCCTGAGGCGCCGCCAACGCCCCAAAAAACTGGAGGCGCTCTCGGCCGGTTTGGCCGTTTACGGTCTGTGGCTGCTCACCGGCGGCGCCGAGGGTTTTAATAAGGGCGACGCGCTTACTTTGATAGCCGCTGTTTCCTACGCCGCTCATGTAGTAATTACGGACAAATATATCAAAGGCAAAGTGGACATGCTCCTGCTGGCTTTTCACCAGTTCTGGTGCGTGTCTCTTACGGCTTTCCTGCTTTCGGCGGTGATGGGCTACCCGCTAGCAGTAGCCTCGGCCAAGTTGTGGTGGATAATAATTTTCCTGGCTTTGTTTCCCACTCTCTCGGCGTATTTCATACAGATGGTGGCGCAGAAAGACTGCGAGCCTTTCAGGATAGGGCTTATCTTCACCCTGGAGCCGGTATTCGCGGCGCTCTTCGCGTGGACCATGGGCGGCGAACAGTTTTTGCTTGTAAAAGCCGCGGGCGGTTTCCTTATAGTTTCCGGGATGATGATGGGGGAAGCGGCTAATTTTAAGGCCCGCCCCAAAAAAGAGAAATTGTCGGTTTAGCTGCAGCGCCCGGTAGCCGCGCCGGTGTTGCCCGTATTCAGGCTTTTCAGGTAGAATTGATTTAATAGTATATTCTGAACAAGGGTTATATTAACGGAGGCATCATGAAAATAGGCGTATTCGGATCCGGACTAGTGGGCTCTACGATGGCGAAAGACCTGGCGAATGAAAAAGGCTGGAAAGTAACTGTCATCGACGCCTCAGAAAAATCTTTAGAAAAACTGCGCTCCGATAAGCGCCTCATCCTCGAGCGCGCCGATCTTTCCAAGAGCGCCCAGGTTAAAAAATACGCCTCCCGGTTCGACCTGGTGATAGGCGCGATGCCCGGCTTTATGGGTTTTGAAACCGTTAAAAGCGTCATAGAGGCCAGGCGGAATATAGTAGACATCTCTTTCTTCCCCGAGGACCCTTTCCTCCTCGACAGCCTGGCCAAGAAGAACGACGTGACCGCGATAGTGGATTGCGGCGTGGCTCCCGGCTGCAGCAATATGCTCAGCGCGCGCGGCGCGGCCCTGCTGGATAAGCCCGATACGGCCCTGTGCTATGTGGGCGGCCTGCCCAAGGTGCGCACCTGGCCCTACGAATATAAAATAGTTTTCTCCGCTGTGGACGTGATAGAGGAATACACCCGGCCCGCCCGTTACATAGAGAACGATATTGCCGTCACCCGGTCCGCCCTTTCAGACCCGGAATTCCTGGATTTCGAAGGAGTAGGAACCCTTGAGGCTTTCAATACAGACGGCCTGCGCACCCTGGCCGACACGCTGAAGCTGCCCAATATGAAAGAAAAGACCATGCGCTATCCCGGGCATATAGAAAAAATGCGCGTGCTCAGGGAAACGGGCCTTTTTTCCAAGGACCCCGTAAAGATCGGCGGGGCGGAGATCAGGCCTCTTGATTTTACCGCGAAACTCCTTTTCCCCATGTGGAAGCTGCAGGAGGGGGAGCATGACGTTACTATAATGCGCGTTATAGTTGAAGGCATAAAGAAGGGGAAGCGGACCCGCGTAACCTATGACCTGCACGACCAGTACGACGTTAAAACCAAAACCACCTCCATGGCGCGCACCACGGGATATACGGCCACTGTCGCCGCCAGGATGTTCGCCAAGGGCGTTTTCAACAGGAAGGGCATCTGCCCGCCCGAGTATTTCGGCATGGAAGAAAAAGCCTGCAAGTTCATGCTTGCGGGGATGAAAGCCAGGAATATCAACTACGCGGAGAAAATAGAGACAATATGAAAAAAGTTCTACTTGCACTGATCCTGGCGGCGCAGTCCCTGGCTTTAAGCGCCGCGGAACTGCAGTTCGTGGAAAGCGTTCCGGAAGAGACTGTTTACGGTTCCACCCGGGCGGCCAGGCCGCAGGGAGTCTGGCTTGAGATGATAAGCTCCGCTACTAAGACCCTGAACATAGAGGAGTTCTATGTGGCCGACGAGGCGGGTGAAGTTCTTGAGCCCGTCCTGGAGGCCGTAAAGGCCGCGGTCAAAAGGGGCGTGAAAGTCCGCTTGCTCGTGGACAAAGTCATGATGAAAGAAAGCGGGAAATCCCTGCCGGCCCTCAAGTCGGCGGGGGTGGAGACCCGCGTGATAGACTTCAAAAAAGCCGGCGGCGGGGTTCAGCATGCAAAGTTCTTCGTGGTTGACGGGGCTGAGGTTTACAGCGGCAGCCAGAATTTTGACTGGCGCTCGCTCAAGCACATACACGAGCTCGGGCTGCGGATAAAGAGCGAAAAGGCCGCGGCGGATTTCAACAGGGTCTTTGAGGCCGATTGGGCCCTGGCCGGCGGCGCGGACGCGAAGAAAACTTTCTCTAAAAAAGGCAAAGCTAAAGTTACGGCGGCCAAGCCGGAAAAAGCCCTGCTCAACGGGCAGGAAGTCTCCTATAGCCTGGCTTTCAGCCCCGTCGGCTTTGTCCCTAAAGGGGGAGACCCGGAAATAACCGAGCTTTTGAAAATCCTTGATGCCGCTAAGAAAACCGTGCGCGGCCAGGTTATGACTTACGCCCTGGCGGAGCACGGCTCAAAGCGCTGGGCCGACCTGGATACAGCTTTCCGCAAGGCCGCCGCGCGAGGGGTTAGCGTAGAGCTGGTATTCGCGGACTGGGCTATGGGCGGCAAAGCCGACCGGGATATAAAAGCCCTGGCCAAGACCGACAATATAGAGGTTAAGATCTCCGCGCTCCCGCAGCACAGCTCCGGGATGATACCGTTTTCACGCGTAGAGCACCTTAAATACCTGGTAGTGGACGGGGAAACCGGCTATGTCACCACTTCCAACTGGGGGCCGGGCTACTTCCTCACCTCCCGCGGGACGGCGGTAATAATACACGGCGCCGCCGGCGCGGAAGTCCTGGAAGATATTTTCCTCAGGGCCTGGACCGGTCCGTACGTGCAGCCGCTGGACCCGATGAAAGAATACCGGCCCGTGAAGCGGTTCTGAATCAATACTCCGGAAATGAGCCAGGCGGTCTCCCTCGGGAGGCCGTTTTGCTTCCCTGTTCTGAATCTGCCCGCTACCGGGGCGCAGCTGTTGTGGGGTTAAGCGGGGCGGGCGAACAGTCCCGTAAAGCAGCAGAGTTAAAATGCGGTAAAATACGCGCGCTTTTTGATATTATAAAATGAAAGCGCTGGGGAAGCCGGTCCTACGCGTAAAAACGCGCTTGATCAAGGGAAAGAAGGGGGCTTGCGGCAGCATGGTTTGTGCCGTCTTAATTCTATGAAAACTATTTTTAAGAAAGGAACGATTGTATTTGAGGAGGGAAGCCGCGGCAGCGAGGCTTACCTTATCTCCAGCGGAAAAGTACGGGTTTTTCGCACAAAGAACGGCTTGAAGGTCCCATTGGCGGTACTGGGGCAGAACCAGATATTCGGCGAGATGGGAATGATAGATGAGAGACCGCGCTCGGCCAGCGTCGAGGCGCTGGAGGATACCGAGGCGGTGGTAGTGGGGCCTGACGATTTCGCGGCCCTGTCCTCTTCCGATCCCGAGCTGTTTATGTTTATCCTCAAGACCATTTTCGAGAGGCTCCGGAACGTCAATCAGAGGGTTCTGGACCTCAGCATGGCCCTGCCCCGGGAGAACTACATGGAGGGGAAGGTTTTTATCTCCGGTCTGACCCCGGAGGCGTCAGCCGTCCTGGACGGAGCGGAACTGGAACTGAAGAAATTCCCTTTTAAGGTAGGCAGGAAAACTGTCAATTTCATGAAGGACGTGTTCTCCCATAATGACCTCTATATCCAGGACAAAGAACCCTTCAGTGTTTCCAAGAACCATTTCGCTATAGAATCCAGGGCCACCGGGTTCTTCGTAGTGGACCGGGGCAGCGCCGCAGGGACGACGGTTAACGGGATCCTGATAGGCGGAGCTTCGGAGAAGAGCGAGACTGAACTTAACAAAGGGGAGAATCTTCTGACGGCCGGGGCGGAGGGTTCTAAATTCAAGTTCAAAGTAGAGCTGCGTTGACGATCCGGGGTAATTGGAAGCGGCTTGCGGATGCCGCGGCAGCGTTTCTTCTTTCTGCGGATCCAAGGAACTGCAAATGCTTTCATTAATGGAACTGATGACGGTGAAAGAAGGGTTCGGCGCCCTGGTCATGGGCAATCACGCGCTGGCCCGCGCTATGGCCGAAGCGGGAACAGCGGTGGTTACCAGCTACCCCGGCTCGCCTACCACTGAAATAGCCGAAGCCCTCCAGGCCCCTCCGGAAAACTCCCGCCCCTGCCATTTTGAATTCGCCGTTAACGAAAAGGTCGCGCTGGAGCTAGCCGCCGGAGCCTCGGTCAATGGTCACGCATCAGCCGTCTTCTTTAAATCCGTAGGCCTTAACGTGGCCGCGGATTCCCTTGTGCAGCTGGCCCTGATGGAGCTTATGGGGGGCATGGTAGTAATACTCGGCGACGATCCGGGCGCCAATTCCTCCCAGAACGAGCAGGATAACCGCTGGTTCGCGCGCATGGCTTATATCCCTGTGTTCGAGCCCGCTTCCCCCGCAGAAATATACGTGATGTATAAAGAAGCCGCCGCTCTGGCCCGGCAGCGGCGCGCCCCCGTTTTTCTGCGCCTCACTACCCATGTCTGTCACGCCAGGGAAAAAGTGCAATTCGGCGCGCTGCCGGACCAGCCCGCCTGGGTTCCCCGCTTTAAGTCCGAAAACGGTCCTTATGTGCCCATAGCCGCTTCCGTCTTCCCGCTTAAACAAAGAGCCCTGGAAAAGCTGGAGGCCTGGTCCGATTACGGAGAGAAAAGCGCGGTCAATTCCGTTTTTAAAGCCAGCGTCCCCGGCGCCAAAAGATTAGGCGCCATAGCCGCCGGCCTGCCCGCGCTTTGCCTGCTTGAAGCCGTGAGAGCAGCCGGGGCCCCGGTGGACCTGCTGAAACTCGGCATGACTTACCCGCTCCCGGCCAGGCTCTTGTCCGAATTTATGCGCTCTCATGACGAGGTTTATATCCTGGAAGAGCTGGACCGCGTGATGGAGACGGAGCTGAAAGCGCTCGCCTATGACCGCGGGCTGGGCTGCCGGATACACTCGCGCAGGGGCTCCGCTGAGCTGATGGGTGAAATGACTCCTGAGCGCGCGCGGGCCGCTTTAGCCGTGCCATGGCCTTCCCTTTTTCCCTCTATGTCCAGAACCGTCCATCCCGAACCGGCGCACCGCACTCCGCAGATGTGCCCGGGCTGCGGCCACCGTTCGGCTTTCCACGCCGTTAAAAAGAACCTGCCTCCTGGAGCGATAACAGTGGGCGATATCGGCTGCCATTCCCTCGGCTTCCTGCGCCCGTATAATATGGGTGAAATACTCTTCTCGATGGGCCATTCGGTCTCTACAGCTTCAGGCCTTGCCCTGAATAATTCCAGCCGCAAAGTAGTGGCTTTTGTGGGCGATTCAACTTTTTTCCACGCCGGCCTCCCGGGCGTGGTCAACGCCGCCGCGCGGAACAGCGATATCACGCTTATTCTGCTGGACAACGGAACCACCGCCATGACTGGCCACCAGTCCCGGCCCGGCAACGGCGAGATAGGCGAACGGCTGTCGCTGGCTGAAATACTTAAAAGCCTTGGCGTAGCCTTTCTGCGGGAATGCGACGCCTATGACCAGGCCAAGCTCGGCGTCTGCCTCAAAGAAGCGACGGAGCATAAAGGGTTCGCGGTTATAATCGCGCGGCATCCCTGCATGCTCAAGTTCATGCGCGAGAAGCGCCGTTCAAACCCCGCGGCCAAGAAGCAGCGCGTTGCTGTGGACCATAAGAAATGCATTTGGCATTATATCTGTGCGGCCGAGTTCGCCTGCCCGTCCTTTGTCAGGGATCCGGACGGGTTCATAACCGTAAACCCCGAACTCTGCATAGGGGACGGTTCTTGTATCCAGACCTGTCCCGAGCAGGCCATAGCAATTAACAAAGAGCCGGAGTTTTATATAAAGCCGCTGAGCGAAGAGGGGGGCGAAGATGGCTTTTAATATCTATATCTGCGGCGTCGGCGGTCAGGGCATCGGCCTGCTTGCCGCAGTTCTTTCTGAGGCGGCGGACAGGGCCGGGCTTGAAGTCCGGGCCTGTGACACCCACGGCCTGGCCCAGCGCGGCGGAGTGGTTTCTTCACATATAAGACTGGGGCCGGAAGTATTCACCCCGCTGGTTCCCGAGGGCGGGGCCGACCTTGTGCTGGCCCTGGAGCGCCTCGAAGCATTGCGCGGAGCGGCGAAGTATCTTAAAAAAGGCGGAAAAGTGATCTATTACGACACGGCTTACCAGCCGGTGAGCGTTCGCATGGGAGAGGCCCTGTATCCTTCGGCGGAAGTATTGGAAAAAGATATTTCAGAGATGAGGGGAGAGGTTTTCGCGGTAGCTCTAAAAGATATCAGCGATCCCCGCATGCAGAACGCCGCGCTGCTGGGGCGCCTGGCCGGGATGAATATAGTTCCCGGACTGAAAGCCGGAACTATAGAGGAAGTTCTGAAAGAAATAGTCCCCCCGGGCGCCCTGGAAGAAAATTTAAGGATATTCCGCTCTTCAGCCAAACCCTGACCGGGTTAAGGCCCGCACGGAGTTTCGCGCCGCCCGCGCGGCTTAAGTTCCTGAGCCGGGCATAAAATAGTTTGCTATTTAAATGAACAATATCCCCGGAACCAAAAGAAATATCCTTGCCTGCGCCGCGGGGGTGTTCTTTCTCTCATTAGCCGCATCATTTTTTTCGGCCAGGACGGGCTTTCTTGGCGGCATGTCTCATGAGTTCTGTAATTACGCGGAAATAGCCCGCAATATTAAGTCCGGCAGAGGTTTTTCAACCGGGATGATCTATCCGGGTTCCCTTGCTATTTATGACTCGCTCGGAACCGCGCCTGACAAAAACGGGCTTTACCCGGTAATGGACAGGTTCCCGCTGCACGCTTATTTTGTCGCCGCGGCTTTCCGGATTTCAGGCGAAACTGACTTTTCAGTTCTCGCTGTATCCGCTATGTGGCTGGCTCTGCTTTCCGGCCTTACTGTTTTGACCGGGGGACTCTTCCTGGGCCCCGGAGCGGCTTCGGCCGCCGGTCTTCTGATAGCCCTGAATCCGTCCTTCCAGCGGGGCTTTGTTTTATGGGGTTTGCCGGATTTCGGCTTTGCGGTTCTGCTTCTTTCTTCGGTCTTGGTCCTGCTTCATCGTGACGAATTGGCTTCCCGCAGAACTTTTCTCTCCGGGGTTCTTGGCGGGCTGGCCTGGCTTTACCGCTCCAATTTCTTGATCTGGCTGCCTTTATTTATACTGCTCCCCTGGGCATACGCTTTGGACAACCGGAAAAGAGTAAAATTTGCCGGCCTCTGGCTGGCGGGCTGGCTTCTGGCCGCTTTCCCGGGGCTTATTTATAATCTCCGGAATTTCGGAAATTTAAATCCGCCTACCTTTGCGTGGAACCTCGCTCATGGGGTGGTCAGTGATGCGCCTACCTGGCTGCAGTACCGGGTTTATTCGCCCTGGGCGGCTTTGGGAAGCCCTGCAAAACTTGCAGCCAAATGGGCGGATTTATTCCTGAAAAATCTTAAAGCGCTGCCGGTATTATGGCAATTCCAGCTGGTCTGGCCGGCCGCGGCCGCCGGCTGCCTGGCCTTGTTTAGAGACCGGGGGGCGGCCGCCGCGCCGTTCCGGAAGGCAGTTTTACTCCTGGGGTCAATGCTGGTTCTTCAGGTGTTTATTTTCTGTTTTTTGCGTTTTGAAACGCTAGGGCCTAAAGTCGGAGGCAGGTATTATATCTGGTTCGCCCCGGCCGCCGCGCTGCTGGCCGTAAACTGGGCGGCGGGCCTGAAACCGGGCTTGCGCTATGCCTATATTGCGGCAGTATCCGTTTTTTTTGCCTGGCAGCTTTTTTCGGGGCCACCGCCGCGCGGACTTTCGGCCGGGGAGTGGCCCGAGCTTAAAGAGGCGGCTGCGGCGGCGGAAGGCGGGTTGCTTGCTACAAATCTGCCCGGGCAGGCTGCCTGGTACGCGGGAGCCAAAACCCTGCAGCTCCCGGTATCCCCGGAAGAACTGATGAAGATAATGAAGGTCCATCAGGTAGAAGTTCTGTTATTAAGCAGGCGTTCCGCCGGAGAGCCCTGGAACCTGCCGGCCTGGCGGCCGCTGGCTGAAAACCGGGAGGCCTTTAATAAATTCTGCAATGATGCGGGCTTCAGGTTTGAAAAAGATTTCGGGACCTCGCTGCTTCTCTCCTCAATAAATAAAAAGAATCCTTCCAGATAAAAACCGCAGCCGCAGCCCTGGGCCCCGGCTGTAAAAAAGCGCTTTTTTTATTCAGGCGCCGCGCTGCGGCAGCTCGTATAATTTAATTTTCTTATTCGTATCGCCGAAATATTTCAGCGCCCAGGGAGTGGGGAAAAAGATAACGGAGTTTCCCGCCGGGTCCGATCCCAGCCGTACTTTGTCCGCAAGGTGTATGGTTCCGCCGGCCAGGAGCCCCGCGCCTTCCTTGTCCAGCCAGCGCACAAACTGCCAGGGCGCCGGCTCAAGATTGGACTGCACCCCGTATTCCGCCTCAAGCCTGTACTTGGTCACTTCAAACTGCAGAGGTCCCACCGCCGCAAGCAGCGGAGTAGAGCCGGGGGCGTCTTTCACCGTGAACTGCTGCACCACGCCTTCCAGTATCAGCTGCTCCAGGCCGGTCCTGAAAGGCTTGAACTTGGAGGGGACGGGATTATAAATAAAGGTAAAGCATTCCGGCGGGAAGCGGGGGATCTCGTCGAATATTATGGCGGGATTCTCCGTCAGGGTGTCGCCGATCTGGAATTCCTGGTGGCCCACAAGGCCCACTATATCCCCGGGCCAGGCCTCGTCCACCGTCTCGCGGTCCTGCCCGAAAAGCTTGTTGGAGTTAGAAAGCCGGACCTTTTTTCCGGTCCCGGAATGGTGGACCGTCATGTCGCGGGTGAATTTTCCCGAGCAGACCCGCACAAAGGCCACTTTATCGCGGTGGCGCGGGTTCATATTTCCCTGTATCTTGAAGATAAACCCGGAGAAGGCCTCCAGCTCGGGGGGAATGGCCCCGATAGACGCGTCGCGCGGGCCCGGGGGGGCGGAGTGCTCCACAAAACCGTCCAGCATAAGCTGTATGCCGAAATTATTCACGGCGCTCCCGAAAAACACCGGGGTGGTCTCGCCGGCCAGGACCTCTTCGCTTGAGTATTCCGTCCCTGCCAGGTCCAGCATGCCTATTTCTTCAATAAAATTCCTGTAGCTGAACGGCTCCATCTTGTCTTTGATATGCCTGTCGTTTATGTCGCTGACCTCCACCGGGGCCCTGTAAGCGCCTCCGGGGGTGCGCTCGAACATATGCGCTTTGTTGGCGAGCCGGTCATAAACGCCGCGGAAATCCCTGCCGTTTCCCATCGGCCAGTTAACGGGGAAAGGTTTGAGGCCCAGGACTTTCTCCAGCTCGTCTATAAGTTCCAGGGGTTCGCGGGATGGCCGGTCCATCTTGTTCATGAAAGTGAAGATGGGGATATGCCTGCGGCGGCAGACTTCGAATAATTTAAGGGTCTGGGCTTCTATGCCCTTGCCCGCGTCTATCACCATGATAGCGGCGTCCACGGCGGTAAGAACGCGGTAAGTGTCCTCGGAGAAATCGCGGTGGCCCGGGGTGTCGAGCAGGTTGATGCGGTAGCCGTTATAGTCGAACTGGAGCACGGTGGAACTGATAGAGATGCCGCGCTTCTTTTCCAGGTCCATCCAGTCCGAGGCGGTAGCGCGCTGGTTCTTGCGGGCGGTAACGGTCCCGGCAAGGTGAAGGGCCCCGCCGTAAAGCAGCATCTTTTCGGTAAGAGTGGTCTTGCCTGCGTCCGGGTGGGAAATTATGGCAAAAGTGCGCCTGCGGTTTATCTCGTTAAGCATGGAGTGTATTTATATTATAGCAACGGAACGCGGTAAAGCGAAAGAATAGGCGGGAAAGGGAACGGAGGCAAAAAGACCGCCTGCCGCTTTTTGCCTGCGCCTTTGCGCCGCTCAACTTGCAATTTTTTTCAAGGGCGCTCGTTTCGCGCCGCTTCGGCTCGGCTTCAAAATAGTCAATTTCTTCATGAAAGCCTTATGTCGGGCGGGCTCCGGGCGCGGACAAAAAAACGGTTAATTTAGTATATTTAAACCGGAAGCCTTAAAGGAAAAAATGAAAGACCAGATAGTGAGAACCGCCTCCCTCAGGCGGGAATACGGAGATGTTGTGGCCGTTAACGATATTAACTTTTCCGTGCCGCGCGGCGCGGTGCTCGCCCTGGTAGGTCCTAACGGAGCGGGCAAAAGCACGCTGCTTAAAATGCTTTCGGCGGTACTGGAGCCGACGCGCGGGACCGCCCTGGTCAACGGCGTGGATATAAACGAAGATCCCCGCGCTGTGCATGCCTCGGTGGGTTTCCTCCCGGATTTTTTCGGCCTTTACGAGGAGCTGACGGTATCCGGCTATCTCGAGTATTTTGCCAGGGCTTACGGCGTTCCGCGCGCCCGCAGGCAGGCCGTTATCTCCCGCACCCTGGTGGATGTGGATTTGTCCAACAAGGCGGACGCCAGAGTGCAGGCGCTATCGCGGGGCATGCGGCAGCGCCTGGCTATAGGGCGCACCCTGCTGCACGAGCCGCCCCTCCTGCTGCTCGACGAACCGGCTTCAGGCCTGGACCCTGAATCCCGGCACGATCTTCAGAAACTTTTTACCCGCCTGGCCGGGGCCGGCAAAACGCTTATAGTCTCTTCTCATATACTTACCGAACTTGAAGATTACTGCACGCATGTGGCTATCCTGCGCGAAGGCAGCCTGGTTGCCGGCGGCAGCCTGGGCGAGGTGCGGGCTTTGATAGGGAATAAGCGCAGGGTCCGGGTGCGGGCCGCGGGGGCGCAGGACGGAGCGCTGGCTATCCTGCTCGCGGCCGGCCTGGGATCGGCAGCGGGAGAAGGCGGCAGCGTGTTTTTTGATTTTTCCGGCAGCGACGAGGAACTATCCGGCATCTTAAAGCGCCTGGTCGAAGGCGGGGTGAAGGTTCTTTATTTTGGCGAGGAAGGCGGCGGCATACAGGAGACCTACCTGGCCTCCCTGGGGAAAAAGATATGAACAGGCTTACCGAAATGTTTCCCGAAATTTACCGTTACGGAGCGCAGGGAACCGGCAAAGTCAGGCTTATTTCCGGCCTGGCCGCGTCCCTGGCCCTTTGCGCCGCCACGGGCTACGCCGTCTCAAAAACTACCGGGTCCTGGGGAAGCTATCTGGCCGTGGTAAGCTTTATGCAGTTTAATATGCTGGTTTTTTACGGCACGGTCTGTACCGCAAGGTCAGTCACCCAGGAAAGGGGAGAGCGTACCTGGGATTTTCAGCGCCTTACGCCGCTTTCTTCTTTTAATCTGGCCGCAGGAAAATTGCTCGGCGCGCCAATCTTCGCCTGGTTCCTTTTCGCCTGTCTGTTGCCCGCCGCTTTAACGGTGGTGCTTTTCTCCCCGGCTATTTATAAAGTTTTTTTAAGCCGTTATGCACTGGGTCTCTCTATTTCACTTCTTTCAATGGCTATCGGACTGCTGGCTTCTTCTTACGACGATACCGGCGGCAGCGGGATGGGGCACCTTTCCGGTCCTTTGATAGGTATTGCCGGCCTGAGCGCGCTTAACGCTTCATTCAGGTACTCTGATTCCCTTTCGCTGCTTTTAGCGAATTATATTTATTTTTACGGGCATCGGCTTGGCGCCGCTACCAGCATCCTTTTCCTTGTCTTGAGTTTCTTGGCCTTCGCGGCCTGGGCTTTTCTTGGCGCCAGGTACCGCATAGGGCGGGACCTGCTCGAGAAGCGCCGGGCCTGGAGGCTGCCGGTTTTTCTGCTTTTTCTCGCCTGGTATATAGCGGGTTTTGAGGATGGTTCGGCGCGGAGCGGGGTTTTCCCGGCAGAAGCGCTTATACTTCCCGGCCTGGCCGCCTATATCGCTTCTTTTCTTTCCTGCGAGCGCCGGGAATACTGGCGCCGCTGGCTGGCCGGCGAGAGCCCCTCGCGCCGCCTGGACGATACCCCGGCCTGGATAAAGAGCGCAGCCACAATGCTGGTTATTTCGGGAGTTCTTTTCCTGTCCTACGGCTTTGGCCGTATTTATCTTATATTGCCGCTTTTCCTGCTGAGGGACCTGATGTTCCTGCAATGGTGCCGCTTCTCGGCCAGCCGCCACCCGGAGATGATGGCGCTGGCCTATTTAGCGCTGGCCTACGCCCTGCCTATGATAATTCTTGTCCCTGCAAAGCTGACCGCCGTTTTGCCGGCCCTCCTGCCCTACGCAGATATCGGCATAAGCGCGGCCGCGAACCTGGCAGGACCCCTGGCCCAGGTTCTGGCAATTGGATATTTGTTGCGGGGAAAAATAAAGGGCGTACTTTCTGATAAAAACTAGTGTCCCTGGTAATTCCCGGTCCGGGCTGATAAGCCCAGAATAATTATTTATGCTTCACTTCACGGCGGAATTTGCTGGCCTTACCGGTATTCTGGCCGGAGTTTGCATTGCTTTTTACGGCTGGGGGCTGGCCGCCCATCGTATATCAAAGCGACCTGCAGAAAACCCCGCGATGACGATAGCTGTCGGATTAGCGGTTGTTGTTTTTTTAGGAGGCGTGCTTAACCTGCTGCGAATCGCTTACGGAGGGGTTTTAGACGGCCTGCTGATTGCCGGCTTTGCGCTTGCAGTAACCGGGGATAGCCCGGGGCTTAAACTTCCACGAAATAAAAGCGATTGGGGACAAGCGCTCTTTCTATTTATAGCTATCGCCGTTATTATGGGGTTGACGGTAGAGACCCAGCTCCATCCCGGGGTTTTTAACTATCATGATGATTTTGAGAAATATTTTTCACATCCTGTGCGGATGCTTCAGACCGGAACACTGTTCGGAAGTCCCCTGGCGGCGCTGGGTTCCGAAACCCTGGGCGGCCAGGCCGTACTGCACGGGATGGTTCTCCGCCATTTCCCCATTTCTTATATTAACGGGGCGGATGCCGTTTTCGGGTTGTTTCTTTGCCTTATCTTATCGGTCAGCGTAACCCCGCTGCGAGCTGTTTTTCTGCCGATAGCCCTTATATGTCCAATCCTCGTTTTTTCTATCAATCAGCAATATGTAAACGTTTCGGCTCTCTATACGGCCGTCGCTTTAATGATGACGTCTATTCTGATGCCCGCATCTCCGCCCGGGGATAAGACCGGCAGCATGGACACTCTGCCGTCGCCATTGTTGATGGGATTGCTATACGCGGCGCTTATCTCGTTAAAATCCACTTTTGCGGTATTCCCTCCGCTGCATCTTATTTTCTTTGTCATGGCACTGGCGGCCTTCGGCTCTGATTTCCGGCGCGCTCTGCGCTGCGGGTTTGCTGTTGCGGGCATGACCTCGCTGTTTCTTTCTCCGTGGATACTTTTGCATCTTCCTCATTATATTCACATGTTTACCGGGACGGCCTCCGGAATGACGGGCGGCCCCGGTATTTCCGGCAGATTTCCGGACTTATTGTCGGCCCACCCTGTGTTGCTTTACGGAGCTAGTTTTGCGCACTATACTTTCATTGCCCTGGCGATAATTTTATCGGTACTAGGGGTTATCTTCTGGAAGCGCGGGACGCGACTAGCTCCGGAAGCTGCCGCCCTGGCCGGATTAGCTTCCGGCGGGGGCGCAATTGCTGCCGTTTACCTTCTGTTGATAGCTCTCGGCCCGGTAGCCAGCGGCTACAGCACTAATCTTCGTTATACAATCCCTTTTCTTATAGCAGGCGCACCGATTTTGCTTTCACGGGTTTACCTTTGGGCAATCAGGGACGAATCTATAAGGTTTAAGCTGTTTTTCAGCATCGTGCCGGTCTTGTCGGGTATATTGATAGTTATAAGTTTCTCGGATACGCTGGCCGCCCGGATCCGTCAGGGCAAAGAGATAGGGTCTATACTTGCTTTCTCAAAATTAGCCGGCGATCCGGAGTATATCGGGTATAACCGGGAGGTACTGTATGGCGGTACGGAGCAGCGAATTCGTTCCGCGCAAAATTATATCCCGGCCGGGGCGGCCGTAGTGGCCTGGATAACTTGCCCGTTCTATCTGGATTACAGGCGTAATACTATTTACAACGCAGAGCCTGCCGGGTTGGCCACTCCCTGGGCGGGCCTCCCTGATGCGGACTATTTTATGATGGAATACCGGGGTGGCGGCGTACGTTCTTTTGACTATTTTGAGAAGTCCTCCAGATATTCCGCTGGACATGACCGGTATATTGCCGGTAAATGTATAGAGTTCATGCGGACTATCGCCGAAGTAAAGAAAGGCTCTGCGGTGATTTACAATGACGGGGGGATAGTAATATTCAAAAAGCCCGGGAAATAAGCCGCCGTGTAATGACGGCTCCCAGCAGAGTTTCCGCTCCCGGCGGTCTCCGGGACAATAGTTTAAATCAGGGAATTACTTCGAAAGGGGGGAGCGAAACCGCGGCCTGGCCGGAGGCACGGACTTTCGCAGCTTCTGATTTTCGCCCTTGGCGCTCCAGGATTTCAAGCAGCATTTGTGAGGCCCGCGCATAATTTGGCTCCAGCGCGAGGGCATGCCTTAGATGTTTTTCCGCTTCCTTAAAATCTTTTCCCTGCCAGAGTCTGACGGAGGCCAGCGCCGTGAGCGCAGAAGGAAAATCAGGAACTTCGGCAAGAGCCTGCCTCAGGCTCGCCGTTGCCGCAGTCCGGTCAGAATCCCTTAACTCACGCAGCGCCCTGCCGTAAAGAGCAACGGCATTATCCCAGCGCTCCGGGATCCCTATACTGTAGATTTCCGTCTTCTCGGCTTTATTCTCGTGAAGTTTCTTAAAGAAGCGGGGATGCTGCTGCAGCCAGGCCCTTTCCATCATTTTTTGCCACGCCTGGTTCGTGCGATAGGCGCCCCGGGGGGAGAGAGCGGTTTCATCCGTAACCAGGGCGTGCGTGATATGCAAGCGGGACAGTTCGGAAATAAAAGCGTCCATATTGGGAGCGCCGAACATTCCGTGGCCGGCCCTTCCCGTGTAAAGAAGTATAGCCGCGCCCCTCCCGAGAAACCTGCTTTCCGGTGGGGTTTCTGTGCGGATCCATTCCAGGGTCTGCAGGCAAAGTTTCGTTTCTGCCGGCCTTTGAGGGGAATAAGTTTCAAGTGCGAGCCCGGCGGACCGGATAAGGAAGCCCAGGGCCAGCAGGACCAGGAGGCCTTTTGCGGCTTTGGCGCGGGATTCTGCAAAAGAATAGAGCCCGGCGACCAGGAAGAGGAGCATAAAAGGCAGTATCGGCAGAGCGTAACGCTGAGAATATACTGACCAGAGCGACATGATCAGGGCCTGGCACAGGATAAGGATCCCTGCCGCCAGGGCTACGAACCGCCCCGGCCGCGGTTTGGACAGCAGCGAAGAAAGGCCGGTGGCGCAAAAATAAAGAATGCCCGCTATCATGAGGGCTCCTAAAAGGTCAAACACAGGGCCGCGCGGCCAGGGCAAAGCGAGGCCATAGACCAGGACAAAGGTGTGCAGGGAATTATAGATCCGCTCCAGGAAAGGCTGTTGCGCCAAATGGGCAAGGCCATTTGTCATCTGATATATATAATCAGTAGGGCTTTCTTTTTTTAAGAAAGCGGAAAGTCCGGCTAGCAGGGCCGGAAGCCAGATAAAGGCCGTTGTCAGGCCCAGCGCTTTCCACGCTCTCGCTGTGAGTAAAGAAACCGTGAGCGCCAGGGCGAGAATTATCCCTATCGGCTTAGTTCCCGCTGCCCAGACGGCCATGCAGATAAGCAGGGCGTATGCCCATCCGCCATTTACCCCTTCTACCGCCCAGCGCAGCCCGAGTAAACCAAAAATAAAAAGGCAGCTGAGGAAAGGGTCGGCCATTACCATGCCCGAACTTAAAAGGAACAGGGGGTGAAGCGCGTAAAGCAGAGTGGCCCACCGCCTTTCTTCAGCCGTCAGCCAGCCTTCAGACAGTTTCCATACCCCGTATAAACTAAGAACGGAAACTGCCGCTGTAGTGAGGCGCAGCCAGGCCCAGTGCGGTTCAAAAACGGCCGCGAAGGGCGCAAGGAAAACAGGGTAGCCTGGCATGAAATGTGTGAAGTTGGATAAGAAGCCGGGGCCGGCCGGCATCCGCAGGTAATCCAGTATGCTCCGGGCTAGCAGGACAAAAGAAGCGTCGTCGTTAAAAAAACCTACATCGTAGCGCGGCTGAAATATAAGCGCGCCGGCTCCGGCGCCTAATAAAAGGAGCCCCAGGAATGATTTGTCCGCGATCAGGGCCGCGCGGGCTGCAGTTTTGCCGTAGATTTCTTCAGCCAGAGTTTTAAACCCGGAGATGTGTTTATTCTTGGATAGTCTGTGTTCAGTCATCACGTTCTGTTTAGTAAAACTTTGCCGCTTGAGGGCCACGGTGAGCCGCAAAAGAGTCTGCAGTTTCTTCCTGTTTAAAGCCTGTTCAGAAACCCCGGTATTTCCTGAGACTTACCAGCCTGGCGTAGTAGTAAGGATTAGAGACGGAATCTATATGCACGCCGTTGGTGAAAGAAGCGTGTACAAAAAAACCTTTGCCCACGTAGATCCCCACATGGTCCACCTTGGCCGTGCCGGGGTGTTTCATAGCGAAAAATACCAAATCGCCCGGCAGTACTCCGGAAGGCTTAAGGTATTGGCTCTGTGAAAATTGTTCCCTGGATACCCGGGGCAGGCTGATGCCGGCTTTTCCGTAGACCAGCTTTACAAAAGCAGAGCAGTCCATGCCCGTAGACGGATGCATTCCGCCCCAAAGATAGGGCGTGTTGAGGTAGGTCATGGTTTCCCTTACCACTTCGCCGCGGGCTTCGGCTATGGTCTTAGCCTGCGCCGCGGAAAGCGGTAGCAGGAACAGGAGGCAGTAAAAGGTGAGTTTTTTTAAGCTCGGCATTTAGTGTATTATATAACATAGTTCCCGCAGCTTTTTTAGCATGAAAACCGCAACAATAGCCCTTTGCTTCTTCTTTTTCAGCGCGCCCCCGCTGCGCGCGGCTCCCCTGCCCGACCTTAAAAGCCAGGACGCCTGGGGAGAGAAAGAGAAAAAGGATTTTCTGGGTTTTCTTAAATCAGATCAACAGATCCCGGCCGGGCAGGTAAAATATATCTCGCCCGAAAAGGGCGGGGGGAAAGGCCAGTCAAAAGCGCGCTATATCTCGCTGGCCCTGGTGACGGATACTATAATCCTGGATACCGGCGGCGGCAGGAGCAAGACCGAGACCACCACTTTGGGGCCAAAGCTTCTTGTGGGCGGCCATGTTTTCTCGTGGGTGCGCTATTACGCCGGAGTGAAATACAACCGCGTGGGGCAGGAGAAGCTGGACGGGACCAGGGCGCATTTGTCCCATGTCGAGATCCCCCTTGGGCTGGAGCTGGCCCTCATCCCGCTGGGCACGCCGCATACCAGGTATTTCCTGCTGCGCGGCGGAGTCTCGGAACATTATTTCTACGGCTCCGCTAAAAAGGCCGATTTTAAAAACCCCCTGCCCGGCTGGCGCCCCGCCTGGAACCTGGGCCTGGGCTATGAATGGCAGTTCGACAATTCCAACTGGCGCTTCCATTCCCTGGCCGAGGGCTACCGGACCTTCTCCGGGAGCGGCACGCACTTCTACGGCATAGGCCTCACCGCCGGCTTCGTCTACACCTTCTGATATTTTTCCCGGGAATAAAAAAACACCCGGGCTTTCCCGGGTGTTCTTATTGCGGTTTTCTCCGCTCCCCTGATTCCCGATTCCCGATCCTCGATTTCTTAATGTATCCCGTGCATCCACTTGCGCAGCTTGGGGGTGATCAGGAGCAGCAGGATGGCCGCGCCCAGGCCGGTGGCCGTCGGGATCATGTAGAAGTTCACGTGGTTGATGGTGTCGTAGTTCCCGGCGAGCTGGCCGCCCAGGAGGCCGGCGGCCACGCTGGAGAGGAAGTAAACCCCCATCATCAGCGAGCCGAACTGCAGCGGGGCCAGCTTGGTCACCAGGGACAGGCCCACGGGGGACAGGCACAGCTCGCCCAGGGTATGGAACAGGTAGGCGCCGACCAGCCAGAGCATGCTTACCGGGCCGCTCTGCTGGTAGGCCGCGGCGGCGGCTATCATCACCACGAAGCCGATGGCCAGCAGGCCGAGCGCGATGGCGAACTTCACCGGGCTGGAAGGCTCCCGCTTGGTCTCGGCGAGGTTCACCCACATGCCGGAGAAGAAGGGGGCGAGGACCACGATGAAGAAGGGGTTCAGGGACTGGAACCAGCCGGCCGGGACCAGGAAGCTCCAGCCGAACAGCGCCAGGTTCCTGTTGGTCTCCCTTTCGGCGAACAGGGTCAGCGAGCTGCCGGCCTGCTCGAAAGCGGTCCAGAAGAAGATGGCGAAGAAGACCATGATGAAGATCACGGCGATGCGCTGTTTCTCCACGTGGGTCAGCTCGGACTTCACGGGCTTCGCGGCGTAGGAGTAGGCCATTCCTATCAGTACGGCTATAGCGGTCGACCAGTAGAGCCAGCGCGGAACCCTGCTGAAGATCTCGAAACCGTTGAACTCCATGGCGGTGAGTACCAGGAAGGAGACCATCAGCGTGACCAGGGTAACGGGCACCCAGTAATTGGTCTGCGGGGCCGCCGGTTTCAGCATCTTGTCTCCCAGCAGGGCCTTCTGGCCCCAGAGGTACATCACCAGGCCCAGCACCATGCCGACGCCGGCGGCGCCGAAGCCCCAGTGCCAGCCCACCATCTCGCCCAGCGTGCTGCAGATCAGGGGGGAGAACATCGCGCCCAAATTGATGCCCATATAGAAAATAGTGAAGCCGCCGTCGCGGCGCGGGTCGTTCTCTTCGTAGAGGGAGCCGACCACGGTGGAGATATTGGGCTTGAAGAAGCCGTTGCCCATGATCAGCAGGATCATCGCGCCGAAGAAGAAGGGCATGGAAGGGAAGGCCATGGCGAAATGGCCGAGGGCCATCAGGACGCCGCCTGCCACTATGGCTTTGCGCTGGCCCAGGTAGCGGTCGGCGATATAGCCGCCCAGCAGCGGGGTCAGGTAGAAGAGGCCGGTATACCAGCCATAGACATGGCCTGCCTTCTCGGTGGTGAACTGCAGGGACTTTACCATGTAAAGCACGAGGAGCGCCCTCATGCCGTAATAAGAGAAGCGCTCCCACATTTCCACGAAGAATAAAAGAAAAAGGCCCTTGGGCTGGTTATGATGAATACTCATGATAGCTCCGTTGCTGAAGATTGTTTTAATTATATATTAATAAGCGGAGTATGGAAAAAGCCGGTCAATAATATTTTAATTTTTACGCAACACCGTTTATACACGCCTATAAGATAATATAAGCAGAGGATCGCACCGCTTATGGATTACTTGAAATACGTGATGATAGTCGGCCTGGCCTCGCTTTCAGTGGCGGCCGTCTGCTGCGCCTCGCTGTGGCTGATGGCGCCGCTTATATTGGCCCGGGCCCGCCGTAACGGCGGGGAGCCCATGGACGATTTTCTTCCGGAGACCCCGCACAGAGAGGAAGCCGGCGGGGTAACCTTTAATTTTACTCCGGAGCAGGGCCCGGCCCTGGCAGGGCTGCTGCAGAACGAAGGGCCGGAGGATATCGCTATAGTTCTTTCGCACCTGCCTGCGGAAGCCGGGCGCGCTTTTTTTTCCGCGCTTAACGCGGAGACCCGCGCTAAAGTTCTGCTCAGCCTGGCTACCCCGCGCAATGTGGATATGGACCTGATCCGCGGCATGAAGGCCGAACTTGAAAACCGGCTTTACGGCGTGGTCGGCAGCCCTGCCGAGGCCGCATCTTTTATTGCCGCCCTGCCCTACAAAGAAAGAAAGGCAATTCTGGAAAAGATAGTCACTGCGGACCCGGACCGCGGAGCAGAGCTGCGCGCTTTCTTCATATTCGATGAGGACTTGCGGGCTATGCCTGAAACTGATTTCAAGGCGCTGGCGGCCGCCGTGACGCCGCAGACCATGGGCGGCTTCCTGCCTGCCCTGCCCGAGAAGCTGAGGATAAAAATAAAAGACCAGTATCCCGGCAAGCTTGGACTGGCGCTGGAAAAGGCGGCTCCCAAGGGGGAGCAGGGCCCGAAGGAAAAAGAGGCCGCTCTCGCGCGCTTCATGGAGCTGGCAGAAAAACTGGCGGCTAAGGGAATCATCGCCAGGCCGAAGCCGGGTGCGAAGACAGCGGGAGCGTCCGCGGCCAGGAATATCTGGGGGATAAAATGTCTTTAGAAGAAAACAGTGGATCAATTTTCTCGAAATTAAAAAAAGACCCGGCGCCCGGGCCCAAGCCTGCTGCCGAGGCCGCGCCGCAAGCCGCCTTGCCCCCGCCGCCTCCGCCGCGTCCTAATCTGCCTCCGCCTCCTCCGCTGCCGCCTGTGCGGGACGAAAGGCTGGCCGGCCTGGAAGCTGCCGTGCTTGCCCTGCAGTCAGAACTTGATGCCGTAAAAAACAGGCCCGCGCCCCAGGCGGCGCCTCTGCCGCCTACCGTTGGCGGCGAAGAGTTCGCCTTCCGCCTGGCGCGCACGGAGCAGACCCTTGAGCAGCTGAGAAAGCAGCTGGCCGCTGATGAAGAAAGTGCGGCGTCCCGCGCGGGGAAAGCGGTCTCTAAAGACGAGGTGAAAAATATAGATCTGCGCATTACGGACCTGGCCGCTTCCCTGGAGGGGCTTGGCCGCGCTTTCGCGCGCGAGGGGGAACTGGCTGCCCGGCTGGAAAGGGCCGAGGCGGCTATAGGTGAAATTAAAACGCTGCAGCCCGGCCAGCAGTCGCAAATCAGGGCAAGCCTGGACGCGCTCGCGCCCAGGGAAGAAGTGGACGCGCTGCGTGTAAATGTTTCGGGTGCGCTGGAATCACTTGAAGAGATGAAGAGCCGGCTTTCTCTCTATTCGGAGGAGTTCTCCGGCGTGGAGCGGGGCTGCCGCAAGGCGCTGGGCGAGATGCAGGGCTATGTTAAGAGCGCGGAACAGAAGCCTATGGCCGAGAAATTTGACGAGTATCTGAAGGAATCAGTGGCCAGGCTCAGCGATAGACTGGCGGAGGCGGAAACGGCGATGCACGCCGGGCTGGCGGAACTTTCCGGCAGGCTGACCGCCAATGAAATACTCTACAAGAAAATATTCACCGAGGCGGAAGAGCGCCTGCGAAAAAGCGTTGAGCCCGAGCTGAAGAGCGTGGACGGCCAGTTGAAGTGGCTGCGCGAGAACATGATCAGGCTTTCGGACGATTATACGGTGGTGGCGGAGCGCAAGATGCGCGCTCTGGAGGGCAAGTATGCGGCTTTCGAGGCTATAGCCAGGCGTATGGACGCTATAGACGCGGCGCTCAAAATGGGCGGTAAAATAGGGCTCCCATAATGTGTATTTATAAATATAATTATCTTATAATTATATATACCTAAAAAAAGCAGGGAAAACGAAAAGGCCGGCAGGAAGCCGGCTTTTCGCTTTATTATGGAAGAGAGCGGGCTTTCAGGCTTATGGAGCTCGGGCGGGCCTGCCTGGCCGGCCGGAAAGCAAAACGCGTTCGGCCACTGGCCTATGGCCGTGCCGCATCGAGCGCTATGCGCATCAGGCGGCCACCGTGGCATCACTCCTCCTCCGGGCAAGAAAGTGGCGGTGCGCCACGCGGCGCTACACAAGCCTCGGCCTTCGGAAGGTTTTGCTAACCCGGCAGGCCAGGTCTCCCGCTTGCTTTTCGCATAGATGCAAGGCGGCTCGCGTTGATCAGAGTGGATATGCTATAGTATTCTCCGACGTGAAACGGCCGGGAAAAAGATATTTTAAAACAATTGAAAATAAATGTTGACAGGATTTTTTTATTTGTGCTATACTAACTATGTTGTCGGAAACAAGCAGCGCCCGAAAGGGCCGGAACCAGCAACCTTGGCCGTTAGATGAGCATAGCTCCTGATACGGCATGGACAAAGTCCGAAGTTCTTTTTAAAAGCAAAAGCATCACTGAAATAAACCGAAAGTTTTGAAAAGCGACATTTCAAAAATCGTTTTCTCCGACGTGAAAAATAATAGTTGACAAGGTTCGCGGTTTTGTGATAAGATTTATTCACAGTCAAGTACACAAGCCTTGACCGTGACAAACGACTCGTACCAGTGGAGTGTATTCCACGAAACTGGATAGAGTTTGCTCTCTAAAAAATTATGTATAAATGGGCACCCTGAACGCAGAAGCCAGGGGATTATAAAAGAGGCCGGGCCTTAAAACCCGTCTGAACTTTTATGCGATCCTGAGGACTGTGTTGATGGTGTAATAAACACAAAAGCAATTACCTAATTGGTGTGATAACTAAGTTGGTTATATACAAAGTAATTAAGAGCTAATTAGAACTCCTCCGTAAATGCTAATTGTTAATGGTCGGCAGCAATGCCAGCTATTAGCGGTTACGGATTTTTTGGAGAGTTTGATCCTGGCTCAGAGTTAACGCTGGCGGCGTGCCTAACACATGCAAGTCGAGCGAGGTGTCTGTACGAGCCTAGCGGCAGACGGGTGAGTAACACGTAAACTATCTGCCCTCGAATGGGAGACAACCCGACGAAAGTCGAGCTAATACCCCATACAATCTTCACGGAGCATTCCGAGGGGATGAAAGGCCCGCAAGGGTCGTTCGAGGAGGAGTTTGCGGCCTATCAGCTAGTTGGTGGTGTAACGGACCACCAAGGCTATGACGGGTAGCCGATCTAAAAGGATGACCGGCCACAAGGGCACTGAGACACGGGCCCTACTCCTACGGGAGGCAGCAGTGGGGAATTTTGGACAATGGACGAAAGTCTGATCCAGCGACGCCGCGTGAAGGACGAAGGTTTTCGGATCGTAAACTTCTTTTGCAGGGGACGAATATCCGCAAGGATTTGACGGTACTCTGCGAATAAGCCACGGCTAACTACGTGCCAGCAGCCGCGGTAATACGTAGGTGGCAAGCGTTACTCGGAATTACTAGGCGTAAAGCGTGTGTAGGCGGGAGCTTAAGTCCGTTGTTAAATCTCATAGCTCAACTATGAAATGCCGGCGGAAACTGGGCTTCTTGAATTCGGTAGAGGTAACTGGAATTCCAGGTGTAGCGGTGAAATGCGTAGATATCTGGAAGAACGCCAAAGGCGAAGGCAGGTTACTGGGCCGCAATTGACGCTGAGACACGAAAGCTAGGGGAGCAAACAGGATTAGATACCCTGGTAGTCCTAGCCGTAAACGATGTAGACCAGGTGTGGGAGGTATCGACCCCTTCCGTGCCGACGCTAACGCATTAAGTCTACCGCCTGGGGAGTACGGCCGCAAGGTTAAAACTCAAAGGAATTGACGGGGGCCCGCACAAGCGGTGGATCATGTGGTTTAATTCGACGCTACGCGAAGAACCTTACCTGGGCTCGAACGACTAGTAGTAGCCTTTATGAAAGTAGAGGCGATTCGCAAGAAAGCTAGCCGAGGTGCTGCATGGCTGTCGTCAGCTCGTGTCGTGAGATGTTGGGTTAAGTCCCGCAACGAGCGCAACCCTTGTCCTGTGTTGCTACTCCGCAAGGAGAGGACTCTCAGGAGACTGCCGTGGATAACACGGAGGAAGGTGGGGACGACGTCAAGTCATCATGGCCTTTATGTCCAGGGCTACACACGTGATACAATGGTGCAGACAGAAGGTCGCAATACCGTAAGGTGGAGCCAATCCCAAAACTGCACCCTAGTTCAGATTGAGGGCTGCAATTCGCCCTCATGAAGCTGGAATCGCTAGTAATCGCAGATCAGCAGGCTGCGGTGAATACGTTCCCGGGCCTTGTACACACCGCCCGTCACACCACGAAAGTCAATTGCAACAGAAGTGCCCCGGATACTCGAGGCCCCAAGTTGTGATTGGTGATTGGGGTGAAGTCGTAACAAGGTAGCCGTACGAGAACGTGCGGCTGGATCACCTCCTTTATTATTTTCTTCACGGAAAATATAGGTCGGTGCCATTGACGAAAGGTGTAGGCAAGGAGCAATCCGATACCTATACAATAGTTCAGGGTGACCATTTATACATAAGTTTTTTTGGGCTCGTAGCTCAGGGGTAGAGCATTCGCTTGATAAGCGAGGGGTCGGAGGTTCGAGACCTCCCGGGCCCAATGTTTTCACCCTGGCGGCCAATTCGGGGCAGTAGCTCAGTTGGGAGAGCGCCTGCTTTGCAAGCAGGAGGTCGCAGGTTCGATCCCTGTCTGCTCCACCAGATTTAGGCAGACCGGCCCCGGACCTTACATCAGTTCCGCCGCAGCGGCGTTAACTTGATACAACAAATTTTCGGTTCTTTGAAAATTCAAGCGCAAATTCTAACGGTCGACCCGTAATTCTCCTTCGGGAGTGGGCAAGACTAAAACGAATTTTAAAGCAAAAGCGTCTTAATTAAGCATAATTAAGACAGCACACAATAATCACACCTTAAGTATACAATGTGATAGTAATGAACGAACAAAAATAGTAGCAGATACAAGGTAGTAGAATACAAACAAATACCTTAAATAGCTTAGGATTAAGAAATAAGGCCAAGCTACAAGGGTATATGGTGGATGCCTTGGCACTAGAAGTCTATGAAGGACGCGATAAGCTGCGATAAGCCACGGGGAGGAGCAAATATCTTTTGATCCGTGGATTTCCGAATCGGGAAACCGTTAGGGGTACTCCCCCTAAATCTTCACGTAAAGTGAGGGCCGTCAGGCCTTTAGATAGCGTGCTGAAGACAACCCAGGGAAGTGAAACATCTCAGTACCTGGAGGAATAGAAATCAACGAGATTCCCTTAGTAGTGGCGAGCGAACAGGGAACAGCCTAAACCGTGCGGATTTATTCGCGCGGTGTTGCAGGGTCCTTCCGGTTTAGAACCGGGAAGTTACAAACCGTCAGATAGCCGAACTCTCTGGAAAGTGAGACCATAGCGGGTGATAGTCCCGTAGGCGAAATTAAAGCGGCTTCCGAAGGATACCTAAGTACCACTGGGCACGTGCAATCCGGTGGGAATCTGGGGAGACCACTCTCCAAGGCTAAATACTCTCTAGTGACCGATAGTGAACAAGTACCGCGAGGGAAAGGCGAAAAGAACCCGTGACCGGGAGTGAAATAGAACCTGAAACCGTATATCTACAAACTGTCAAAGAGCTATGCCCGACCGCAAGGAAGGGAATGCTCGATGGCGTGCCTGTTGAAGAATGATCCGGCGAGTTACGTAGTACGAGCAAGGTTAAGTGGGTTGTAAACCACGGAGCCGTAGCGAAAGCAAGTCTGAATAGGGCGATTAGTTCGTATTAGTAGACTCGAAGCCAAGTGATCTTACCCTGGCCAGGATGAAGTCACCTTAACCGGTGATGGAGGTCCGAAGTGTTAAACGTTGAAAAGTTTCTACATGAGCTTGGGTAAGGGGTGAAAGGCCAATCGAACTTGGTGATAGCTAGTTCTCCCCGAAATATCTATAGGGATAGCGTCGTGGATTAACCCGCAGGGGTAGAGCACTGAATGATGTAGGCTGGGCGACCCCCGGTCCGAACTCAATCAAACTCCGAATACTGCGGCGTATAACACGGCAGTCAGTTCGTGAGGGAAAAGCTTCACGTGCAAGAGAGAAACAGCTCAGACCGCCGATCTAGGTCCCAAAGTACATGCTAAGTGGCAAAGGATGTGGGTTTACACAAACAGCTAGGAGGTTGGCTTAGAAGCAGCCACCCTTTGAAGAGTGCGTAACAGCTCACTAGTCTAGCGAACCTGCGCCGAAAATGACACGGGGCTAAGCATGTCACCGCAATCGCGGATGTCCTTGAACGCGAGTTCTTGGACGTGGTAGGGGAGCGTTCTTGGTGCAACGAAGGCGTACTGAAAAGAGCGCTGGAGCGCCAAGAAGCGAGGATGCCGGAATAAGTAGCGATAAACAAGGTGAGAATCCTTGTCACCGAAAGCCTAAGGGTTCCTTGAGCAACGTTCGTCGGCTCAGGGTCAGTCGGTCCTAAGTCGAGGCCGAAAGGCGTAGACGATGGACATCTGGTTAATATTCCAGAACTATAGTGGACGCGTTATCACCTAAGGAGGGACGCAGGAGGGTAAGCCTACCGGGTAAAGGTTGTCCCGGAGAAAGATGGAAGGCCAGGTCAGATAGGAAAATCCGTTTGACCGTTAAAGCTGGAAATCGAGACAAGTGCGGGTTAAACCGCGCGAAGTGGCCCAACCACGCTGCCAAGAAAATCTTCGTAGGGAGTTTCCATTATAACCGTACCGTAATCCGACACAGGTGGGCGAGTTGAGTATACTAAGGTGCGCGAGATAATCTACGTTAAGGAACTAGGCAAACTGGCTCCGTAACTTCGGAATAAGGAGCGCCCCGGTAGCGGTGTGGGATTTAAAGACCACGCGGTGAAAGGGCCGCAGTGAAATGGGGATCGTGACTGTTTAACAAAAACTTAGGGCTCTGCTGAAATCGCAAGATGACGTATAGGGCCTGATGCCTGCCCGGTGCTGGAAGGTCAAGGGGAGGGGTTAGCCGCAAGGCGAAGCTTCGAACTTAAGCCCCAGTAAACGGCGGCGGTAACTATAACCGTCCTAAGGTAGCGAAATTCCTTGTCGGGTAAGTTCCGACCTGCACGAATGGCATAACAAAGATCCCGCTGTCTCAACGTAGAGCTCGGCGAAATTGTGGTGCAAGTGAAGACGCTTGCTGCGCGTATCTAGACGAAAAGACCTCGTGGAGCTTTACTGTATCTTGTCATTGATTTACGGTTTTAGTTGCGTAGGATAGGTGGGAGCCGGTGATGTCAGGGTTTTGGCCCTGGCGGAGGCAACGGTGAAATACCACCCTATTGAAATTGTGAATCTAACTTCGTAGCCGTGATCCGGCCGAAGAACATTGGCAGGTGGGCAGTTTGACTGGGGCGGTCGCCTCCCAAAGAGTAACGGAGGCGTACCAAGGTTTCCTCAAGGCGAATAGAAATCGCCTGTCGAGCGCAATGGTAGAAGGAAGCTTGACTGTGAGGCCGACGGGCCGAACAGGGACGAAAGTCGGTCATAGTGATCCGGTGGTACCTCGTGGGAGGGCCATCGCTCAACGGATAAAAGCTACCCCGGGGATAACAGGCTGATCTGGTCCAAGAGTCCACATCGACGACCAGGTTTGGCACCTCGATGTCGGCTCATCGCATCCTCCCGCTGAAGCAGGTGGGAAGGGTTGGGCTGTTCGCCCATTAAAGCGGTACGCGAGCTGGGTTCAATACGTCGTGAGACAGTATGGTCCTAATCCGTCGTGGGCGTAAGGATATTTGAGAGGAGCTGCTCCTAGTACGAGAGG
>MNUR01000022.1:1884-6901 GCA_001871115.1 Elusimicrobia bacterium CG1_02_56_21 | reverse complement strand
AGGGTTACGCGTCCTTGCTCGGGAAGTATACGGAGGCTTCTGCGGAAGGGACTAAATTCTTGAAGGTTATACTGCGTGCCGCAAACCGTCTGAACGGGATGATAGATGATATCCTTAACACTATAAAACTCGAACATGGCGAAATGAAACTGAAGGAGGAGGTTATAGACGCCGGCGCCTTATGCGCGCGCGTGTTTGAAATTCACGAGCCGCTGGCCGCGCGCAAGGGTATTAAGTTCTCCGTGGCCCCTCCGCCGACTGCGGTTATTCTGGCGGGGGATATGGTTTTGCTCGAACGTGTTATAACCAACCTGGCAGGCAACTCCCTGAAGTTTACCCAGGCGGGAGGGGTTGTTTCTATCTCGTGCCGGGAAGTTTCCGGTGAGGCGGTGTTTACCGTTGAAGACACCGGGCCGGGCATCCCGGAAGATAAGCGCGGGGAAATCTTCAGGAAGTATGCGCAAATGGAAGAGCATAAGTATATGGGCTTCGGGCTTGGGCTTGCCATGTGCAAGATGGCCGTGGAGCTGCATAAAGGGCGCATCTGGGTGGAGTCTGAAGTGGGGAAGGGCAGCAGATTTATTTTTGCCGTTCCCTTGCGCGGTGCAGGCGCGGACGGAGCCGGCGGCCTATAGGCGGAGTATCCCGGGGTAAGACTATGGCTAAAATACTTATTATCGACGATGAACCCACTATCCGGGATCTGTTTGGGTTCGTTTTTTTAGATGCCGGCCATGAAGTGGCATTCGCCAGGAACGGGAGACAGGCTTTGGACGCGCTTAAGGACAGTGTGCCGGATTTTATGGTTTTAGATATCGCCATGCCGGAAATGTCCGGCAGGGAATTCGCGATAGAGCTTACGTGCCTGGCCGCGCAGGACCCGCGCTTTAGTGATATCCCTTTTGTGGTAATGACCGGGGAAAATTATATGGATGCGGAGCTGAACAAGGTTTTTACCACAACTCCGGGCTTCATCTGTTTTTTCCCCAAGATGACCCCTCCCGACAGGGTGCTTTTAAAAGCGGCGGAGATTCTTGAAAGCCGCAGAAAGTGAGTTTTTTTACTAATGTTAAATCTTATTGTAACTATTTTGAAATAGACCGTTTCTATAATATAGATATATGAACACGAGGCGCCGGGAATTCTATTCACTATGACCAGAACTATACGGAGAACATCTATTTATATCCGCGGCGTCCTGGCGCTGTGTTGCGGACTCGCGGCCTCGCAGGCGTTGCCGCTTGCCGCGGGGGCCAACCTGGAAGAGAAAGCGCGCTATGAGAAGTCTCTGGAGCAGAAAGCGGAAGAGGTGCTTATTAACCTGCTTGGCCCCGGCAAGGCCAAGGTGGCGGTACAGGCTACTATAGATTTTTCAGTCCGGGAAAGCGTGTCGTCCGTGGGAGCGAAGGGCGCCGGAGAGAATCTGCCGTATAAGTGGGCTAATATCAACAAGGCCGAAGGCGGCGCGGCCTCCCCGGAGCTTTTGCCCGGTTTTCCCGTGTTGTCCAGGCTGAACCCGATGCCGCCGGCGGAGGGCGGAAAGATGCAGCGTGAGGTGGTCTTCCCTGTTGCCATGGTAAAGCGCCTTATTGTGTCTTTAGTACTGAATGAGGATATAGCGGCGGCGGAGGCGCAGAAGGTTAAGGAGGTAGTGAGCGGCCTTTTAGCCATGGATGCGGCGCGCGGCGATGAAATAATAGTGACGCGGGCGCGCTTTGCGCCTATCTGGTACACGCCTGAAACGATGAATATGCTGGTGAAGTACGGGATAATATCTATCATCGCGATAGTCGGTATGATCATAGTGGGGATGGGATTTTTAAAGATGGCCGGAGCGGTCAACAACATGGCCGGCTCGGCGCAGCCGCAGAAGATAAGCATGGAAATGGGCGGCTGCATAGGGTCGGCGGTTGAGCTGGATGGGGCGCCCGCATTGGAGCATAAGCCGGCGGACGGGGAAAGTCCCCCGGAGCAAGCCGGTGAAGCGCCGCCCGATGGAGTGGTTTTTAATGTGAGAGCGGAGAATTTGGGCCTGATGGTCAGTATGCTTGCTAAGGACGCGCCTGAGGATATCTCTCTGATAGCGGTGCATCTGCCGGCGGCTCTCAGGAGCCGGTTTATAGGGTTGCTCCCGCCGGAGAAAGCTTCCGAAGTTGTAGCCAGTATGGCTAAAGTGAGATTTGTGGACCCGGACATGATAATAAAGATAAAGGAAGAGGTGGAACGGCGTATGAGCGGGGCGGTGGGCGGCTATGAGAAGGTGCTGGAAGTTATTAATAATTCGGATTTAAAGTCAAATCAGCGGTTGCTTAGTAACCTTGAAAAAAGCCATCCGGAGGTGGCCACCATGGTGCGCGGCCGGGTGCTGTTGCCGGAAGACCTGTGGCTGCTGGAGGATAAGGATTTCTCCCTGCTGGCCGGAGCGGTCCCTGTTGATAAATGGGCGGCTGTGGCAGCCCGAATGCCGGATGCGGCTAAAGAAAGGTTAAAGGGCAACATGACCGCGCGCGCCTGGACTATGCTGGAGCAGACAATGAAGTACGGTACACCGCCTGAAAGCAAGATAGACGCAGCGGTTGAAGAACTTCTGGCCGCAGCCTGGAAGCTTATAAATGAGGGCAGGATAAAAAAGCCGGTGGTTTCTTCCGCGGCCGCCATCGGGCATGAGGTATGAACGAGGAAAACGATAAATCATTGAAAGGTCTCGCCGGCAGCGGGGAGGAGGGGGGCGGCCCGCTATTCGCCATTTTCCGCCCCGCCCCTGCCCCGGCGCCCGTCCCCGCGCCGCCGCCCGTGCCCGCGCCGCCGCCCGTGCCTTTCAAAGTGCCTGCCCCTCCGGAAAAACCGCCGTCGGGGCCGTCCCAAGACCGGGAAATAATCGACTACCTGAAGGCCAGGATGACCGAGATGGAGTCAAAACTGCGGGAGTCGCAGGAAAAAGGGCTGGCCTTCGCTTACGAACTGAAAGGCCGCGAAGAGGCGCGCAAGGAATCCCGCCGCGAGATGGAAGAATTTCTGGCCGCGGTAAAACGGCAGCAGGCCGAGTCCGAGACTGAGCGTTCACGCGGCCTGGAACTGGAAAAAGCCAGGGCACGTATTGAAGCGCTGGAATTTAAAATAATGGAGCTCTCCGTCCCGCGTGCGGAGGCTCCGCCGCCGCACGCGCCAGCGGGGGGGATAGAGAAGCTTCAGGCCGGTCTGAAGGCGGAACTCTCCGCGGATTTTGAACTGCACGGCGCGAAACTGGCGGATAAGTTTAAAAAAGAAACACTGGAGCCTCTGGCGGCCAGGCTGGACGCTGAAAGCGCGCGCGACTTGGAAGAGCTGGTGAAGTTGCGTATTAGCCTGAAGAAAGAGATTTCTGAGGGCTTTGAACTGCTCGGAGGGAAACTTACGGAGAAAATTTTAGCGGAGGCAGTGGGGCCGCTGGCAGGCAGGTTGGAGGCTGAGAACGCGGCGCGAGAAAAGGACCTGTGTGATATGCGCCTGCTGTCCGACAGTATAGCCGGCAAGGTCTCACGGCTGGAAAACGCTTTTTCGGAAAAACTCTCCGATATGGAAACCCTCTACGCCGGCTTCTCCTCGCAGATGGCGGCGGCGGTGCAAGCTGCAGAGAAGAATAACGAGGAGCTTCGCGTACTGAGCGTGACTTCTTTTAAAGGGATCGAGAAGGTGGAGGCCGCCATGGCTGACGAGTTCGGAAAGATGGTCTCATCCGGCGAAGAATTCCGCTCCGGTCTGCGGGATGTTTCCGCCGGCATGGAGGCTTCCCGGAAAGAGACTCTCGGCATAGTGGAAGATTTGAAGCGGGCGCTTGCGGCCGGCGGGGCACAAGCGGCTGATTCTGCGGCCGGCAGGCTTGTCTCGAATTCAGCGCCCTACGAGCTCGGCTTTATAACCGCCTGCTTTGATAATCTGGAAAAAGCTTTTTGCGCGGCTTATGAAACGCTGGCCAGGACTAGCGCCGACGCCCGTAAGTCCGCCGGTTCCCCCGGAGCAGACGCGGCATTTATCGCCCACAGGCAGACCGCTTTCCTGGATTCCGCCACCCGTGATTTGGGCTTGGCCCTGGAGGTCTTCCGGGGGGTAAAGCAGGAAGCGCTTAAGCCTATAAAAAAGGTCCTCGGCGCGTGATTAAACAGAGGTGAGGGTTTAAGTCTCAATTAAGGGGAGAAAAATATGGATTTCGGCACCGTGTTCGGAGTGATAGCTTTTGTGGCGCTTATTTTTACAGGCATAGCTACAAACCAGATTACGTCTTCACTATTTAATATGCACGGCGTTTTTGTAGTGCTTGGCGGAGTTTCTGTGGCAATGCTGTTAAGCTCGCCTCTCGATTATCTGGTAAAAGCCGTTACTGAATTAAAATCGCTTATGCTTGATGACGAAGCCGCGCATCTTAAGAAGACTTTGCCGGTGCTGGTGGCTGTAGCTGAACAGTGCCGCATGAAAGGTCTTTCCGCCCTTAAAGATGTGGATAGAAAGCTGGCCGACGGGTTCCTTGGAAGAGTTTCCGACGCCGCGCTGGATAGTAATGATTATAAATTTACCAAGCAGGTGATTGAGCAGGAGATCAACCAGGCCGCCGACGAGATGAACGAGATAGCCAATGTTTACAGAACCATGGGGCTTCTTGCCCCCATGTTTGGTCTGCTTGGCACGCTTATAGGCATTATCAGCGTTTTAAAACAGCTTTCCGACCCTGAAAGCGTGGGGCCGGCCATGGGCGTGGCTATAACTTCGGCTTTCTACGGTATTTTATTCGCCAATATGGTTTGCGTGCCCATCTCCTGCAAGATACGTGCGCGGATCTGGCTGCGTGTTAAACTTAAGTCCATGATCCTTGAGGGCGTCCTTGAAATTATGAAAGGCAGTATGCCGATAGTGGTGGAAAGACGCTTACAGGCTTTTCTTATATATAAATAGGTCGGTAAAAAACCATGATTTACCGCAACCGGCGCGATGAACTTGAAAACCAACTCAATAAGGGCGCCTTATGGGCTGTAACCTACGGCGA
>MNUR01000022.1:0-1877 GCA_001871115.1 Elusimicrobia bacterium CG1_02_56_21 | reverse complement strand
AGTTACCTGATGATATTTTTTTTAATGATGTTTTCTTTCTCTATGACCAAAACCGACAAGTCGAAAAGCCGCAAATATGAGGAATCCCTCGCTAACATACAGAAGTCTTTCGGCGGCAAAACCGACGCGAAGCGGATGGAAAGGGTCAGGGCGCAGGAGACCGAGTCCAAGATGGAGAACAATCTCAAGGAGTCGATGGCGGCAGGGGGAGTTTCCAGCCTGGTGCAGATACAGTCCGACGCGCGCATGGTTAAGCTGGTGCTGACGGAGGGTGTGCTTTTTTCTTCCGGCGCGGCGGACCTGAAGGAGCCGGCCAAGAAGGTGCTTGCGCCTATAGCCGCCGAACTTAAAAAAGTCCCTAACCGCATAATAATAGAAGGGCACACGGATAATATCCCGATAAGGCACGGGAAGTATTCGTCCAACTGGGAGCTTTCTATGGCCAGGGCATATTCTGTGCTGCTGTTCATGTCAGAGCAGGGGATTAGCGCTAAACAACTGGCCGGCATAGGCTATGGGGAGAATCTCCCGGTCGGAGATAATGCGACGGCTGAGGGGCGCGCCAAAAACCGCCGGATAGAAATCTCCCTGATGAAAACCGACTGAAAACAGAGAATTTATGAAGCCAGAAGACGAAGGCGGTTTCTTTTCTAAATTTAAAACGACGCAGGGGGATGCCGCTCCCGCGCCGGTCCCTCCGGCCGCGCCTTTCCAGGGCTCCACGGTTGTTCCTCCCGCTCCGGCGGCGCCGGTCCACGCCGAGGACGGAAAAATAGCCGCGCTTGAAGCCGCAATGAATGAACTTAAAGAAGAGCTGGCCGCGCTTAAAGGCGCCGCGCGGCCAGACAGTTCGGCCCAATCCTTAGAGGCCCCAGCCGGGCTTGCCGTGCGCATGGAGCGTTCTGAGAATCTTATAGCCGAGCTTAAAGTGCTTGTATCTTCACAGCAGGCGCAGCTGAATAAATACGCCGAGGCTAAGCTCGTCGCCGAGGGTTTGAGCGAATATCTGCGGGACCTGGTTGCGCAGCTGAACACTAAGCTTGTAGAAGCGGTGAACACTATGCACCTTTCCCTGTCTGACATGTCCGCCAGGCTTACCGGCAGTGAAGCTATCCATAAAAAAATGTTTTCAGATGCGGAAGACCGGGTGAAGAAAAGCTTAGGCGGCGAAATGGCGGCCATGGATGCCCAACTGAAAAAGCTGCGGGAGGAAGTAAGCTGGCTGTCGGATGAGTACAAGATTCTCATGACAGGTAAAATTAGCGCGCTGGAGGAGAAATACTCCGCCGCCTTCGAAGCCATAGCCAGGCGCATGGCGAAATGACACCGCCCTAAGAAAGGCTCCTGGCCTTTCTTATATCAACACCTGTACGCGGCCTTACAAAGCCAAGGCTGCGGGGAATAAGGCTAAAGCCACGGTAACTATGACAAAGAGTTGATGCGCGCGGGAAATAATTTTCCGGGATGTACGGCGAAGCCGAAACCCGGCCGCCACTGGCGGACGGGAAGGGGGTGATGCTTATGCTAAAAAATAAGCTTCCCCATACCTTGGGAGCAGAACTTACGGCGCGCGGCGTGCCGGAAGCCTGCGAACCCGGCTAACCTGCGACAAGCATGGGCGGCCGCGCGGCGTGGCCGACCGTGCGGCATCTCGCGGATAAGATTGGCCTACCTTTTCGATCCCAGGACGGGTGAGGAAGCGGAACTTATAAAGTTACCTCAGGATGTTGCGCAAAGTAGTTTCGTGCGATGTCCTGGGAACAGCGCCACACTTTGCAGTTGCAGAAATCCACGCTGCCGAACCCAGGCAGCGCGTGCAGTTTCTGAACTTCCCCCGACGGAAAATTATAATTTAATTTTATTTTTTGCCCGCCCGA
>MNUR01000125.1 GCA_001871115.1 Elusimicrobia bacterium CG1_02_56_21 | reverse complement strand
CGGTTTTGCCTGAGGAAACGGCGTCGCGCATTCCGGCTTTCTTCTTACTGGCTGCCAGCCGTACAACAAGGCCGTTTACTTTCACCGCCTTGCGGTTAACTTTGCGGCTGTAGCTGAGTATGGCGTTGGTGTATTTGGAAAGATTAGAGCCGGGCTGCATGGCGGAAAACTCGGTTTTGTTAAGGGCGGAAACCAGGCTCAGGTTTTTTGTTATGGATTTAAGGCTGAAGCCTAGCGCGGAAATGTCCTGCTGTCCTATGGGGCCTTCGGTGGAATCCAGGGACTCTATTGCTTCATCCAGGTATTCGTCCTGGCGGACGAGTTTAAAAAGAATATCTTTTAATTCTTTAACTTTCATTTCCTGCTGTTCAACTGCCGCAGGCCGGTCCGCCGCGGGCTTAGTAGCTTTGCCCGCAAAAGCCAAGCCCACACCTGTAAGAAGTATGAGCCCCGCGGAAAGCGCAAATTTAATTTTCATATGTTTGTCCTCCGGCCTGCGGATATACTATAGCTTTCAGCTTGTTATTCTTCAGGTGCCATGAGGCCGTCTTTATAAAGAAAAAAGGCCTACGCTTTTGTAGGCCTTTCGGGCAAACTCCATAAAAAAGGAGGCTTCCGGTTTTTGTGAGTTCTTATTATTAAACCTGTTCGCTGCTGACAGTCAGCCCTTCAGGCCTTTAAGAGCTTTCAGGGCCTGTTCCCGGGTTCTGATTTTGCACTCGAACTGGAGCAGGTGTATTTTTTCAAGGATCTCCCCTATGCGCGGGCCTTCGGGCAGTTTAAGCGCTTTTATCACGTCATTGCCGTCTATCAGCCTGGCGGAGCGGGACTTCATGTTCTTTTTGATATAGACGTTAAGGAGCTGGTTGAGGACCTGCATATAACGCAGCGTTTTCTTGGGCGAATTGTAAGGCAGGCCGGCTTTGAGCGGGGCCGGAGCGTCCTGCAGCCGGGGCTTCATAGTCTTGAGCCGGGCGGCTGAAACATAACTGGCGTGGTCCGCCCAGGAAAGGATCAGCAGCGGGACGGTATATTCCCCCATGGACCTGAAGAAGCGGAACATCGCTCTGTCCGAAATAATATCGTTAGCGGCCAAATTGCCGGGGCGCAGATGGGTGCCTATAATTTTTGAAACCAGCCGGATCTCCTCGCGCGAAAAGCGGAACTGCTCCATTACTTTCTCCGCCATTATCGCGCCGTACTCCTCGTGGCCGAAGAAGCGCATGCGCCCCTTTATGATAGCCGCCTTCGGCGGCTTAGCGATATCGTGCAGGAGGGCCGCGAATTTAAGAATCCGGGGGGCGGGCATCAGGTCCGCCACTTTCTTGTGGCCCGGGAGATAGCCTGAGAGATCCTGTAACAGGTGGTCCATCCGTTCCACTACGCGGAGGGTATGGGTGAGCACCCCCCCTTTGCCGTAGTAGTCCGTAGCGCAGGTTTCCTGGCCGGCAAGATCAGGGAAGACGGCGCAGAGCAGCCCGTGCTTATGCATCAGCTCCAGCCATTTATGGGAGACTGGGCTCTCGAAGAGCCGCATAAGCTCTTCTCTTACCCGCTCCTGCGCGGTAGAGGCTATCAGGGCAGAATGTTTTTTAACGGCTTTCAATGTTCCAGGAGTAAGCCTGAAATTCAGAGCTGCCGCCACGCGGAAGGCCCGGAGCAGGCGGACCGGGTCTTCTTTGAAGATCCCCGGCGAGACCGGCCTGATAATACCGGCGGACAGGTCTTTAAGTCCTCCGCAGAGGTCGGTGACTTTGGCCCGGTCCAGGCGCAGGCGGAAATTATTTGTTTTTTTGTCAGCGGTAAATTCAGCCGCGGGGGTGAGTTTCAGGGCCAGCGCGTTTATTGTGAAATCGCGCCTGTTGAGGTCGGCTTCAAGCGAGCCGCCCGCTAAAGGCATTATGTCGAGCTGGGTGAACGGGGCTTTGCGCTGCGTCAGGCGGTAAATCTGGTTTTCTTCGTCCAGCGGGAAGCAGGAGGCCCCGAGCTTGCGGGCCAGGCGCCGGGTCCCGGCTTTGAAGTCGGCCGAGGGCGGAACTGCCAGGTCTATATCCCTGAAAGGGCGCTTAAGCAGCGCGTCCCGCAAAGCTCCGCCAACAAGGTAAACATCTTTGAATATGCCGGTTATTACGCTTGCTAGTTTCATTTTAAAGCCTTATAGATCGGATCGGAGTACTGGCGGCTGGCAGGCGAAAGTTCGCGCTAATCTCAACCGGCAGCTGCCGACGCAATCCTGTTGTTGTCTCACTGAAGTTTCATCGCCCGCTTTTCAAGTTCACGCCTGAGCAGTTCGCGCTTGAGCACCTTCTGAAGGGTGTTCTTCGGGAGTGACTTGACCATTTCCACTTCCCTGGGCCGCTTGTAGGGGTCGAGGCTGGTCCTTATATGCCGCATTACTTCGGATTTTTCAAGCGGCGTTTCCGGCCTGGCCACGCAGAAGCATTTCATCGTCTCGTTGCCGTTCCCGTCGGGGATGCCGATGACGGCGTTCTCCAGGACCTTCGGGTGCGCGTTTATAACCTGTTCAACCTGGGCCGGGAAAACCTTCAGGCCTTTGACTATTACCATATCTTTTTTCCGGTCGCGGATGAAGAGGAAGCCGTCGGCGTCCAGGACGCCTATGTCGCCGGTCCGGAGCCAGCCGTCCTGGGTGAACAGGTCCCTGGTAGCGAGATCGTTGCCGTGGTAGCCGCGGGTTATGCCCGGCCCCGTAACGCAGATCTCGCCTTCTTCTCCGTTACAGAGGTGGCGGCCATCCTCGCCCAAGATCCGTATTTTTACGCCCGGGATAGCTTTGCCCACCGAGCCGGGCCTGCGCGCTTTGGGCGGGACTATGGTTATTACCGGGCTGGTTTCGGTAAGCCCGTAGCCTTCCAGGATATGCAGGCCGAAGGCTTTGTGGAATTTAGAACTGATGGCATGGCTGAGCGGGGCGGCCCCTGACAGGCAAAGCCGGACTTTGCGCAGGCTCCAGAACCTGAGGAAGAATTTCTTGAAGCCGCGGGCCTCCCTGGCCAGAACCCCGTAGATCTGGGGCACGGCTATCATTACGCTTACCCCCTCGCGGCCCATGGCCTGCAGCCAGAGTTTCGGCGGCGTTATGTTCTTTACTATAAGAGTCTTGGAGCCCAGGAGCATTGGCGTTATTACGTTTCCGGTCCAGGAGAAGGTGTGGAACATCGGGAGCAGTGCCATGAAGACGTCTTTCTTTGAGGGTTCCAGGATATTAATCGCGGCCCTGGCGTTCTCTATCATGTTGTGATGCGTGAGGAGAACTCCCTTAGGGTGGCCGGTGGTTCCGGAGGTATAAAGTATAGTGGCGACGTCGTGTTCCCCGGCCTCCGATTTGAAGTCCCGGGGCCGGGCTTGCCTGAGGCCGGGCCAGAATTCCGTAACGCCGTTGAGTTTGCAGTGGTCGGCGGAGATTATGAACTTCAGCCCCGGCAGGCTGCTTTTTACCGAGAAGTAGTTTTTTACGAATTCACTCTCCGTTATTACGCCCTTGCAGTCCGAATTCTGCAGGATATAGGTAATTTCCTCGGCCTTGGACACCAGGAAGTTTACAGGCACGGCCACCGCGCCCATTTTTACCAGGGCGAAATAGGCGATTATGAACTCGGGGGAATTGCGCAGAACTATGGCGGCGCGGTCGCCTTTCCGGAGGCCCAGCTCCCGGAACATGTCAGCGGCGCGGTTTGCAGCTGTAAAAACCTCGCTCCAGGTTAGGCGGTTTTTCCCTGTCACAAAAGCGGTTTCCCCCGGATGTTTTAAGGAGGTTGCCGCCAGACAGGAGTAAAGGTCTTTTGGTTCGTTCATGTTTGCTATTAATCCAGCGGGATAAGCAGTTTCATGCCTTTCTCAAGGCGGTGAGGATTGGGGATCTGCGGATTGGCCCCCCAGATCTTTTCCCATTTAGTCATGTCTTTATAATATTTTATGGCTATTTCAGCCATGGTTTCGCCTTTGCGTACGATATGCACGGCGTAGCGGCCGCCCTTTGAGCAGGGTCCGTCCCCGAAAAGGCATTCAAAGATAGCGTTGGTTTCTGCGGTAGTGGTAAGCGCTTCCGTTGAGACCGGTATCGAGGGGGTAGGGGCGGTTTGGTCCAGTTCGGCAAGCAGCCCCAGGAGCTTAAGCTCCCTGTTCTTAGGAAAGAAATCCTGCGCCCCGGAAAGCGCTGTACGGGCCTCCTCGTAGCGTCCTTCCCTCAGGGCTTCTTTGCCCTTAATAACCAGGCAGTAGCCGAGTATTTCCTTGGCCCTGGCGTCATTGGGGTTCTGTTTAACGGTACCGGAAAAAAATTTAATAGCCCTGTTCAGCCTGCCGGTCAGAAAAAAACCGGCGCCGCGGTCCAGGGCGTCCTGGGCTTGCAGCGGCGCGGCCAGCAGGAGCAGCGGCAGCAGGGCGGCCGGGAGTTTACTTCGGAGCACCTGTTCCCCCTCCCAGCTTCTGCCTGGCTTCCGTCACGTCTACTCCCAGCGGCGCGAACTTGTCCATTATGCGCCGGAGTATAAGGTCCTGCTCTCCGCGGCTGAGTTTTTCAGAGGCCGCTTTATCGGAGAACCACCGCATGGTCTCTTTGTAAACGTCCGCGGCTTTGCGTTGTACCTTTACGCCGCCTTTATTTACGGTTATTTCGTCGCTTTTGGCCGAGAGAGAGTCGAATTTTATTTTAAGGCCGAGGCGGTGGGACATGCCCAGGTCGCCGTAGGGGCTGAGGGCGTAGTCCACTCCGACGGCTCCGGCCTCAACGCCGAAGCCCAGGGTGATTGCCGAAGTCGCCCCCAGGTAGCTCATCGCCGCGGTCTTTAGTCCCGCCCGCAGGGCAAGGCGGGCGCCTTTAACGGTCTTAGGATAAAGATATTCTCCGCCGAAGTGAAGGCTTAAACTATCGTCAAAAGGCATGCTGATATCGGAAGTGAGGAGTAAATTTTTGCTGAACTGAAGGGCCGCGCCCCCGCGCAGGGCCATGGGCAGCGGGCCGGGAGTTTTTGAGAGGGTAAGCCCGGTCCCGAGGTTTTTAAGGGTTAAGCCCAGTTTGAGGTTTTCAGACATCTCGTAAATCCCGCCCGCGTCAATAGCGAAAGCCTGCGCGCTGTCGCTTTCTATCCGTTCCCTGATAATTTTAAAATTGGCCCCGGCTGCGAGCCTGGGCTTAAGGCGGCGCGCGTAGGAGAATATCAGGGCCAGGTCATTGGCGCTGTAATAGCCTTCGGTATAGCCGTAGTTATTGGACCTTTCAATGTCCCCTACGCTCAGCGCCCCGATGCCGGCGCCTATCACGTAAGACGGGTTTTTGCGGAGCGCGAAAGCCGCATGCTCGGCGTTGATCCCGTCTATCCAGCTATTGTGGCCGAAAGTTTCCTGGAGGCGCTTTATATAATTGAGGCCTGCCGGGTTCCAGTACAGGGCGTCCACGTCGTCGGCCGCCGCGGTGAAAGCGTCTCCCATCGCGGCCGGCCGCGCGCCCCAGCCCACCCGGAGGAAAGCTCCCGAGGAGGTCCCGGCCGCCCGCACTCCTGCCGCGGCCCAGAGCAGGGCCGTCAGAAGCAAGAATGTGAGGCGTAAAGGTTTAATGGGCATAGCTCTAGCGGATCACTGAGAATTTTCCCTTCTGCGGCACGCCGCTTCCTTTGATCATATAAATGTAAACTCCGCTGGCCGCTTCGCCGCCGGAGACCGTTTTTGTGTCCCAAAGATATTCCCCGTCGCTGTCCGCCACGGCTGATTTCTGGTAAACCAATTGTCCTGCCAGGTCCACGATAGTAAGCTTGACCGGCTTGTTGGCGCCCAGTCCCGCAAAAACTATGCCTTCACCCTTGGGAGAATTGTCGAATCTGCCGCCGCTGCCGGGCCTGTAGGGATTGGGATAGACCTTGGCCGGAATGCCGCTGCCTCCCGGGCCTCCGCCTCCTCCTCCGCCCGTGCCCTCCGCTTCTTTAACGACAGCGTATTTAACGTTAATTGCCTTGGACAGGCCGGTCACGCTTTTCTCGGAGGTATTGACCGAAGACGGAACACCTACCCAGCCGTCGTCAGAATCGTAGTAGGCCAGGGAAAGCGAGCTCTCAGGATAACCGGCCAGGTCTTCGAGGCTGTAGCGGAGCTTGATAGAAATATTGATGACCGGGGGCGAAGAGGGCGCTACATTGAACTGAAGGGCCTCCCCTATCTGGCGCACATCCCCGGGCACAAGCGGCACCGTATAAATAGTTATAGTTTCCTGGTCCGGGAAGGACCCGGTAAGTATGTCTGCGGTAATCTGGCCAACCCGGGTCATGGCGTTAATTGTGGCCGCCTGGCCGGCAAGGACGGTCCTGCGCAGCCGGGTGTAGGCCAGGGTCGTGCTGGTGGCGTATTCTCCGTTGGAATTGGTCACTATTATGGTGGTAACTCCCAGTATAACCGCGGTGGAAGGGGTTACCGCCATGTTCAGCTGCTGCCCGGATAACCAGGAAACAGCCCCCGTGGAAATTTCCGGATCGTCGAAGGAGACCAGAGTATCTGCGAGCAAACCCTTACCTTTAATGCTGATGGTGGGTGTTTCTCCGATATAAAGCGCGGAAACCTCTGTGAGCCTGGGGGAGGCGTTGTATTTGATAGTAAAATAGTTATCCGTGGCCGAGTAGCTCTGTCCCGTAATGATAACATTGTCGTCGTTATCGACTCTGGCCGAATTCGCGATATCTATCAGGCCGCCGTCATAGGCGGCAGTAGAAATAATATTGAGGTTCTCGTTGTATTTGATGGTGAAATAGTCGTTGTTCG
>MNUR01000131.1 GCA_001871115.1 Elusimicrobia bacterium CG1_02_56_21 | reverse complement strand
GGCTGAAGAAGAGTCCAGCGCGACATTCCAGATCTCAGGGAAAGACGGGCAGCTGTCTACAGCGCCAACCCAGGCAGGCAGCGGCGGCGAAGTTCCGCAGGACCCCGAGCCTTCCATCCAGTATTTATCGGTAGCTATGTCATAAACGCGTACCAGGGGGAAATTAACATTAAAAGCGTCGTTAGCTGTACCTGAAACCAGAGGCAGGGAAATCTTTCTGGCGCCGTTAAGCGGCAGCCCGATATAGGCCGTAGGGCTGGAGACATCGAAGGTAAAAGAATTTCCTGCCGCAACAACGCTCTGGGTATTGCCGGCCACGTCATAGGCGCGCGTAAATACGGTATAAAGCAGACCGTCCTGCAGCCCTGTAGCATTATCAGAGGGAGGGAGCTGGGTATTCTTCACCCAGGGGCTGCCGCTTACTGCGCCAAGCCAGGTTTCCGGGCCCCAGCTGGAGCCGCTCCAGTATTCGCCGTTAGGGCGCTGGATCTTTATCTGTGAACCGGCCACAAGCGACGGGTTGGTATTTATGTCGACCGCGGTTCCGCTGACCGAGGTCAGCACTTTCAGATATTCGTTATTGACCGGCAGCGTAGGCCTTGAAAGAGGCTCGGATTTATCAAAGCGGATAACGGTGGCCGAAGGCGGAGTCAGCTGATTATAGGCGGCATCGTCGGCCGTAATCTGCAGATTGTAATTTTTATTATCGGTAAGCGTAGGCGCGGCTACGCTCCAGGTATAATTCGGGCCGGTTCCGGCTATGTCGGCGGTTATCCACTTCTGCGTTGCAGAATTGAACGTGGAGGACTGCGTATCGTAGTACAAAAGGGTATCCGCTTCCTGCACTGAGACAGAAGCCGACCTGATGGCGAACTGCTCGTAAGCCGTACCGGAAACCAGGGAAATTTCCTTAATGTTGGCGCGCAGGTCCGGCAGGCCGAAAGGATAAGTTATAGCCGCCGCGGGCGGGGTAGTATCGTAAGTGAAAGTGACGGAGGAGATCTCTGTCTCTACATTCGGGGGCGAAACATCGTCAGAAGCCCGCACTTTCATCAAATAAGTATAGCCGTCCCGCAGGGTGGGGGCTGTAAAGCTCCAGTTCCCCCCCGCATAAGAAGCGGCGAGGGTCGGTTCGATGAGCGGCTGGAAGGCTTCCGAATTCAAAGTGAAAGTTCCTGGGTAGACTCCGTTCCAGTGCGCGGAAGCCGGGGATATTTCCTCCAGGCTTACAGCCAGCTGGGACAGGGTTGAAATCCCGGCAAGATTGTCCAGGGCTGTGCCGTTTACAGAAACAAGAGCCTTGAGCCTGGACTGGTCCAGCGGGAAGAGTATCCTCGAGACCGGTTTTGTAAGGTCATAAATCACGTTTGAATTAGTGACCGCATTGGCCATCAGGGAGGCCGGGTTGGCCAAAGGAATGGCATTGTCCTGGGCGCGGGCGCGGAAGCGGTAAACTTTGTCCCCCACCATAGCGGAGGGAAGTCCGACCGGATTATATGTCCAGGTTCCGGAAGACGGTCCCTGCGGAACCCACAGGCTGGAGTTCCACCAGGAATTAGAATCGTTCAGCGTGGAGGAAGAGAAACTTGCCGAATTGTCGTAATAGTAAGTATCGCCGGTAAGCAGGTAGGAGACCTGCACCTGCATGTTAGAGGCGCCCGCTATTCCTGAATTAGTCTCCCAGTTAGGATCGTTGGCGGTTCCGGTGACAGAAACCACCGATGAGATCTTGCTGTTCGCCGCGGGGCTGAGAACGGACAGAAGCGGCGCGGATTTATCAGTGCTGAAAGTGACGGAGGAACCGTTCCCGGTGAAATTAGCCTGCACGTTCCCGGCTTTATCGGTAGCCTCGGCCCAGAGGGTGTATGACCCGTCGTCGGCCCAGGCCGGCAGGGCGGAGAGAGACCAGGAAGACTGATAAACAGCCGCGCTGGTAGAAGCGGCGGGACTGGAGTCCCAGCCGGACCCGGCCCAGTACTGGATCAGTTTATTATCCCTGATGCGTATTACCACGCCCTGTATCTGAGTTCCCGGCTGGTAGCCTATGCTGTTGGCCAGCACATAATCTTCGGAAAGGGTTCCGCTGGCAATGCTGACCCCGGAGCGGCTCTGACCGGGAGTTACGGCTGTCACCACCGCGGTAGGCACAGTGATGTCGTAGCTGAACAGATTGCCTGCGGAAAAGTCCGACTCTATCCCCTCAAAGGCGCTGTTATTGAAAGTATTGTCCAGGGACTTGGCGCGCACCCGGAATTGCGAGCCGTTCGTATAAGCAGCTGTCGGATAAGACACCACGTATTCCCACGAAGAAGCAGCCACATAATAGGAGCCCGCATTTCCGGCCTGGTTCCAGCTGTCTGTAAAGGCGGAGGTGGCATTATCCCAGTACTTACCGGTGTCCGGCCCGTTGACGGCGTATAATTCCACCCATACTTTACTTACTCCCGCGGCCGGAGGCGTAATACCCGGCGGGTCCTGCGCGGTTCCGCCCAGGCCGGGCAGGGATTTATAATAGGCCTGGGCAGCTGCAGGCAGCTGCACCAGCGCAGTGGGCTTATCAGTATCAAAATAGACCTGATTGACTACCGGGCCCGCCTCGTACACGTCGGAATAGCTGAGCCCCACCGAACGGAAAGAATAGGAGGAGCCGCTTACCAGCGGCGGCAGTGAAGCCGCCCGGCTCCAGTTCCCGCCGGAAGGAATTACCGTGACGCTGGAAACAGCCGCCTGCCAGCCGGAAGTTCCGAAATTCCAGTACCAGGTATCGCTCAGGCGCCTGACTTCAAGCTCGACCTGCTTTGCATCCGCGTTCGCGGTGCCGCTTATCAGCGAAAGCGCTTTATAGAACTTGAGGTTTTCCGGCGCGTTTATGCGCGTCTGGGCCGGCGGCGGCATGAATTTAAAGCGGCTGGTCCCCCACGAGGCCTCGCCGTTGGCCACATTATCGGCCGCGCTGGATTTTACTATGTAGTAACAGGAGGCCCTGAAAACCACTCCGGAAGCGTCATAATTCCAGGATTTGTCTCCGGAAGAATAAGAATTAGCTCCCAGCCATTTCTCTCCGGGCTGCCAGCCGGATCCGTTCCAGTAATAACTATTATTGCCGGTATCGGAACAGTTATTATCCGGGGCCTGGCTCAAGTCCTGCTGTATGCGTATCTGCACGGTGGAAATACCCGCGGTATAGTCCACTGCCGTTCCGGCTATACTGCTGATTACCAGGTAAAAACCTCCGGCCGGAGGAGAGACCACATCCGAATCCGGTATCATCCGGTCAAGGGTAAAAGTGGAATAGTTCAGGCTAAAATCGGAGTAGTTGCCGGCCCTGTCCTTTACTTTAGTCCGCAGCAGGAATGTGGCGGTAGAGCGGCCGACAGCCCAGGAATCGTTACCCGCAGGATTATTCAGAGGCAGAGCGGTCATGCTCCAGTTAGCGGAAGCGGCGGTCACGCTTGAAACGTAACCTCCCTGCCACAGCCTGGTATTGAAATTCCAGTATCTATTGGGTTTAAAGTCAGTATCCGTAAGCTCGTACTCTATGGTAGAAAGCGCCGAGGGGATACCGCCTCCGGTCACGGGGTCCAGCGCGGTCCCGCTCAGGGCCGAGAGAGTGCGCACATAGGTCAGATGCGCCGGCTGCTGAATAAGGGCAGAAGGCGTGCTGTAGTCCACTATAAAGGTGGAAGTCGCGTAGAGGACCTCGATATTGGGTCCGCCGTTTATAGGCTGAGTATTGTCGCGGGCTTCGGATTGTATCTCGAAACGGTAACCGTCGCCGGAATTTGCGTCAGTAAGAGCGCCGACAGGAACAGCCAGTTCCCATGGATTAGGTACGCCGGCGTCAATAAATATCCAGTCACCGGGGCTGGAGGTCCAGGTATTTACGCCCCATCTGTAATAGGTCCGGGCGCTGCCGGAATCAAGCCTGGAGAGACGCATCTTAGTCTGGCTGAGGCCTGAAGGAGAACCAAGGCTTGCGTCGCTGGCTGTGCCTGTGACAGAGGAAACCACAAAATTAAGCCAGGAGCCGGGGAGCGGAAAAGTCACGCCCGAGGTAGGCACTATAGGGTCGATAGTGAACAGCGCGTTTTCCGCGGTCGGCGCGGACTCCGGCCTGTTGATATTCCCTATAGTGTCCCTGCCTCTGACATAAACTCTATACTGGAAAGCCAGGTTTGAACCCTTGAGATTGGTGAATTCCGCGTTCAGGTTTGCGTTTGTATAAGACCAGGTTCCGGCGCCTATGGAAGTCGCGTTGAGCCAATGAGTTCCCGGCACAAAAACGGCGTCCCAGCCGCCTCCGTTCCAGTATCTTACGGGAGGCCCCACCTCGGCCACAACAACCTGTATTCCATTACCCGGATTTATTCCGGAGATGTCCTCGGTGAAAGCTCCGGAGATCACGGGCAGCGCGGTGTAAGCCAGGAAGCCGGGTGTTATTACGGTGGTAGTAGGAGCGGAATTATCATAAATAAACTGCTTCTCCACATAGGACTCAGCGTTCAGAGAGCGGTCGCTGGCGCGGGCCCTGACCTTGTAGGCATTGCCCTCGGTCAGGGCAGGAGGCCATATGTCCCCGTCCGGATAGGACCAGGATACTGATGAACTCAGCTTCACTCCGAAATAAGCGTCGTTAGGCCCGTAATAGGTGAGGGCAAGCGGCCTCCAGTTATCTGCGCTATCGAAGGCGCCGGCGCCGTCATATTTAGTATTCCCGCCGGTCACATCCACTATCTGCACCTCAACTCCGGACGGGGCTATGCCGGAATAAGACTCGGTAGAAAGATTTACCCAGTCCACCGCCGTTCCGGAGAGAGTTGTTATCTGCGCTTTGTTCTGATACGGCAGGTTAGGGACATTTATCGTGGAGGACGGCTTGTTCACGTCGTAGATGAACTCCCTGTAAACGGAGCCTGCGCCGCCTGCAGGGACCTGGTTTCCGGCGGTGTCTATCGCCCACATCTCGGTCTTATAGCGCTTATTGCCGCTAAGGGTCTGGTTTATATCCCACGGATTGCTGTTATTTACAGCCAGCCAGGTAGAACCAAGAACGCTCCACTGGGAGCCGTCCCACTTTCTCTCAACCGAGCGGTCCGTAAGAAGTTTTGACACCTCTATCTTTATCGGCAGAACCAGGCCGGCCGGGCTGTCGGCGGCGGCGCCGGTAAAAGAAGTTATAGGCCGGACATCGCTGTAGAAACCGTCAGAGGGAACCATCGGGGTAGAGATAGTAACTACCGGATAATTGAAGTCTGAAGTAACAGAGATAGAAGCCGGGGTTTCCTGGTTACCGGACTGGTCAAGCCCCGCTATTGAAAAACTGTAAACCTGGTTATGCGTGGAGATAACAGGCATATCAAAGCCGACCGGAGGATAAGACCAGGTTATTGTAGAAGCCGAGGCGGTAAAATCTACAGGCAGCTCCATTACGGTGGGAGAGCTCCAGCCCAGGGCCGTAGTTCCGCCCCAATACCAGGTGTCGGTGGCGTAGGTGTAATATATACGGAGTTTCAAGCCGGCCGCGCCCGACTGTAGCCCTGAAGCCCCGGCATAGCTGGTTCCGGAGAGCTGCGGGAGCGTATTCTGTATATAACTTCCAGCCGTGGGCGTAGAAACCCTGGAAACGGGCGGGGTTCCGTCCACTACAAAAGTGCGCACTGTCCAGGGATCCTGCTCGTTTCCGCCGTTCCCGTCCATTGGTTCGGCCCTGTCGAAAGCTCTTACGCGCAGGGTGTAGTTCTTGTCGGAAACCCAGTCTATGCCGTCATAAGGATAACGCCAGGTTTCCGTGCCTATGGCATTCTGCCAGGCGCCGTCAAAGGTCACGGTCCAGGTGCTGAAGGCGGTTCCTGTCCAGTAATTGGTAGTGTTGCCCTCAAGGTAACTCACATGCACCTGCACCTTGTTAACGCGGTCCGCGATGAAAGGCAGGACGGGGTCGGAAGCGTTGCCGTTAATTGCCGTGGCTCCGGTCAAATTGTCCGGCCTGTATTTACCCAGGTCCAGCGGCGCAATTATTGAGGAAGCCGGAGGAGTCCTGTCCCAGACGAAAGTTCGGGAGGTTACCACATCCGTAAACCCGTTCTGGAAGTTGGTGGACCTGTCCACGGCCCTGGCCTGGATAACATAGTACTTCCCGGTGGTGAGCGCGGATTCCAGGCTGGGGTGGGAGAATGTCCAGGAGTCGGTACCGGAAACGACGTTAAAGCTGGAACCCGTGATGCCGAAACCGCCGGCGCCCTGCTCCCACCACTTGACGCCCTGTTCGTCGTAGATCTGCACCTCCACCCTGTCCAGGTCAGACCTGAAATTAGGGGAGTAAGCGCCTATCGGGTCGTAGGCCGTGCCGCTTATAGGGGCCAGGGTGCGAAGAACCTGCCTGTTGCCGGGGTACTCAAAATAGGCTTCCGGGGTGGAAGTGTCAAAGAGAACCTGATAGGACGCCATGCTCGGCTCGCTGCTCTCTATATTTCCGGCCTTGTCCTTAGGCAGAAGCAGAACCCGGTAACGCCGGCCGTCCAGCAGGGCGGAATTGACAGCGGTAGCGGTGGACCAGTTGACCGTAGTCTGCGGCGTATAATCGGTTTCAAGGTTATACACATTAACCGAGAAACTGGACCCGGACCAGTAATAGTTGCTCTCGACGTCTTTTATGCGGGTATATACATTGCCGCCAAAACCTTTCTGCAGCGAAGGCTGCGTTATATTGAGGGGATCCGTAGCCGTACCGGAGAGCGCCGGCATGCTGTTTATATAGGGCTGGTTCGGAACGCTGATATAGCCGACCGGCATGGTATTATCTATCACGGATCTCCGTACAGCCGGAGAGAGGTCAGGCTCATTGGAGGAATTATAACCCGTGACGGTGACCGTGTAAGACGCATTATCCACGGTAAAGGCCAGCGGGCCGTTCAGTGCCTGCACCCATGAGCCGTCATTGCTATTGTAATAGGTAAAAGTATCGTAATCCACCCAGGAGAGGGTCGGTTCATACCACCAGCTGGCCGGCTCCTTAAGGCGCTTGAGACTTATCTTTACGCTGTCGACGGCCCTCAGATTGGAACCGTTGCCGGTGATATTCAACATATCGGACTTTCTGTAGTTCCTGTCGTCGGGGCCCAGAGGCGTGACTATGGTAACGTCGGCCTGGGGGGTTTTAAGGAGGAAAATCGTATCCGGGTTCTCCACCCCTCCGTAAGCCTTCCGGTTATCACCTTTGTCGGTGGCCAGAGCCATCACATTGTACTGGCTTTCATTAGTCCAGCCTATGCCCGAAGTATTCCAGGTCCAGGTGCTGGCCTGGGCGGGGTCTGCGTTCACGATTAGCGTGCCGGTGCTGAACCAGAGCCTGTTGCCGGGATAGCCGCCGCCCGGACAGGCTATGAAGATCTGCGTTCCGGTGGGGCCTCCGTCGAAACACCTGGGATTGCCGGGGCCGGTGACCTGCTTAAGGGAGACCAGCACGACATCGCTGGTTTTAAGTTCTCCCGGGGCCACGTCAAAGGCGGTACCGGAGATCTCATTGACCGACCCGATCTCGCCGGTCGGCAGCGAGGCCATTGAGGTCGGCGGCGTAATGTCTCCGGTGAAGAAGTTAGTAGTGTACTGGACCTGGATATTACTGACTATGTCCCTGACGCGGCTCATAGCGTAATAAGTGGTTCCGTCGGCTATCGCTCCCGCGGGCAGATTATAGGTCCAGGCCCCCGAAGAAGTCCCTATAAAGGCGGCGGTCTTCCATTGCCTGGAGCCCAGGGTAAAGTCTCCGCCATCCCACCATTTATTGTCCGTCAGGCGCTGTATAGCCAGCTCCACGGCCGTGCTGTAGGTGCTGATTCCTGACTCATAGTTCCGCGGGGAAGACCAGCCTTGCAGGTTTTCCACGGAGTCATCGGCGGTTCCGGTTATGGCCGGGGCAGCTCCGATAAAGCTGTTATGGGCAGGGAAAGTTATCCTGGAAGTAGGCGTGGTCATATCCACTACGAAAGTAAAGGTAGAGAAATAAGCCCGGTCAATATTATTCTGGGCATTGTCTATGCCGAGGCTGTAGATATCATATTGATAACCGTCGCTCTGGGAAGCAATAGGGATAATCTGGGACCAGGGAGTTCCAAAACCTACCAGGAAATTATCGTTCGGGCCGGCGGTAATCCAGTTATTGTTTATAAAATGCCAGTAAGCGTTATCGGAACGGCGCAGGCGCAGGCGGATTTCGCTGATATCACTGGGCTCTATCCCGTATTCGAAAGCCGTTCCGGCTATCAGCCCGGTAGCTACGCTAATTGAGTACTTATCCGGAGCAGTTATTCCGGTTTCCGGCAATAGAGTGTCGTAAGTAAAATAATGAGCGGCAGAATTGTCAGCATTGAGATTGGCGTCCACCTGGCCGTTGCTCGGAGCGGCCTGCCAGTTCCCTGCTTTGTCTATGCCCCGGGCCCAGACCGAGATTTTATAGTTATTGACCGGCGAGAGCGGAGGCGCGGCCAGCGACCAGGCGCCGTTAGCGTAAGTGGCGGTGCTCCAGTGCACGTACTTGGTAGCGGCATTATCCCAGTCGCTGTTGGTTCCGCTTGTGCCGCCGTTCCAGGTGGCGTTCCAGCCGCCGCGCGCCTTTATAAGAACCTGCACCCCGGTTATAGAACCGGTATCAGTAACTATGCCGTAAAGGGCGGGCACGCTGTTCCTGGAAGAAAGATTGACCGGCGCCGTTGTTATGGCTACGGGAATATCGTTATCGAACTGTATAACTCTGCCCGCTTGTGCCGGGATGTCTGCGGACAAGGGCTCTCCGGAAACGGGACCGAATTCCTTATTAAAAGCCAGATCGTAAGCATAAGTAACAAAGCGGTAATTTTGGCGCTTATTGGTTGCAATGGCCGACTGAAGGTTACCCGGGAGAGTATAGGTCCAGGAAAGAGTAGATTTACCGATACTGTAAGGCGCGGTATCCACTGGAGCCTCGAACCAGGACGGCTCCGGCTGGTCGAAAGCGGAACCGCTCCACCAGTTTCCGCCTACCAGCCGGACGGCCACCTTTACCGTATAGGTACCGAGCCCGGCCTCATAAACCCTTGCCCCGCTCCTTTCATCGTTCGCCTCGCCGGAGACGGCGGTGAGCGTATTTACGAATTCCGCGGAAGGGGAAAGAACGGTGGAAGTTGGTTTTTCCAGGTCGAACTTGGTTATTACGCTCTCTATGGCGGAATTATTACCGGCTGCGTCCGCGATCAAAGCCTCGTATTTATAGCGATGGTCGCTGACAAAGACAATATCGGGATCGTTAAAAGTCCAGTTAACCGGGTTACCCTGGGCCGGCTGCCAGGCGGGGCAGCCCCCGAAAGTTGAGCCGGTGAAACACTCTGAAGTTTCAAGGTCCGTAATGTTAACAGTTACAGTACTAGGTCCGGTAAAAGGCGAAGCCTGGGTATTTGAGCCGGTACCAGACAGCGGGGTAGAGATGAAAACACTGGAATAAGTGACGCCGTTGAGAGGGAAATCCAAAGAGGCCAGCGGGGGCGTGATGTCATAAGTTACTGTATAAGTGGAATATAGTGATGAATAATTGCCGGCATAATCCAGCGCGCGCGCCTCGGCTACGTACTCAGCGTCATCGCCAAGCATAGACGGAGGAACGGTATAATACCAGGAAGCAGGCCCGAGCTTAGTGGTATTGACCCAGGTATTTACAGAAGCCGTCCAAACGGAGCCGTCCCAATAACGCGCTCCGGCGCCGGTTGAAATTCTAACCTCTACCCTGTTAAAGCCTGAAATATCCGCAGCGGCCGTACCGCCTATGCCCGTCAGCGAGCGGACGGCTTTAGCGGTGGGGGTAGTGATAAACACGGAAGGAGGAGAATCGTCCACTATGAAATACCTGACATCGGTTCCGCGGGTCTGGAGGCTTTCCCAGTTTCCGTCCCCGCTGTCATCAGCGAGCCGCGAGTCGTCCATTGCCTTAATTTCAGCCTTATATTCCCGGTCCCCGTCCCAGGCTATGTCCGGAAGATAGACCCAGCTCCAGTCAGGCCCCACATAAGAAACCGAGATCGGCTGCCAGGCCGTCTCTGAAGAGATAGCGCTGGTGAAGGCCGGAGGTTCCCAGTACCAGGTTACGCTGCCCTGCAAATAGGAAAGCCTTATCCGCCCGTCAGTTACGCCTGAATTATTCTCACTGTAGAAATTATCCTGCATAGCGCCGTAAAGACGGCTGCTGGTCCCGGTCTTCCCGATATTTCCCGACTTATAACGCCCGCTGGTCCCGTCCAGGTCGTCAGCCGGCAGCACAAAGTCCGAGCTGGGCGGCATTTTATCAACTTTTATAACAAGCGAGGAGACCCCGACCCCGAAAGTTTCCTGCGCATTGCCGGCCACGTCCAGACCTTTGGTAAGTATCAGGTATTTCTGGCCGCTGGTCCCTGCCGTAAAGCGGTTATCGAGGCCGGCCGGGGCATAGGCCCAGCTGGTGGCGTTCTGGGACAGGTAACCGCTGGCCTTCATTGAGATCCAGACCGGGCTGGCGCCCGGGGTCAGGAAGTCGGTTCCGTTAAACCAGAGCGGCGGGCTGCCGAACTGCTGTATAGCAAGTGAAACGTCATCGTTGCTGAAATTATCAAGTGCTGTTCCGGCCAGAGAAGCTATCTCCCGCAGCCCGCTGTCATTTGAGTCATAAGGCACAACTACGCGGGCGACAGGAGAGCTCCTGTCTATGGAGAACTGGAAAGCTACAGCGGAACCGAGATTATTCGCCTTATCAGCGGCGACAAGCTCCACCACATAGGAATAGTCCTGCTCAAAAGCCGTTCCGGCCTGGAAATAGGAAGTTGTATACGAGGCCACGCCGCCGCCTATGGACGCGGCAAGGTTAGTATAGGGCGGAGCGGCCGCGGTGAATGTCGAAGCCTGCCAGTTCCAGTACTCGTTTGCAGACTGTCGCTTTACGCGGAAGTATGCCGAGGCTACGGTTCCGGGCAGAGAGTCTCCTACAGTTCCGGAAAGCGCCGTGAGGGACCGGAGGTAGGCCTTGGCCGGCACAGTTATGCCGGCAGAGGGATTGACGGGGTCATATATAAACTCCCTCCCTGAGCCGGCTGTTTCGGTAAGGATATTCCCCGCGTGGTAGGCCTGCGAAACCACACGGTAGCTGCGGTTCGGGTTCCAGGAAGGAATGGTCAGCTGCCAGCCCGGGCCGGGAAAGCTATCCACACCGAGGTATCCGGCATATGACCCGGTAGAGACCCAGGCCCCGCCGTTCCAGACCAGGTCGTCATTACCGGTACCTTCGGTAAGGTCGGCGCCGTAGTCCGTTATGCGCAGCGCTACGGTAGTAGCATAAACCGCGGTACCGATTATGGACGGGGCGGGATTATAATTAGGCAAACCGTCAGCCGGGGTGGTAAGGTAAGAGACCGGCGGCGGCGGGAACAGAGTAAACTGTATCCGGGAGGAAGGATCCGGGCCGGCCGCTCCCGGTTTTACTACCTCATTGGCGGCCTGGTCTACGGCCTTTGCAAAGATCTGGTACCGGACCCCGGCCGCTACGGTATACCAGGTGGGCGTGGACGCCCCGACTGCCTGCCAGGCGCCTGCAGCAATAGTTGCGTCGTAGAAAAGCTCAGTCCCTGAAGTCCAGGCCCCGGCTGACCTGTCCCAGTATTTGCCGGCGCAAACGCTGTCCACGCAATAATAGGAAATTTTTACCTTATCCAGCGTGCCGGGGGCAAAATCGGAAGCGGAACCGGTTATCACATTAAGTTCGGAGTGCACCTCGGCGCCGTGATACGGATAAGTGACAGTGGAAACGGGGTTGGTAAAGTCCGCGGTTACGCCCGCAGCTGTGGAGTAAACCAGCTGAATGTTCCCGGCTTTGTCAATCGCCCAGGCATTGACTTCGTAAGTTTCGCCGCTGGCCCAGGGCGCGGAATTAAGCTGCCACCAGGTGGCGCCTGAGCTGAGGGTTCCATTCGCCGCAACGCTGTTCTCTATGGCTCCTACGGCCCAGGAGGAACCTGCCATGCTCCAATATTTGCCGGCCTCAGCTCCGGCGGTCTGTTTTATCCGCACCTTTACGTCCTCAACAATTCCGTTAGGGGTATCGTAGGACCCGCCTGACGGCTTACCCGTCTGGCTTACATAACCGCCATTGTAAGGATAAAAGATAGCTGCGGTAGGCCGCTTTACATCGTAAACGAAAGAGGATTTTATCCCGTAGCCCTCGGAATTAACAGCGGCGTCGCGCCCGTTGGTCTGAACAGTAAACCGCCTGCCGTCATTGCCGGCGAACATTGCCGGGTTGATGGCCCAGGTCCAGTTATCGTACGGCGCGCTGGCGCTGAGGGTCTGCGGGTTGGAGTCCCAGGCGTTGATCCCGTTCCAGTACCAACCATCGGAGTCGCGCGTGACATAAAGCGAAAGCGCTGAAACTCCGGAGGAACCGGGGTCATAGCTGGTACCCTGAAGCACTCCGGGCTGTAAATTAAGGTGGGCGGAGTCAGCCGGGACGGTTACGGTTGAAACCGGCGCCTGATTATCGTAGAGGAAAGTGGCCGTAGCGTAAACAGTGTCGAAGTTGCCTGAGAGGTCACTGGCTTTGGCCCGGATGCGGTAGGAAGCACCGCTGCTCCAGGTTGAATTCTGTATATTGTAAGTCCAGGAGGAAGAACTGGCGTACAGGGTTTCCTGCACCGGCAGCCAGGGGGCATTGCTCTCTGGCTCCCCGGGGGCGGACCACGGCGGGTCGAGAGCCGGGTCATAATACTTGTTCAGCGAAGTCATAAAGACCGTTATGCGGGTCTGGACCACCGCCACATTATCGCCCGATGTCCCGGCGATTGTAGGCAGGCTGTTATAAGTTACCAGGCTCGGAAGTGTAAACCCGCTTACAGGCTTTTCATTGTCATAAATGACGGTTATGCCTACGCCGGCAGGAACATCGGCATTCAAGGGCTCCCCGCCGCCGGCCCCGTATTCCGGATTAAGCGCCAGATCATAGGCCCAGGGAATTATTTTATAGGAAGAATTCTGGTTAGCCGGATTTGCAAGGTAGGTGTTAAGCGAACCCGGCAGGACATAGGTAAATTTGCCGGCATTAACCCCGGTAGTAGCCAGGTTGACCTCGTCCCAAAGAGGGTCAGTCCCGGTACAGTCTGAACCGTTCCACCAGCCAATCTCGGCTCCCGTCAGGCGCTTTACAGCCACTTTAACGGTATAGGTTCCCAAACCGGCCCTGTAGGTATCGGCAGCGTCGGCAGCCGTGCCGGAGATATAGGTGAACCCGGTGGTATAGCCGGCCAGCGGGTAATTAACTGTGGAGGTGGGCTTGTTAATGTCGTATTTTATAGTTACAGCGGAGATTACGGAGTCGTTGCCGGCATAGTCAGAGGCTTTGGCTTCAACTTTATACTGCCTGTTGCCCGACATGCTCAGGTCGGGGTCATTATAACTCCAGTTAGCAACGGGACCCTGCGCGCCGAGCCAGACAGGGCAGGCTTCGAAATTAGTTCCGTTAAAGCAGGTGGTATTGCCCAGATCGGTAATCTGGACCGTTACAGTACTCACCTTGGAATAAATTTCGGACTGGTCGGCCTGGTTGGAAGCGCCCGTTATAGCTGTGGATAATTTTATCTGGGAATAAGTCACGCCATCAAGAGGGTGAGCTATTGAAACGTACGGGACCTGAGTATCAAAAACAAAAGTGTAGGTGGAGTAAAGCGAGGAATAATTCCCGGCATAATCCTTCGTACGGACATCCGCGGTATAGGCCCTGTCATCAGCGAGCATAGCGCCGGGCACAGTATAATACCAGGAGGTCGGGCCCTGCTTGGTAGTCAGTATCCAGACAGCGGGGTCGTTAACGTCGGAAGTCCAGCCGGGGCCGGTCCAGTAGCGGGTACTCCCTCCGGCGCCCGTGGAGATCCTTATCTGCGTGAGCTCCTGCCCGGCTATAGCAGCGTTAGCCGTACCGTATATTGTAAAAGCCGTTTTATGGGCAAGTACCGTGGGCGAAGTTATAAGTACGGAAGGCGGAGTATCATCCACTATAAAAGTACGGGTAGTGAAAGCCGTCTCCCAGTTTCCCTCTCCGGAATCGTCAGACAGCCTTGAGGCGTCCATGGATTCGGCTTCAACGGAGTAAGCCCTGTCGCCGGCGGGCCAGACGATGTCGGTCATGTAATCCCAGGACCAGACAGGATAGGAACCGGAAACCGAAGTATTCTGCCAGGCGGTTTCAGGGCCTACGGCCGCAAAAATTCCGCCTGCCCAATAGTAGGTCACTCCGGTATCAAGGTAGGAGACCCTGATTTGCGTTGTCTTCACCCCGGAATTAAGGCCTGAAGGATTGTCGGAAGCGGTTCCGGCCAACTGAGTTGAATTGCCGGTCTTACCGATAACGCTGCCATTGTATCTGCCGCTGAAACCATCAGCGTCACTGAGCGGCCTCGCCACAAGGGAAGAGGGGACATCCTTGTCTATATTAACCTGCACAGAGGATACTCCGACGGCGAATATGTCCTGAACATTGAAAGCCACGTCCACCGCTTTTACAAGTATCTGATACCTGTAGCCCGAGGCGAAAGCGCCGTCAAAACCTGCGGGGGCATAAGTCCAGGAAGTAGCGTTCGGAGAGAGAAAGCCGTTCGTCCCGTTAATAGATATCCAGTTGGGAACGCTGCCGGTAATATCGAAAGAAGCCCCGCCGTACCAGGTCGGAGTAGGGGCGTATTTTCTTATAGCTATCTGCACCCCGGAGCTCAGCCAGTTATCGTAAGCGGTTCCGGAAATAGACGGCAGAGAGCGGATGCCGCTATTGTCCGCGTCGACAGGGACAAGGATCCGCGAAGCGGGCGAAGAAATATCCAGAGTGAAATTAACATCTGAGGCCACGCCGAGGTTCCCCGCTTTGTCAACCGAGAAAAGTTGCGCTGTATAGCCCTTGTCGGCCTCCCAGGCGGCGTCGCTCAGGAAATAGGAGGTAGTATAGGAAGCAACGCCGGCTATTACGGTGGCGTTCAGGTCTGTATAAACTCCGCTCAGGGCGGTAAAGGTGGACTCCTGCCAGTTCCAGTATTCGGCTGCCCCCTGGCGCTTGACCCTGAAATATGTGGCGCTTACAACCCCGGGCAAGATATCCGATACTGAACCGGAGAGGCCCGTCAATGATTTCCGGTAGGCCTTGTCAGGCATCGTAACTGCCACCGCGGGCGCGCTGGAGTCTATGATAAACTCGACGCCGGTCCCGGGGGTCTCATAGTAAAGCTTGACCTCATTGCTGGCCTTTGATTTTACCCGGTATTTTCTGTTCCCGTTCCAGGACGCCGAAAGCGGGCTTATCTGCCAGTTAGGCGTAAGGAAAGTCTGAACCCCGAGGTAAAGCGCAGGGTTTGCCGAAGCGGAGAGCCAGGAGGTTCCGTCAAACACAAGATCGTCTGCCCCGCCCTCCACAAGGTCGCCGCCGTAGTCCACTATACGCACCGCCACCGTACTTGCGTAAATTGCCGTACCTGCTATGCCCGGAGCGGGAGAAGGCTTCCAATTCGGAACTGTGGCATTCGGGGAAGTGATCTCGGATAGCGGCAGCGGGGGCCGCAGGGTTACATGTATATAAGAACTATCGGCGGCAGTGCCTCCGGGCTTCTGCACTTCGTTTCCGGCCTTGTCTACGGCTTTGGCAAAAATATAATATTCGGTCCCGGCCTCCTCCGTTATCCAAGTCGGGGTTGAGATACCGGTTGCTGACCAGGTATTACCGGGCAGCACGGCGGCGTCGTAGAATAATTCCTGAGCCGAACTCCAGTCCTGGGCGGCGCGGTCCCAATAACCCGCGATAGGCGTAAGTTTATAATAAGACAGCTTTACTTTATCCAGCTGCCCCGGGGCAATATCCGAAGCTGACCCGGAGATGACATTAAGGTCTATATCCAGATTATCGTTATTTGCCGGGTAGGTTATGGTGGAACGGGGCAGCGTAAAGTCCGCCAGCACATTCGACGCGGTAGAATAAACTGTCTGCCAGTTTCCGGCCTTATCGACGGCTTTCGCGTTTATATTATAGAATTCACCGGTAACCCAGGGAGAGTCAGAAAGCTGCCACCAGGTTCCGCCGGGGCTCAGGGTTCCGTAAAGGCTTATATCGTTCCAGATTTCCGGGCCCGGGCCGGTCCAGTCAGGAATAGAGCTGTCCCAGTATTTATCGTCGGAGATGCGCTTTATGCGCACCATGGCGTTCCCCACCATCCCGTTCGGAGTATCATAAGCCTCGCCTGTTATTTTACCGGTCTGGCTTATATACCCGGCATCGTAGGGGTATGTTATGGATGAGGTGGGGGCCTTAACATCGTAAACGAAAGAGCTCCTCAGCCCCGTCGCCTCCTGGTTCAAAGCGTTGTCGCGCGCAGTAGTATAAACGCGGAACAACTCGCCGTCCATGCCGGAGAACATAGCGTCTTCAACAGCGCGCGTCCAGTTGTTCAAAGGCGGGTTTGCCGCGAGAGGCTGAACTCCGGACTGCCACTGGGAACTATCCCAGTATTTCCCGTCAGATTCCCTTTGCAGATATATTGTAACCTGGCTTACACCGGAAGTTCCGGGGTCAAAGCTGGTTCCGGCCAGCGAGACCGGTAAAGTTTTTATATAGCTCCAGTCAGAGGGAACCGTCACGGTTGAAACAGGCGCTTCGTTATCGTAAAGGAAAGTGGCAGTAGCGTAGACAGTATCGAAATTGCCGGCAATGTCCTTTGCCCAGGCCCTTACGCGGTAAGTGTAACCGCTTGACCAGGTTGAGTTCTGGATATTATAGGTCCACGAGGAAGAGCTCGGGTAAATATCGGACTGGGCCAGCAGCCAGGGGGCGGAACTTTCAATTTCCCCGGAGCCGGACCATGGCGGATTAAGCGTCGGGTCATAATATTTTCCCAGGCCGGGCAGGAAAACAGTAAAACGCGTTTCCGCTATCCCGGCATTATCCCCGGCTGTTCCGGTAATATCCGGCATGGTTTTGTGATACGCGGAGTTGGGCAGGGTAATCCGCGTTATAGGTTTCTGGTTATCGTAAGTGAAACGAACCCCTGCTTCTCCGGGGATGTCTACGCCCTGCGGCTGCCCCGCCTTAGGTCCGTATTCCCGGTTCTCCGCCAGGTCATAAGCCCAGGGCACGAAGAGATATGAAACATTCTGGTTTGCTGGCGCCGTAATATAGGCCGCCAGGTTACCCTGTAAAGCGTAGGAGAACTGGTTAGGAGTGACCGTGGTGCTGTTATTGGCCTCGTACCATACAGGGTTCGGGGCGACAAAATCAGTTCCGTCCCACCAGCCGGCCGGCGCGGTGAGCCGCCTGAAGGCCAGGTTTACTGTGTGGCTGGAAAGTTTGGCCTCGTTATTCCAGACAGCGGCGTCGCGCTCGTCGGAGGCGGTACCGTAGATCTGCAGGAACCCGGTGGTATAGCCCGATAGCGGGTAAGTCAGCGTAGCCGTAGGCCTTACCACATCGTAACGGAAAGTTACCTGTGAAATTACCGAATCGTTGCCCGCGAAGTCAGAGGCCTTCGCCTCCAGTTTATAGCGCCGGTCGTTGACATAGGACAGGACAGAGTGGTTGTAATTCCAGGAGGAAAGGATCCCGGAATTTATCCCCAGCCATTTAGGACAGGCCCCGTAGCCGGAGCCGTCAAAGCAGAAAGGGCCGCCCGGGGCGTCCAGGTCGCTTATCTGCACCGTAACCGTGCTTACGCCCGTAAACGGAGAGAACTGCCCGGCCTGGGCGGAAGTTCCGGCCATGGGAGTGGAAAGTTTTATCTGCGAATAGGCCTCCCCCTCCAGCGGATAAGAGATGGTAAGGGCCGGCGGCGTTATGTCGTATGTAAACACATAGGTTGAATAAAACGTGGAATAATTAGCCGCATAATCCAGGGCCCTGGCTGAAACCGTGTAAACCGCATCATCTTTGAGCATCCCCGGGTCCACCGTGTAATACCACGAAGTCTGTCCCAGGCGGGAAGTAGCCAGCCAGGTATTCGGAACGGCCGACCAGCCGGAACTATCCCAGTAGCGGGTGAACGCGCCGGCTCCGGTAGAGATCCTCACCTGCGAATAATTATGTCCTGAGGGGGTGGCACCCACCGTCCCCCCGATCCCTCCTACAAAGTTCAGGGCCGCGGCTGCAGGTGTTGTTATAGCAACGGAAGGCGGCGTATCGTCGATCATGAACGAGATATAGTCCACTCCGGCATTAACCTGCGTCTCCCAATTGCCGGAACCGGTTCCGTCCGGCAGGCGGGAGGCGTCCATGGATTTAGCTTCCAGCAGGTATTCCCTGTCGCCGGCGGGCCAGATAATGTCAGGCGGATAGATCCAGGCGCCGGCTCCGGAAGCCTGCTGCCAGGCCGCGGTTTCGGCCGCCGTACCCGAACTAAAAGCGGCGCCGGTCCAGTACCAGGTATCATTGGTCAAAAGATAGGACAGGCGTATATCGGTGCGTTCGGAGCCGGAATTGTTCTGCGCGTAGAAGTTATCGAGCGCGGCGCCGTAGAACCGGGAGGAGGTGGCCGTTTTCCCTATATTGACGGAATTATAGCGGCCGTTCACCCCGTCCGCGTCGCTAACGGGCAGCGAGACTACGGAGACAGGAGCGGCCTTGTCGACATAAAACACAACCGAGGAGAAACCGACGGAAAAATCTGTCTGCAGATTACCGGCCACGTCGGTAGAGCGCGTCAGAATAAGATATTTAAGGCCGCCTGATAAATTAATATTCAGCCCGGCCGGGGCGAACATCCAGGAAGTGGCGTCGGGGGATAAAAACCCGTTAGAGCCGGAAACATCCATCCAGTTGGGCTGTACCTGCAGGATATTGAACCCGGAGCCGTCATGCCACAACTGCGGGCTGCCCCACTGCTGCACCGCTATCTGCACACCCTCGTTCTTTCCGTTATCGGAGCCTGTGCCCGAGATTGAATTTATAAAATTCACTCCGGCAAGCCCCGTCGCCGGAACCAGTATCCTTGCGGTGGGTGAGGCCGTGTCTATGGTAAAAGCCAAGGCAGAACCCGGTGACATACTGATCCTTCCGGCTTTGTCGGTAATGCGGACCTGGGCCTCATAAGTCTTGCTGTTCTGCCATACAGGGACATTAGTATAAGTCCATGGCTCGCTGTTGGAATTAAAGAGCCCGTCGTCGGGGCTGACTGCCAGCCATATCGGCGGGCCGTTTATCCAGGTAGTCCCGTTCCAGAAAGAGCTCTGGGCGGCCGTAGATATGGCGATCTCCACCACATCCACAATACCCACCCCGTTATCCGAAGCGATACCGTAGACCTTAGGCACGCTGTTTTCATACAGCGCATTAGGCTCTATCATTGTGGAACCGGGATCGTCGCCATCGACGTAAAAATATCTTTCAGAAAAAGGCGTAACTTCAAGCGTGGCCCCGGAGGCCGCCCGGGACTGCACTCTGAACCTGTTGGTCCCGGCCGGCCAGATCCCGCTTACGTCTTTCGCCCAGGAAAGGTCGTCCACCCCGAAGAAACCGCAGGTCGACTGTCCCACCACGTAAGTATTGTCCGCGCAGCCGGCGAGATAAGTGGCGGTGGAGACCCAGGCAGGTGTCCAGACAGAGTCCCACATCGTGCAGGAGCCGGCTACATAAGTCAGGCACTTGGCGGGGAGCCAGACCTGGTCGGGGCTGGTCGTCTCGTTAATTATCCTTATCTGCGCGGTATTTGCCGCCGCGAGAGTACCGTTCATAAGAGCCAGGCCGGGTTTATAGTAGGGCGCACCGGCGGGGGGGTTTATAATAGCAGAAACCGGCGAAGGCACTATCTTCTGGATCTCCACATACACAGACTGGACCGGCGGGGAAGTTACTCCGGCCTGGCCCGGGAAAGCGTTCTGATTACCGACCGAATCCGTAGCCCTTACAAATATCCTGTATTTCTGGTTATCGGTGAGGGCAGGGATGCTCGAGCCGGTAACCGACCAATGCACCGGATTAGCAGTATCCGTTGAAGCGTCCACAAAAGCCGACTCAGGCGGAGGATTAGTTCCGTCCCCAAGGTTAAAAGCCCCGGCGGTGGCCGGGTTCCACCATTGGGCGCTGGTAATGCTGTAATAAGCCACCTGCACTTTTTTTATCTGGGTATTGCTGTCGGCGGCCGTACCGGAAACAGAGTCCAGGGAATACACGCTGTAAGTATTAGGCAGCTGCACTAAAGCGGTCGGAGCCGTTTTATCGGGCCTGAACGTCACCTGGTTCCTGCCGGCCTGAAAAATGGTCTCCTCATTAGGACGCGCCGCGTTCACCGCGTCGAGGGCGGTGTCGAAGCTCTTGACCTTTACCCGGTAAGGCCTGCCGTCAACCGCGGCCGCGTATAGAGTGGAGGTATTATAGGTGTACGTGCTGCCCGACAGCAGGTTCATGTCTTTCCAGGTGGCGGAGGTATTGCAGGTCCCTGAAAAATCAGTCCCGTTCCAGCAGTTAAGGGTCACCTCGTCCCTGACCTCCATCTGCATTCTGCTTATCAGGCCGCCGGAACCCAGCCCGGCCAGCGGCAGGTCGAGGGCGGTTCCTTTTATAAAGTCCAGCGTATAGCCCGGGTTCGGACTGTACCAGCCATTGTCCGACGGAGAAATTATGGTGGAGGTGGGCGGCTGTATTTCGTATTTGAAAGATTTCTTCAGGGTGGTAGAGGAACCGATATTCCTGTAGCTGGTATCGGGCAGGTTTACATTGTCCTGCGACCAGGCGTAAACCTTAAACTCGTCCGCCGTAGGCACGCCGGTCCAGAAACCGCCCATGGCCTGATGCATCCAGTCCGCGGCCGGAGACTGGCAGGAATCGTTACGGGCGGCCTGCCAGCCGTTGACCGTGCCGTTCCACCACAAAAGGTCCGACTGCCTCTGTATGCCAATACAGCTCATGTTCAGCCCCGACTGGCGGGTAGTATCCGGCATATCCTTCGCAGTACCCGAAATATCGGTCAGGGCATTGTCCGCATAAGTGGCGCCCTCTATAGGGTTGAGAACTACGGTGTCCGGGGCGGTGGCGTCGTATTTAAAAACCACGGTAGAATAAAGAGCTGTGTAATTATTCGCTTTATCCTTCGACTTCCCGACCAGGGTGTACTGCTCGCCGGAGAGCCAGGCCACTGCAGAAGACTGCCAAACGCTGTAAGGCACTGCCGTAGTGCTTCCGGACACGTTCCAGATAGGGGCGGTCTGGTCTATCCAGGTCCCGGAAGCTTTATTCCATTTAGCCAGGGGCGGGTGAGTCAGAGTATGTTCCGCCAGGCTCACTCCGGAAGTGACGTCATTGGCGGTTCCGAGCAGTTTGTCCAGGGAACCCAGGCCGTATTCCCCGCCGTTCACGGGGAACGTTATCTGCACGGAGGGGATATCGCTGTCAAAAAGGAAATAGCCGCTTGTAGCCGGGGCCAGGGCGGTACCGGTGGAGTTCCCGGCGGCATCGGTGGCATAAGCCGCGAAATTATACCAGAACCCGTTCTTCCAGTTGGTGGAAACGCTCACATTAAAAGCCGCCGGGTCTGAGGCCGGGGCATACTCGTAATAGGTAAAGGTAGGGGAAGGCGAGGCGCAGCCCGTTCCCCATTTATCGGCGCCGCCCTGCTCGTAAACGCAGTAGTAAACGCGCCTTATCCCCATTACATTATCTACGACATTGTCCTTCAGGTTTCCCTGCAGGAAATCGAACTGGTTCCGCCACAGATTGACCGGGTCTCCGAGGGTTATCGGGGCCGCCGGCATCAGCTGCTCGGGCACCGTCACCGTAACGGTCGGAGCAGTAACGTCATAGTAGAAATCCCTGGAAAGACCCACCGTTTCCGGATTGAATTTATCCGAGGCCCTGGACTGTATGCGGTATTTCCTGCCGTCTATCCAGGCGGGCAGCTTGGAATGGAGGCCGCTATCCGGGGCCGCTTTCACGATCCAGCTGAAAGATTTGTTCAGACATTCGTCGCCGCAGGCAAAATTGGTGATAGTGCCCGGAGGGGAGGGCAGTTTTACCAGGTAATACCAGGTGCTTGAAGCCTGGAAGCCGGTGGCGTCAAAACCGGTCCAATAACTGTCGTCGTTGCCCGTGACCTCGCCTATGGTCCCGTTGGGGCCGGAATTTACAAGCTGCATCTGGGCTCTCTTTATGCCCACTCCCGCGTCGGAAGCCGTACCGGTGATGCTCGCTATTGAATTGGCGCTTGAATTCGGCAGCGGGAAGGTGAAATTAACGCCGGGCCCGGTTTTGTCTATGGCAAAGGTCACAGCCGCGGAAGGGTTCCCGAAACCGCGGTCTGAAGTCTTGCCCCTGCTTTCAAGGGTATAGGTCCTGCCGCCGGCCTGGGCTGTGCCGTCGTTAGGCCATTCGGTATGGGTCCAGGCGGTTATCCCGCTGGTTGCCTGCAGCCACTGCGTTCCTACAACACCGGGGTCGGCGTAATCTATTCCGGTCCATTCAAACCCGTCGTCCCTGGTAATGCGCAGCTCCGGGGCGATGTTTGACTGTCCGGCGGCTGGCAGCGGCCCGAAAGCCGAGACACCGACAATCCGGGCCATGCCGCTTGAATAAAGTATCGGCTCTATCGGGTAGGTCAGGTCCGAAGTGGGCACGGTTACGGTGGCCACATTGGCCTTGAAGCCGTAGCGCGCGTCCCAGTTGGCTATATTTACATCCATCAGCCCTTCCGGAACACCCTGAGAGATCTTATAATGAACCTTGGCTTGCGTCGCTCCCACATAGGTAACGCTGGTAACGGTTATCCCGCTGACAGGGACTCCGCCGCGGGAGAAAAAGATGCCCGGGGCCGGGTTATTTAAAAATCCCGTCCCGGTCAGAGTCATATCATAACTGGGGTCCGTCCCTGCATCTTCTATGCCTGCGCCAACACCTACCGTGCCGGGCGAAATAGAAGTTATGGTAGGGTTCGGGTTATTGGAGGTGGGCAGGCTGTCAAACATCACTCCGGTACCGGCCGTCCAGGCCACTGACATAGGGTAAGGAAGCTGTATGGAAGCCGGCGCCTGCGGCGCGGTGGCCCCGCCGTCAGGCTCGTTCCAGTCGCGCACTATGGCAAATACCCCTGCGGTCGTGGCGGTAGCCGGCCCCACCGCATAGTTAACCGAGCCGTAAGTGGAAAGATAAACTATGAAAACTTTATTATACGAGCCCGCGTCGGACGGGTCTTTCCTGGCATAGACTATCGAAGGGTTTCCTAAAGGGGTGGCAAAAGCCGAGCCGCCGGCATTATCGAGGGTGAACGAGACGCCCCAGGTATCAGCGGACGTGCGGCGCGCGTAAACCAGAGCGCCAATATCGTCTATATAAGCCAGGTGGACTATGGAAGAACCGCCTTCCGGTGTTGCGGAATGGGTAAAAGCGGTATTTGGAGGGGTATCATAGGCTGAGGCGGCATATATAATTTCACGCCCTTCGTATGCTCCGGCAGTGGAATACCTGTGGGTCCTTATCGAACCTGGACTGTCCGCCCTGTCTCCCTGGAAAGTGAGGAATTTCCAGGTTCCGGCGTCATTTACCGGGATAATGCTTCCGTACTGGGGATGGGGCCAGGTGGGTGTATTGTTCCCCTCGTCCCGCCTGTCATTGGCGTCTATTGAAAAAACCACGTTCCCGCCGGTACCCAGGTTAAGCGGTATATTAGCCTGGCCTATTATTGAGTCATAAGAGTTAGAAGTCCTCCTTTGTATTTCGCAGACCCAGCCCACGTGGTTTCCGGCCACGGCTATATCCACCGTCCGCCCGGCGGTACAGTCGTAGGGGCTCCTGGTACTGACCTGCCCTGTACCCACCTGGCGCATGGCTTCGGCATCCCAGGAAATAGAACCGTCTGCGTTCAGATCGCCGCGCCTTAAATAGGTCTTGTTCCAGGGACTCTTGGTCCTGTCCGTATTCCCGTCATTGGCTATAATATAAACCGAGCTTGAGGCCTCAATATAGAAAACACTGCCGTACATAGTGGACAGATTATAGCCGGCGGTAGCGGTAGAAACGGCTATTTCCTCACTGGACCAGGCGGAACCGTTGTAGGACTGGTAGGCGAAACCGTTGGCGTTTTCATAAAAAACCCAGGTACGCCCGTAACCTGCGTGATAGAACACTTTTCTGGAACTGGGGATGTCTGTAGTAAAGGCCCCGTCAATTATCTGCGGGGCCGCCGAAACCTGCGGCTGAAAAATAAAAAAAAGCCCCGCCGCAATTAAAAAAGCAGCAGGAGCCTTTTTTGCGATGCGGGCAAAAAGCGGCCTCAAAAAGGATTTAGAATTAAAAATCCCCTTATTTGCCAATGCTTTTTTGATTTCCGCTTCTAGCATAAATTCGCGCTACACATGGCTCCGGCTCCCAAAAAGAAAATAGAAGACTATTTTACGGGGAGTACTTGCATTCCTACCTTTCCCAGGCTTTTCAGGACATTGTCCGCCCACCTGGACAATTTTTCATCATTGCCGTTATTAAGAGCGGCTAGAGCCGCGGCCGCTTTTACGGTCCCTATCTTGCCAAGGCTTTCCACCGAGGCTTTTTGAACAAAACCATCCTTGTCCTCTACGGCGGCCCTAAGCAGGGCTTCAATGCCCTCATCCGCTTTCAGCCTGCCCAGGACCTCTGCCGCTTTCCAGCGGGTATTCCTGTCCTCGCTGGTCAATTGAGCGATGAGCAGGACCACAGCACGTTTATCCGCAAGGTCACCCAGGCCCTCCATAAGCCCTAACCTGGCGGACTTATCTGCCGCGGCCAGGGCGTCCGAAAGCGTATTAAAAGCCGAAGCGTCTTTTGAGCTACCTATCAGCCTGGCAGCTTTTTCTTTTACAAGCGGGTCCTCATCGGCCAGGGAATCCCTCAGCAGCGGGAGTTTTTCCGCATTTTCGGCATCGGAAAGCCCCTCCAGGGCTTCCCTTCTCTTTTTGTGGTCGGGATCTTTAAGCGCTTTTTTAACCGCTTCCAGGTCAGGCTTTTCAGCGGCAGGGACCCCGGCCTTTTTCCCGCCCGCTACGGACTTCTCCGCGCTAAATCCGGCCATAGGGCAAAGAAGGACCAAGCAAGCAAAAAACGCCAGGCACATTTTTGCCTGCCCCGCCGCGTTCATTACCGCAACCATTTTATTTTCACTTTTCATATTCTAAACCGCTTTCCTGCGTGCGCGCGTATATTAAGACTAATTAGACGGCTCACTTTCAGGCGATAGAAAAATACCGGGCCTTGCCGCAAATAATTTTTACACAGCAAAGTACAGATATTAAACAATTATAATATATATATAGTGTTTCGCAAATATCATATATTTGTGAACGGGCCACGATCAGCCCGGAACGCCTATCCAAGTCCATTTCAACGCAGAGCATTTTCCTCCTTAAATCGTCCCTTCCGCCTCCGTCCCTGCATTACTTAGTTTCCCCCTGGCTTCTGCCGCTGCAGCTCTGAAAGCATAAAAAAAGCCGCTTCTGCTCTCTTCGCCTTAACCCGGTGCTGGGCTAATACCCCGAAGACAGCAGAAACGGCCTAAATCCGTTCCAATGCGCCCGAACAATATCGGACGGCTTATTATCTTCGGCAGCCTGACCCCCGCGCATTTAGCGGGTCTTAGCTTTGCGCCGCCGGCTTTAGCCGGCTTTGCTATTATCGGACTGAACTATGTTCGCGCCGCATCGAGAGCTATGCTCATCAAGCGGCCACTTCAAATAAAAACGCCTCGCCCACCTGGGACACACACCGCGCTTACTCCGCACCGCGTCTGTCTGCGACCGCTACTACCTCAACTACTCCGCCGCTGCGCTGCTACCGCACCTGCGTCCTACAAGCCAGATGGGCGAGGCACTGCACCGCTCCGCAGTTATATTGTAGCAGATAAAAGGCGCTTGTCAAGGCCTAATACTTGACGCGTCAAGGGGTTATTTTAAGGAAAAAGACCGGTTGCAGCGGCATAAACGCCGTCACTCAGCAGGGTTTCTTCCCTGGAATCATCCCAGACCCGCCGGCTACCGGAAACACCGGCCTTAACATCGGGTTCAGCGCCTTTACTCTCCAGCTCCAGCCCTGAAGCCGGGAACAATCTCGCCACGGTCAGCTCCAGCCCGCGCCCGTCCCCCAGGCTGAAAGAACGCAGCACAGAAACGCTGCCGGCCGTAGTTTCACCCACCAGCACGGTTCCGGATACCTCCTTAAGGGACCGCGCAAAAACTTCGGCTGCCATAGAGGTTCCGGAATTGATCAGCGCCGCCGTTTTCATGCCCGCGAACCTGCCCCGCTCCTCCGCTTCATAGAGAGCGGAATATCCCGCATGCCGCGACCTTATCTCGAACAACCGCCCGGGTTTTTGAGCGAACGCTTTAAGCACCTTCGCGGCTTCGGCGGGCACACCGCCCTGGTTGTCCCTCAGGTCTAAAATCAGGTTTACGGCCCCCATACGCTTCAGCGAGTCCAGCCCGGCCAGCGCGGCCTCCCCGGAACCCTCATAAAAAAGTCCCAGCCGCAGGAAAGCCGTGCGGGTCTTATGGTCATAGAATCCGAAGATAGGCGGAAAGAAAAAATTATTCCTCGCCACTTTTGCCTCAAGCGGCCCGGGCGCGCCCCGCCGCTCCGCCTTCAGGAGATAAGCGGAACCCTGTTGTGTCAGCCTGCGGATCGCCTCCGGTGAGGCCGGCCCGCCGTTGAGGCCCGTCACCCTGTCCCCGTCCCTGAAGCCCGCCGCCGCCCCGGGCGAAGCGGCAAAAACCTTCAGAATAAATAGCCCGCCCGGGCGCTCGCCGAACAGGATGCCGGATGAAATATTATTTACCGAGGGCCTGGCCTTAACGCGGCGCCTGGACTTGAGGACCAGCGCGTGCGGGTCCAGTTCGCCGAGCCCGGCAAGACCTTTTTCCTTCAGCAGGCCGGAGATATGAGCCGGGGAAAATTCCCGGTAGCTGTGGCGGGAGAATATCCTAAGGACTTCCTGCTCCGGAAGTTTACCGGTGCAGGCCGCGAAAATAAAAACGAAGCACAAGAAAAACTGTTTTTTCATTAATAACTCCGGGCTGAAGAAGAAAAGCGCGGCAGTTAAGGCCCGGCCGTGATGGCATCGCCGATATCTATCCCTCCACCGTCATACATCCCGGCGCCGCAAGGGTCATTGGGCAGGAATGGGCCGTAAACAGGGCAGTTCTGGCTGACCGAATCCTGCGGCATGCAGCAGCAGGGAGCTTCCGCGGTGCAGCCGCACTCTCCGCCGAAACCGTTGGTCTGCACCCAGTCCTGCAGTTCCGTATCAACTATCGACTGTACGTCTTCCGGGTCTGCGAAGCCGCCGGAATCTTCCAGCCCCAGACCGCTCATCCCCGGGCCCTCGCCGGCGGTATTAGCGCCGCCCCCGCCGCTGTCCGGAGAGCCGGTTCCGGAAACCCCCGCGAATAAACCGTTTATCATACTCCCGGAAAATTCATTTGCCAGCTTCTTTGCCTGGTAGTCCTTGTCCTCGTCCAGGGCGTCCTTGGTCCCGTCCTTATCCATCTTGGGCTTGGCCACATCCGAGACCGCCAGCCTTTTGGCCTCGGCGGCGTTAACGTCCTGGTCGCGCAGGAAATCAGGGATAGAGTCGGGATTCACCTTGTCCAGTTTGGACCGCATCTTCTCTTCGTACTGTATGGCCGTGGCGGCTTCCTCCGTGCCGTCGAAAGACCTGGCTATCCAGCCCCTGGCCGAGTCCTGGGAGGAGAGGCGTGCGCCGTAAAAAGTTGCCTTGAACGCCCCTTTCAGGGATTCCATGACCGAGCTGCGCCCGGCTTTTTTAGGAGTCCCGGCCAGCGTTTCGCGCCGCGCCGAAGCTTTGCCCACAACGGCCCCGTTGCCCTGGAAAGAAGCGGCCGACCCCGCAGCGGCTCCCGGGCCCTTACCGGCTCCGGGACCCCGGGACAGAGCCGGGCTCCCCCTCAGTTTCTGCGCCATTCCCGAACGCCCGGCCCCCGCCGCAGCGGGATTCCCGGCCCCGGAAGGCTCTTCCCGCTCAGCTCCGGCAGCGCCCTGTGCCCGGTTACTGCCGGACGCTGACGAGACCAGGTCCTCCTTGCCGCTCTTAAGCGAGGAATTTATCCTGTCTACGCCGGCTTTATCGGCCTCGGCCAGGGCGGAAGAGTCTCCGTCCATCTGGAAATAATCTTTGTTCCCGGGAGCGCCGGCTTGTCCGTTATAAACGGAGCTGTTGGCCGATAGCTGGTCGTATTCAGAGCCGCCGGCCAGTTTATGGGCCTCCTGGCGCATCCCGGTAAGCGCATAATAGCCGCCGCCCGACAGAAGCAGAAGGATAAGGCCCAGGGAAAGGAGCCAATAGCTTTTCTTTTTCTCTTCTCCGGGGTTCTCCCGCTCTTCTTCTTCGGAAGCCATTTAACCTCCCGCGCGCGCTAAATAAAAAAACCTGAGGTCCGGAGACTGGCAGGAGCCATCGCCAAGGCCTTTATATTCACCCGAATGTTATAGCAGAGGAAACCGGAAAATTCAAGGGGCGATTGGAGGACTAGGAGCCTGTCCGACATAAGCAATTTCGCCTGCAATTGTCCCTTTTGTCCTGCGCTTTCGCGCCGCTCAACTCACAACCTCCGTTGAGGGTGCTCGTCTCGCGGCGCTTCGGCTCGGCTCCAAAATAGACAATTTCGTCATGAAAGCCTTATGTCGGACAGGCTCCTAGAGGACTGGAAAGGCAGAAGAACGGAGGTG
>MNUR01000078.1 GCA_001871115.1 Elusimicrobia bacterium CG1_02_56_21 | reverse complement strand
TGTGGTGCGTTCTCTCAATTTGCGCGCCGCCTTCCGCGCCCAGCCGCCGCCGGAAGGGGCAAGGGTGCTGGATGCGGGGTGCGGTGAGGGCGCCAGCCTGGCGGCCCTGCTCTCCCGCAGATTCCCGCTGGTTCACTTCTACGCCGCGGATCTGTTTATTCAAGCGCAGTACGCACTTCCTCCAAACTTGCATCTGCTTGTTCACGATGTCCAGAAATCCCTGCCGGAAAGTGGTTTTTACGCGGTCTATTCTATGGACCTGCTGGAGCATGTGGAGGAGCCCCGGGCGGTACTTAAGAACTTTTTTGACGCTATTGTGCCCGGAGGGCGGCTATTTCTCCATATCCCCTCCTCAAGCCAGTTTCATTATTTCGAGTCCGCCCGCGAGGGCTACAGGCCTTCTTTCAGGGAAACGCGCCGGGGAGATCTTCATCTGCGCGAAGGTTTTTCCGAAGAAGACCTGGCCGGGCTGCTGTCAAAACAGGGCTTTTCTGATATACGCTTCCGGAGGACTTTCTCTCCGCCCGTATTCTTTTTTAAAGAGCTTTATACTTTGGGAGAAAGACTGGGGATCCCGGGCACGGGAATCCTGCTGCTGCCCTTTATGCTCCTGTTCGGTACGGCGGAGCGTATTTTCCCTCCGGAGAGGGGTAACGGTATATGGGTGGAAGCGGTAAGGCCGTTGTGATTTTGTAAAATTCGGGCAGGAAAGCAGCGGAGGCGGCCGGCGGGCCGACAGGAAAAGGTTATCTCGCCGTCAGGGAGAGGGAGCCGGTAGCCCGGCAGGATAAGGATTAAAAATATGACAGTTCCGGTGGATCCTAAAACACTTCACGATAAAGATTGGGCCGGGGTAAAATCCTCGGATTCTTTTTATGACGGAGAACTCCGCTATCCGGAGATAGCCCGCGTCATTTCCGGCCTCGGGCCGCGAAGGCTGCTGGACGTCGGCTGCGGTTCCGGTTATCTGGCCTCGCTGGTCCGCAACCGCCTGCCCGATATCAGGATGGACGGCGCGGACATCTCCGATGTCGCCCTGGGGCGGGCGGCAAAGTATTTTGACAGTGTCTGGCAGGTTAACCTTGATTCTTGCGACCTGCCTGCGGAAACGGGAGCTTATGACGCCGCAGTCTGCGTCGAAGTATTGGAACATCTTTACGATCCGGCCCACGCACTCCGGGAGATTTTCCGCTGCCTCTCAAAAGGGGGGCGTCTGGTGGCTACAGTTCCTAATATTGCGTTCTGGAGATACCGCGTGGGCTTGCTCTGGGGGCGTATTCCCTTGGCTATATCCGACCCGCGTCATTTGCACGCCTTTACGCCGGATAGTTTCTCCGGTCTTATCGAGCGTTCCGGATTCTCCGTGTCAAGTATCTCGGGGCACGGGGTTCGGTTTCCCCGGCTGGCCAGGGCCTGGCCCGCGGTATTAAGTGATATCCTCATCGCGGTTGCGGAGAAGAAATGAGCCGTAAAATACGACTGCTTTTTGTTATAGAAAACGCGGCCTACGGCGGCGGAGAGAAGGTTTTCTCCCAGCTGATAAAGGGTTTGCCTAAGGACAGGTTTAATATTTTTTGCGCCTCACTGCAGCGGGGCAGGTTCTATGAAGATATCAAAGCGCATTGCCGGTTCCTGCCGCTTGACCTTACTAACCGCTTCAACCTGCGTAATATAGGCGGTTTGAAAAGAATGATGCTTGAACATGGGATAGAGATAGCGCACAGTCAGGGGGCCAGGGCGGATTTTTATTGCGCCTTCGCGGCCGCCGCGGCCGGAGCAAAGGCGGTTTCTACGGTAGCGATGCCTGTAGAGGGATTCGACGTAAATCCCCTTAAAAAACGGGTCTATGCCCTGCTTAATTCCCGGGCTGAGAAAAAAATATCGCGTTTTATCACCGTCACAGGGCGGCTGGAAGCTGCGCTTGTTTCCGGTCACGGTATTCCCGCCGCAAATGTGATGCTGATCCCCAACCCGGTAGATCTGTCGGAGTTCGACCCGTCCAATTTTGACGCAGGGAGGGTAATAGAGCGCTATTCGCTGCGCGGACGGCTGGTACTTGGCGCTCTGGGCAGGCTGGAATGGCAGAAAGGCTTCACGCACCTTATTTCCGCGTTTAAAATAATGTCCGGCAAAGAGCCGGCCCTCATAGAGCGTGTAGTGTGTCTGGTGGCCGGTACCGGCAGCCTGGAGGCCGGCCTTAAAGCGCAGGCGGCGGCCGCCGGGCTTGAAAAAAATATTATTTTCTGCGGTGAAACGGCCGATGTTAAAAACTTCCTCGGCGCTCTGGATATCTTCGTCATGCCCTCGCTCCTCGAGGGGCAGCCACTGGCTTTGCTTGAGGCCATGGCCATGGCCAGGCCAGTGGTAGCTTCGGCTATAGCCGGCATAAGCGAGACCGTTACTGACGGCGAGCAGGCCGTTCTTGTCCCGTCCGGTAACCCCGAAGCGCTGGCTGACGCTATATATAAACTCGTCAAAGATCCGGAGGCCGCGGCGCAGCTGGGAGCCAGTGCCAGAAAAAAGGCGGAAGGCTTCAGCCTGGCCTTGTATATAGGCCGGCATGCGGCCTGCTACGCGGCTGTAGCAGGCCGGGATGGCGGAAGCTTATTAAATCCTGAAGATCCGGTATAGCAAACGCATGAATATTTTATTCGTGTACGCCGACACTAATAGTTCCGGACACCCCCGGATCTCCCTGGGGATAACGTTCCTTTCCGGATATTTGAAACGGAATGGTTTTAACACCTGGCTCTGCTATTACAGGGAAGAGGAAGACGCAGAGCACTGCCTGAAAATGATTAGGGAAAGGAATATCGGTCTCGTCGCCGTGTCCTCGGTAACATCGTCCTTCCCCTCGGCCAAAGAGCTTATACGGAAGATAAAGCGGGCGCGTCCGGATATTTTCACGGTTTGCGGCGGCACGCATGTTTCGGCATTCCCGGAAGAATTGACGAACGCGGAGGGGCTGGATGCGGTATGTCTGGGATATGGAGAAGAGCCGCTGCTCGAGCTGGCCGTTTCCATTCGGAATGGGGGGCCGGATTATTCCATCCGCAACCTGCATTTCAAGACCGGCAATTCCATAGTAAAAAATGCTTTGCGCCCCTTTCCTGCCGCTATAGATAAATACTTTCCCGAAGACCGCGGGATCTTCTACGATGAATTTAAAAGGAAAGGCCTTGCCCCCTTATTGGCCCCCGGCGCTTATGAAGAGTTTATCTTCTGCAGAGGATGTCCGTTCGACTGCTCATTTTGCTCCAATCATATTTTAAAAACCCTAGGCAGCGGCAGGCACCTTGTTAACCCGGAAGTAGCCACCTGCATTAGCTCGATCCTGCAAGCCAGGAGAGGCCGCGCCTTTAAAGGAGTAAATTTCCATGACGACATCCTTACGCTCAACCGCCGGTGGTTCATGGACTTCACGCGCGCGTACGCAAAGGAGGTCGGCCTGCCTTTTAAGTGCAACACCCGCATTGGGATGTTCGATGAGGACATAGTAAAGGCGCTTAGGGATGCGGGCTGCGAGGCCGCCATAATCGGCATAGAATCCGGGAACGAGAGGATGCGTAATACTGTTTTAAACAAGACTATCGGGTCCAATGAGGACATTATCAGAGGATTTGAGCTTTTCCACAGGTACGGCATCCGGACGCATTCGCAGAACATGATAGGCCTGCCTGAGGAAACTTTCGAAAGTTTCTACGACACGGTTAAAATAAACGCGAGGATACTGCCGAACACCGCGACGATTAGTGTTTTTTATCCTTACCCGGGTACGCGCCTGCATGACCGCGCGGAGGCCTCCGGGCTGCTGGGCGCCGATCCTTTCCCCGGCAGCGGCATAGAAAGGGAAACCTCCATATTGAAACTCCCCGGGTTCCCAAAAAGCCGTATAGAATTTTACGCGCGTAATTTTAAATACCTGGTGCGCATAGAGTCTTTAACCGCCGGCTCCACGGCGCTAACCCGCATAGGGTATTGTTTTTACAGCTCTTTGCCGGCGCAGCGGGCAGTATTCGCGTGTTTAAGGCTGCTGGACAGGTTTTTGCGGTGGATCCGCCTTAGGCCAGGCCCGTAGTCCGGAGCGCACCCCCCGGGAAAGTGTTACGGCGTCTTCCCGATACCTTCTCCTGCAATAAAAATCCCTGCCGGTAAACGAACTCGGAATAGTGTTAAACCGGTAATGGTAGCTTACTGATAAAGAGGCCGGCTGAAGCCGCCCCTTTAATTTTGTTTAATATTGATATGTTAAACTGGTCCACTTTGGTCATACGTGGGGGATACTGATGTGCGGGATCTGCGGTTTTGCTGATTACAGGAACGATGAACTTCTGAAGGGCATGGCCTCCCGGCTGGCGCACCGCGGCCCGGATGAGGACGGGTTTTTTACGGAGGGGGAGAAAGTGTCCCTCGGGGTGCGGAGGCTCAAGATCATCGACCTGTCTACGGGGGCACAGCCTATTTCCAATGAGGACGGTTTTGTAACGGTTGTCTTTAACGGTGAGATCTACAATTTCAGGGAACTCCGCGCGGAACTGGAGGGGAAAGGGCACCGTTTTCGCACCAGGACGGATACCGAAGTTCTGGCCCACCTTTATGAGGAATATGGGGAGAATCTCGCCATAAAACTTAGAGGGATGTTCGCTTTCGCAATCTGGGATTCCAAAAAATCCGTACTCTTGCTGGCCAGGGACCATTTCGGGATAAAGCCTCTTTTTTATTCGATTGTCGGAAACAAACTTTACTTCGCTTCCGAAATTAAGGCGCTGCTCATTGCCGCGGATATCGGCGCGGAACTGGACTCTGAGGCGGTGGATGCTTATTTCACCAATCTATATATTCCCGCGCCGCTTACTGTCTATAAATCCATACGAAAACTTGAGCCGGCCCAGACTTTATTGTTCCGCGGCGGCAAAGCGGAAATAAAGACCTATTGGCAGGTCCCTCGGTTCGGTTTGTCCCCTGCTAAGACCTGGGGGGAGTACCTGGAGGCTGCGGATAATCTGCTTTCCAGCAGCGTCAAAGAGCAGCTGGTTTCGGATGTGCCGCTTGGGCTGCTTCTTTCCGGCGGAATAGATTCCTCTGCGCTGCTTTATTATATGAGCCGCTCAGAGGCCGCGCCTGTTAAAACTTTCAGCGCGGGATACGGCAGAAAGGACGCCAGCTTTAACGAAACGGCCCAGGCCCGCATGATTTCAAGGCATTTCCGTTCAGACCATTATGAGAGTATATTGCAGCCGGATGCCCGCAATGTAATGGAGAAGCTGGCCGCGATATTCGACGAGCCTTTTGCCGATGCCTGCGCCATACCAAGCTTTCTTGTTACGTCTGAAGCCCGTAAAAATGTTACGGTCGCACTGACGGGATTAGGCGGCGACGAATTCTTTGGCGGCTATCCCAGGCATATGGGAGCGAGGTTTATGCCGGCTTATCTCAAGCTGCCGGTGCAGCTCAGGGAGGGCTTCTGGTCGGCGGCCAGGCTGCTGCGGGAATCCCGCTCGGCCAGGAATTTGCCCGGGCGGCTGAAAAGATTCATTCGCGGCGGGCGCGGAGATTTTCGCGGGGCATACGATTCCTGGCTTTCCTATTTCAGCCGGGAAGAGAGAGCGTTGCTTTATTCACATTCGCATACAGGCTCTGCCGGTTCCGCTCCGGCCCTTCCGGGCCGTCTGGCCTCTCCGGACGATATTTTCGCCTATGAGCTCAGGAACTACCTTTCCGACGACCTGCTTTGTCTGGCGGACAGGGTTTCTATGGCCAATTCCCTGGAACTCAGGGTCCCTTTCCTGGATGTGCGGCTGGCGGAGCTTATGGCCTCGGCCCCGCTTGCGCTGAAAACCCGGGGTTACACTCTTAAGGCGATGCTCAAGAAGATCATGGAAAGGCGCTTGCCGCCCGAAACGCTCAAAGGACCTAAGCGCGGTTTCCAGGTTCCGCTGGCCAGGTGGTACGGGGAAGAACTTAAAGGTTTTGTCCGCGAGGTGCTGGCAGGCGGCTTTTCGGAAAAAAACGGCTGGCTCGCCCCCGGATATATAGAGGCGATGCTGAAGGAACATGAAAGCGGCCGGGAAAATTTAAGCGACCAGATACACGCTGTAGTCATGTTCGAGCTCTGGCAGGCCAGGAACAGGAAAATAGCCGCGGGCGGGGTAAGCTTCGGCATCCGGCCGGCAGCCGGGCCGCTGAACGTGCTGGTCTGTACGGATATTATCCAGGAAGACGACGCCGGCGGCTCGGGCCGCGTGGCCTGGGAAACCGCAAAGCGCCTGGCGGCGATGGGCCACCGGCCTGTAGTGATTACTAAAGGTTGTCCGAATAAAAATGATTTTGAGATTTCGGAAGGTATAGAGGTTTACCGTTATCGGGGGAACCCGCTTAAACTGCGCGCTCAGGTGAAGGCCATACTCTCCCGGCACGGCAGGATAGATGTGATGGTTCTTCATCATCCCTACACTGCTGTTCTTGCTCTTGCGGCGCTTAAAAAGGTTCCTGTTGTTTATAATTTCCATTCTTCCTGGGCTGAAGAGTATTGCATAAGGGGCAAAGACCTGGGGATTAATGCTCTGCGCAGGTTTTTCGGGGCGGGATTTCGGAAATTGGTGGAACGACGCGCTCTTAAATCTGCCGGAGTTATTTTGAACGCCAGCCAGTTCATGGCTTCAAAACTCAGAATCGCTCATGGGAAGGAATCCCGAATAATCCCGCTGGGTGTGGACCAGGACAGGTTCCAGCCCGCAAAAGACCCTGCTGCGCTGCGCAAGAGGCTCGGGCTCCCGGCGGGCGGGTTCATGATCTTTACCGTCAGGAACCTGGTCAGCCGGATGGGGCTTGAAAACCTGGTGGCGGCTGCCTCGGCCGTGGTCAGGGATAGGCCTGAAGCTTTTTTTGTGATAGGCGGCAGCGGCTATCTCCGGGGTAAACTGGAAGCAATGATAAAAGAGGCCGGGCTGTCCGCCAGCGTCCGCCTGGCCGGGTATATACCGGAGGGGGACCTTCCGGCCTATTACCAGAGCGCCGATCTTTTTATTTTGCCAACGAGGCTGCTGGAAGGGTTCGGGCTGGTAACACTGGAAGCTCTTTCCTGCGGAACCCCGGTGCTGGCCACTCCTGTGGCGGCGAATCCGGAAATACTGGGGAGACTGGACGAAGGAATGCTGCTCATGGACTGTTCCCCGGCGGGAATAGCGGCCGGAATACTCGGCTTTATTCCTCGGTACCTGAAAAACCAGGTCGCGATGCGTGAGGCCTGTAGAAAATTCGTGGAAAAGAATTATTCCTGGGCTAAATACGCCGACGGTGTAGAGC
>MNUR01000118.1 GCA_001871115.1 Elusimicrobia bacterium CG1_02_56_21 | reverse complement strand
TGATCATGTTTTTGACATAGTCGGCGTGGCCCGGGCAGTCGATGTGCGCGTAATGGCGCTTGGCGGTCTCGTATTCTACGTGGGAGACGGCGATGGTCACGGTCTTCGAGTCGTCGCGGACCGTGCCGCCTTTTGTTATTTCCGCGTATGACAGCGTTTTCGCCAGGCCGTTAGCGGACTGGGTCTTGACCAGCGCCGCGGTAAGGGTGGATTTGCCGTGATCTACGTGGCCGATTGTGCCTACGTTCACGTGGGGCTTGCTTCTATCAAACTTTGCTTTTGCCATGATTTCTTCTCCTAATCGGTTTATTATCCTAAAAACAAGCTGGGGATGGGATTTGAACCCACGACCTTCTGCTTACCATGCAGATGCTCTACCAACTGAGCTACCCCAGCGCTAAATCAAAACGGGCGACTACCGAAGTAAAGATCCATTCCCATCGCCATAAACACCGGGGCTGCGGGAAAATTCAAGCGGGCGATGGGAATCGAACCCACGTAACAAGCTTGGAAGGCTAGTGTTCTACCATTGAACTACGCCCGCGTCAGCCACAATAAAGATCCCTGAAACCGGCCGCCGCTTCCGCGGCCGTCCGCCTTGTAAATACCGGCAGACGCAACAACTTAACAAACGTGTAAAGCTGGTGTTCCGGATATTGAACTAAGACCGCAGAAGCTAAATTATAGTCATTTATATCTTTCCAGTCAAGAAAATACCCCTCTCTTCCTTTAATTTATATAATCGCTGATACACTAAGGGGGCACTATGTACCAGAAAAATTCAGGCGATAAAAAGTATTTCCGCGTGCTTAACATCCTTAACAGGCTCAATGAGGGCCCGGTGCGCATTTCCGACCTTTCCGCCGAATTCGGGGTCTCGGAGCGCTCTATACAGCGCGACATAGAAAGGATAAACCTTACAGGCTTCCACCTGGACACTCCGCAGAAAGGCCTTTACGCTTTCGCCAATGGGGTCTCGCTTAAGAACTTCAACCTGACCAGCGAGCAGCTCTCGGTGCTGGTGCTGATGCGTGAGATGGCCGGAGGCCTGGGAGGCGCGATAAAAGACGCTTTTGATAAAATTTTCGACAGAGCGACCGCCTCCGGTTCAGCCGACTCCCCTTTTTACTCCGTGGGGTCCAGGGCGCTGAACCCGCTTACCCGTAAATTTTATGAGGACATAGTTTTTGCCATAGAGAACAGCAAGAAGCTCAAGGTGCTCTATGCGGCGACCGAAGGCTTAAAGAAGCGGGTACTTTGTCCCGTAAAGATACTGGCCAGCGAAAATTTCTTTTATATGATGGCCGCGGTGGACCCGGGAAAAGCCGGTCAGTACCACAAATACAGGGTGGACAGGATAAAGAGCCTGGAGATACTCCCGGATGAATTTATTCCTCCCCCTCCCGGGCTGATAAAGAAAATAATAGGCCCCGCCACTACCATCTGGGGGGTCAACGAAGGCAGCAGGATCAAGCTGGTCATCAGGGCCGAGGGCGCCGCCGCTGACTTTCTCCAGAGCAAGGAAATACTCCCGCGCCAGAAAATTTCAAAACCTGCCGCGGACGGCAGCGTTACCGTGAACGCCGTGATCCGCCACCCGATGGAAGTCGTCCCGCTGGTTCTGCACTGGATGCCGGAGATAACCATCCTCGAGCCGGCTGCACTGCGCGCAGAAGCTAAAAAACGCATAGACGCTTATCTGGCAAAGCAGAAGTAAGCTCGCCTTTTTAATAAAATATGGATATGCGCGGAACAAAATCTACAATTCTTTACTTAACAGGCCTGGCGGCCTGCCTTGCCGCCGCCATTCTTATCGGCTCTGAGTGGGAAAAGAAACTGCAGATCTTCCCTGTCGGCGCCGACCTGCAGCGCGCCCAGGCGGCTTATGGAGAAGAATACACCAGCCGCGAAAAGCGCACGGAAACAGGAACCTCACAGAAAATTTACCGCGAAGGGGCCTCCCTTAAAGCGCAGTACCGCTTCATAAATTTCAATAAAGACCGCGTCAGCGTCAATTTTGCCATGCCCGGCAAGAGCTATAGTAATTATTTATCCGGCTACGGCTATACCGACGCGGAAATGAGCAGGCTCAAAGCCTGGCGGGAAACTACCAGGCAGGCCGTTTGGAAGCAGGCGTACGCAAGGAGCGGTAAAGCGGCGGCAGAAAAAGCCATAGCGAATGTGGAAACGGATTATGACACCCGTCTGCGAGCCCTTCTGCGCGCGCGGGGCCTCGCGCTGCGCGCCGGCAATATAGTCGAATGCGACATGCCGGTCATAGTGAAGCGTAACATCTCCCTGCTCAAACCCATGGCCATGGCTTTCCAGAAGATCGCCTCCGGAAGGAAATACGCCGAAGAAGATCTCATAGGGGCGGTTCTGTCCATGGTTCAGACCGCCATACGCTACAAGATCCCCCCCTCAAAGGAAAACGGCCTTCATACCTGCGGGCTGCTGCCCCCGGCCAGGGCCCTCTTGAGCGGTTGGGGCGACTGCGACACTAAGACCGGCCTGCTTGCGGCAATACTCGGGAACTGGAGCGGGATGCGTATAGTGGGCGTAGCGGTACCCGGCCATTACCTTATGGCCATAAGGCGGCTGCCGGGAAAGGGAGACATGTTCGTGCGCTACAAGGGCCTTGAGTACGTACTAGTGGAGCCGGCCGGGCCGGCCTGGCTGGAGCCGGGCACCGTAGGCAGCGCAACTACCGCACTGCTTTCCGGCAGAGAAGGCTATAAGATAGAGCCGTTCTTTTAGAAGCGGCGGCCCGCGCGGTTTTTAACAATTTCAGGGGCAGTAATTCTTAGGAGGGAAAATGTTCAACACAAGAGTAATAGCAAGTATTTTCGAGTTCGTTCTGGCGGTGCTGATGTCCGGGCTTATAATAGCGCTCACCTACAAGGTGTTCATAAAAGCAAACCCGGACTTTGATATGGAGGCCGAAATAAAAAAAGGGAATACCGCCGTGGGCACGCTGGTAGCCGCCATACTTTTCGCCGCCTCGCTGATACTCCAGAAAGGCATGGGCTCGGTAGTAAGCATGTTCCGAATGCACATCTCGGCGCCCGGAGAAAGCACGATGGGCCTTGGAAAACTGGCTCTTCTGTGCACCGCTCATTTGGGCCTTTCACTGCTGCTGGCTGTCATAACCATCTCCGTAACCCTGCGCCTTTTCGGCAAGCTGGTACGCAGCCTGCATGCCGGACAGGAACTGGAGAAAGGAAACCTCGCTGTAGGAATAGTACTCTCAAGCGTAGTCCTGATAGCCGCGCTCTATGTAGGAGAAGGCGTCAGCGCAATCTCAAAAGCCATGGTCCCGCAGCCCTCTATAGGTCAGATAGAAATAATGAAGTAGCCTTCCCCGGAAGCAGCGGAAAGCAGCAGGCAACCCGACAAGCCCTTGTCGGGTTGCTCTGCTATGCTATGGGCATGACCAATAAAAATCGCAGATCAATAATCAGCGCGCGCGCCGGGCTGCTGGGCGGAAGGTTTAAAGCCCGGCTGCGCGTTTACACACTGGGGACGGGAGAAGACGGCTCTTTGTACTTCTCGCTGCGCCTCTGGCAGGCGGCAACCGAAAGACAGGAGCAGCTGTCGCGCAGCGCCGCTTACGCGGCGCAGTAAACGCCGGCCTTGCCATTATTTACCGATTCATAAGGGGGGCTTATGAGCTGGAAATTAAAAGAGTGGACTTGCGGGGGATACCGCGCGGAACGGGAAGACGGAGAAATAGTCTTTATCTACAAACGCCCTCCCTGGGGCACAGGCCGCTGCGGCCTGCGCAACTTTTACGAACTGCGCAGCCGCGGCCTGCTTATAGGCAGGATAACCGAGGAAAATTCCTGGCGCCCGCTGGTCACGGCCGAATGGCTTGCCGAGACGGACCGGCTCCTCAACGAGACAGACCTGCTTGAAATAACCGCCGCGCTCCTGCCTTCATAAAAAATAGTACAATAATTTCAGGGGAAACAGGATAACGGGGGCATGCCAAAATTAAAACCAACAGGTTTTATAGCTGAATCTATTTCTGCTTCACAAGGCAGGGATGTCTGCAGGGAGCTTTTCGAGGGCTCCCCGGACGCTATTTTCCTGGCCGACGCTGAAACCGGCATCATTATAGACGCCAACCCGGCCGCCGCCATACTTACTGGCCGTTCCGTTAAAGAACTTATCGGCATACACCAGACCGCGCTGCATCCCCCCCAAAAAAAAGAGCACTCCCGCAAAATCTTTGAACAGCACATCACCCCCGACACAACCACCCCTGTCGGCAAACGCACGGAATTTGTCATTCTCAAGGCTGACGGGTCTGAAATCCCGGTTGAAATTTCCGGCAAGCCTATAACTATCAATGGGCGCAGGATCCAGCAGGGCTACTTCCGCGACATTACAGAGCGCAAACTGGCCGAGGAAAGACTGCGGGAATCAGAAGCCAAATTTAAACTTATCACTGAAAAATCCATAGTAGGGGTTTACCTGATACAAGACGGTGTCTTTAAATATGTAAACCCTGTCTTCGCGAAAGTTTTCGGCTATGAACTGTCCGAACTTGTAGGCAGGCTGAGCCCCAAAGACCTGACACTCCCGGAAGATTCGCCTTTAGTGGAGGAAAACCTGCGCCGGCGGCTCGAAGGAGAGACAGAAGAGCTGAATTATAGTTTCAGGGGGTTAAAGAAAGACGGAACCAGCATTTATGTGGAAGTGTTCGGCTCAAGGACGGAATACCTGGGCAAGCCGGCCGTAATAGGGACTTTGCTTGACGTTACCGGCCGTAAACACACCGAGGAAGCGCTGAAGGCCGCCCACCTGCAGCTGCTGCTGGCGAACACAGGACTGGAGCGCCGGGTGGAAGAGCGCACGGCGCAGCTGGAGGAACTCAACAAGGAGCTTGAGGCTTTCTCCTACTCCGCCGCGCATGACCTGAAAGCCCCGCTGCGAAGGCTGAACGTTTTTTCCGAGATGCTGGAAAAAGAGGCCGTCCCCGCGCTAAACGCGGAGACGCGCGATTACCTGCTCAATATACGCAAATCGGTCACTCATATGACAAAGCTGGTGGACGGACTGCTGACGCTTTCCACCACCGGGAGAAAACAGCTCTCACTTGAGAATACTCCGCTGTCTGCCCTGCTCAACGAAGTCATCTCCGAGATAAAAGCCGAGAACCCGGACCGCAATATAGAATGGTCCGTACAGCGGCTGCCCACCGTTAAATGCGACGCCTTGATGTTAAAGCAGGTCTTCACCAATTTGCTGGGGAACGCCGTTAAGTTCACGCTTGGCCGCAGCACGCCCAAAGTGGAGATCACCTACCGGAAGAAAAACAATATTCACATCATAGGGGTGCGCGATAACGGCATCGGCTTCAACATGGACTACTACGATAAGATATTCTCGGTTTTCCAGCGCCTGCATAAGTCAGCGGATTTTCCGGGCACCGGGATAGGTCTTTCCATAGTAAAGCGGATAATCGCAAGGCACGGCGGCAGGGTATGGGCCGAAAGCTCTCCCGGGCAGGGCGCCGTTTTCTATTTTTCAATCCCCGCGGCGCCCTGAAAGGTATAATATCTGACCGGCCGGTCCGGATCCCGATGAAAAAACCTTTCAGGCGAGCTTTTATAGAAATAACCAACAGCTGCAACCTGACCTGCAGTTTCTGCGCGGCCTCAGCGCGCGCTAAATCTTTCATGACGCCCGGAGCTTTTGAAGCCGCGGCGGCCCAGGCAGGCAAACTGGCCGCTGTGCTCTTCCTGCACCTGCTGGGGGAGCCTTTCATGCATCCACGACTGCCTGAGATACTCGGGATCTGCTCCCGCCTGGGACTAAAAGTAAACCTGGTAACTAACGGCCTCCTGCTTGATAGATTCGGCCCGGAAATTTTTAACGAAGCCTGCCTGACCCAGGTTTCGGTATCCCTCCAGGCCCTGGCAGATCTGCCTGAGGACAGCCGCGCCCGGAATCTTAAGAAACTTACGGAGTTCGCCCTGCATAAACCTTCCGGGCTTATAATCAGTTTCCGCCTGCGGGGAAATCCCGCTGAGCTTTTTATAAAAGAGACCAAAGCCGCCCTTCTCGGGGCTTTGACCGAAAACGGAGCCTGCAAGCAGGTCAGGGACGGGCTTAAGCTGCGCGAAGAGGTATATCTTAATTTTGGCAGTATTTTCGACTGGCCGGGCGGCCCTGGCGGGAAGCAGAAAAAAGGCTGCCTGGGGCTGCGGCACCATTTCGGGATTTTAAGCGACGGGCGGGTGGTTCCCTGCTGCGCTGATTATGACGGAGCGCTGGCCTTAGGGAACATCAATAAAAAGCCGCTTGCGGAAATACTGGGCAGCCCCGGGGCGCTGGCTTTGAGGGACAGTATAGCGGGAAAAACCCCGATGCCCGCCTACTGCGCCTCCTGCGGCTTCACCGCTCCCGATAGCTGATCTCAAACTATTATCACAAGTCCGCCCCGCAGGTTAGCCCGGCCCGGGGAGGATGTTTTACCCCGCGCACCCATACTGCGGGAAACCCTTGCGTGATTTCCCCCCGAAGCGGGCCCCCCCTTCCGCAAGTGTGCACAAATAAAACATCTGCCCCCGCGACTTGTTCACTTCGCAATTAATTTATCCGGCTGCCGGCCATCGCCGTACTTCTGTTGATTTATATCAACCTATTATGTACGATTCTCCTATGCGGAGTTTAGCCCTTATATTATTTTTTCTTCTGCCCGCGGCAGCATTCTGCCAGGCTCCCTGGTATGCCCGCCAAACCGCCGATATTGCCATTCCCTCTCCGGACCAGCCCGCCGATACGCTGGACAACTGCCCTAAACTGAACGCGCTAAAATCGGACGCCGGCTACAGCGAGGACCCCGCGGTAAGGGAAGTGTCGGAGGTCGCCGCCGCCAAACTGCCGCTTCCTGCCGACGATCTGGACCGGGACGGCATAATAACTATTTTAAAAACCGACCTGGACTATTGGGACGCCCGTCCCGACTCGGCAAAAATACAGCTGGGCCCGGACTCTTATGACGCTCCCCGCCTGCGCCGCACCACCAGAGCCCTGCTGGAAATATTCGCCTCGGAGCTGCCCGCGGAAGAACTGCTTAATACTCTGAGAAGCCGGTTTAAAATTTACCGCGCCTCCGCCGACGACAACACAGCTAAAACCGTTATTACCGGCTACTATGAAGCTGAAATAAAAGTTTCAAAAGAACCGGACCAAACCCATAAATACCCGGTTCATCTCAGGCCCGGCGACCTTGTAAAAACCACCCCCTCTATGGGAGCGGACTTCGACTACGGCCGCTATGACGAAACAGGGGCGCTGGTACGGCATTATTCCACCCGCGAGATCCATGCCGGGAAACTTACAAAGCAGGGGCTGGAGCTGGTCTGGTCCGAACACCCCTCGCAGATCATGCTGCTTCAGATCCAGGGATCGGGCATACTGCGCTTCCCGGACGGGGACTATCTGCGTGCCGGTTTCGACGGGGCCAACGGGCACCCTTACCGCAGCGTGCAGAGAATACTCATGGACTGCGGCGAAACGCCCGCAATGTCTTTTAAGGATTTTATCAGCTACCTGTCGTCGCAGGGCCCGCGCGAGGAGCGCCTGGCCGATCTTAACCCGCGCTATATATTTTTCAGGCCGCGCCCCAAGGACAGCCTGCCTTACGGAGCAATAGGCCGCGCGCTGACCGCGGGCCGCTCTATAGCGGTAGATCCTAAATATGTTCCGTTAGGAGTATTCGGCCTGCTCAAATCAAGAAGGCCCGTAGCGCAAGGGAGCGGGCTGGCCTTCAGGGATTTCAACCGCTTTATCTCCACTCACGACACAGGCTCGGCTATTCGCGGGCCGGGCCGGGTTGATTTGTTCTGGGGCGCAGGGGAAACGGCCGAAGCGGAAGCCTCTTCCATGAAGGCTCCCGGAGAATTATACCTCTTCATTCTTAAGTGACCTGCCGCCGGAGAGGAACGCCGGCCGCAAGGGGTTGACATGTCAAGCCGCTGCCTCTTGACAAAATAAAAATATCTGTTATACTATTTTTGGAGAGGAACACCTTATCGACGGTTGCCTTCCTCTCCATAACTTTGAGGGAGACAGCGCAGGCAGGTGCCTGCGTTGTTCTTTATGCCGGCCGGGACACCGGCTATATTTTTTTGGAGAGCTCGTAAAAGACCACGGCGGCCGCGTTGCTGGCGTTAAGACTTTCCACCCCGCCCTTCTGCGGGATGGAAACTATCACGTCGCAATGCTCGCGCGTCTTTTGGCGCAGGCCGTCACCCTCCGAGCCTAATATTATAAAAGCCGGAAGCGTGAATTCCACTTTAGGCAAAGCCTGCCCGCCCATATCCATACCGTAGATCCAGAAGCCTTTTTCCTTGAGCTTGATGATGGTCTGGTTGAGGTTTACCACCTCTATTATATTTATCCGCTCCATAGCTCCGGACGCGGCTTTATGGGCCGTAGGAGTAAGCCCGGCGGAACGGCGCTCGGGCAGTATCACCGTTGAAACTCCGAGGCAGGCCGCTGACCTTATTATTGCGCCAAGGTTCATCGGGTCGGTTATTCCGTCAAGGCCGGCCCACACGGCTTTCTTCAGGTCTTTCTCAAGTCCTATCGCCTCGTCCACGTCCACCTTACCCATCTGCTCGGTCTCTATTATTACGCCCTGGTGATGCCCGCCTGCGGCCAGCTTCTCTATAGTGCGCTGGTCGCAGAATTCCACCCTGATCCCGCTCTTGCGGGCCAGGCTGGCCAGGCCAGTTACGCGCTGGTTTTTCTCGCCGCGCGATATTACCAGCCGGATAACCCTCCGACGCCCGGCCTTGATTATTTCTTCCGCGGTATTTATTCCGAATAAAGTTTCAGTTGACATAGTTCCTTAATACCGCCTGCTGCCGGCTGTCATTTATTTTTATATTTATCGGTAATCCCGGAATTTCCGAAACTCGTACCCACAGCCAGAGCGGCCTGCACTTCCTGCGCCCAGGGAGACACGCGGCGCAGTTTATTGACTGCTGACGCGATGCTGACCCCGGTAAAGCCGAAGCCCCGGAACGAGACCATCCGCCCGAACTTCTTTTTAGCCAGGAGCTCACCGGCCATCACGCCGAAGCCCGTGGCCAGCCATCGGTCGAACGGGGTAGGCTCCCCTCCGCGCTGCACATGGCCCAGAACCACCACGCGGCTCTCAAGCCCGGTCTTCCCGTCCAGCAGCTCGGCGATCTTGTAAGAAACGCCCCCGAGGCGCAGGGGGTCGGGAGACCCTTTCACTACCTTGGTCACGGTCATCTCTCCCTTCTCAGAGCGGGCCCCCTCAGCCACCACTATTATAGAGAATTTTTTGCCGCGTTTTTTACGGTCCATGACCGCTTTAATTATGTCTTTTGCCCTATAAGGGATCTCCGGCAGAAGTATTATGTCCCCGCCGCCGGCTATCCCGGCGCGCAAAGCTATCCAGCCTGCGTAACGCCCCATAGTCTCCACTATCATCACGCGGTTATGGGACTCCGCCGTAGTATGCACGCGGTCCACTGCTTCTGTCGCTACATTGAGGGCCGAGTCGAAACCGAAAGTAACGTCCGTGGCCGAAAGATCGTTATCTATTGTTTTAGGCACCCCGATAACTGGCATGCCTTTTTTATAAAGCTGCTGCGCCATAGTAAGGGTTCCGTCCCCGCCGATCGCCACCAGCGCGTCCAGGCCCAGGTCCCTGAAATTTTTAAAAGCCGGTTTTGAAAGGTCCCGCGGCTTTTCGGCGGAGCCCAGCGGAGGCAGCGTATAGGCGAACGGGTTGGCGGTATTGGAGGTCCCCAGTATGGTTCCGCCGCGTATTATTATCCCGGACACGTCGCGGTCGCCCAGGCGGACATAATCTCTTTCTACCAGGCCGCGGTAGCCGTCGCGGAAACCAATAACTTCCCAGCCGCGGCGCAGCGCCGATTTAGTGACGCCGCGCACCACGGCGTTAAGCCCGGGACAGTCTCCGCCGCCGGTAAGAATACCTATCTTCATAATAGTTCCTTAAAATCCGTTAAAAATAATTTCAGAGGACCGGAGATTGGAGGGCTGGCAACAGCACCCATTTCAGATTCTTACTAATCCTCTAATCCCAGCTTCTTCTAATACTCTAAAAAGGGGAGGGGTAGATGGGGTCTTTTTCCCTGGAGATTATATACAGCACCGCCGCGAGGATCTGAGCCGGGTGGCCCAGGCGGGCGAAAGAATAATCCATATGTATCTGGAAGCGGTCCGGGGAAGAAGGATCGAGGAACACGTAGCCCGCCAGCCTGTCCTGCACATAAATTCCGTAATGCGAACGAAGAGCCCCGCCGAGATTCCCGAATATTTTCCGCAGCAGGTAGCCCCTTGAAAAATCGTCACGGATAGAGAAGACCACCAGATTGTCGGTATCCACAAATTCCCAGTAGCGGTCCAGGAAGGTCCCCTTGTCCACCAGCCGGGCGACTTCTTTTCCCGCTCCGTCCCTGATCATGCCGTAAACGGTTTCCGGGTGCACTGCCATAACCGGGGTTGACTGGGCGTCATATACCTGAAGCGAGCGCTCCTTGGTGAAATACATTACAGCGCCTGCGATAAAAGGAATTATAAAAATGACCTCGGGCACCGAAGCGAAAGCGCGCCCGAACAGGGGGATTTTCAGGAGCGCGTTTATGACCGCGTTCCCCCGGCCGATGAAAGCCAGCAGGCTCCAGACCACGTGGAAGAAAAAGCAGCTATAAACCGAGCCGGCCAGGTAGAGCTCGTGCTCGTAGGGAAAACCCGCCAGCAGCAGCTGCCTCTGCCTTGTAAGCACATTGTAAGTAACCTCCTTGAAAGTAGAGGTCTTCGAGATCACGAAAGGGAAAAAGAAATCCGGAGGAACTTCCGCGGGCGGCGGTGGCAGTTTAGGATTTTTATAGGAGCCCGCAACAGACCTGGCGACAAAAGAGCCGGCTACCCATATCACTATCAGCCCGGCCCATAGCATGAACGGCAGCGGACTGCGCGGAATATAAGGCGGCAAGCCTGAGCCCTCCTGCTTTTTAGCGAGATCAGCCAGGAAAGCATGAGCCGCGTCTCCGGCCGCCGAGACTGCGCTCGGGGTGGAGCCCTGAACACCGGCTGCCGCTTCGGTTGAAGCCGCGAAAGCGGCCAGGACGGACTCCGTGGACCCGGTTACGGCAGCGGTGGAAACATCGGCGGCGCCGTCTTTGAATATCTGGGTAGTGAAATCGTCATCCGGGACCTGCACTTTCTTGCGGCGGACAACTTTTATCCTCTTGGGCTTGGGGAGAACTATTTTCTCCCCCGGCTTCCTGATGCTGGAAAGAATACCCCTGAACTCTCCTTCTGACAGCCCGCGGGCGGAAACCGCGTAGGAGACTCCGTTATAGGTGAAAAAAGACATGTAGGCTTCAGCGCCCATCGAGTCGTAGGAAGTATAGTAGGCGCTGGAAACACCGTGCAGGCTGGCGGATTTTATATCCCCGGAGAGAGTGTTGCCCTTGCTGCGCAGGGAGTCGACCTGCTCTTTAACGCGGGCTTTAAGATAGTAGTCTCCCAGTTCGGAATCCTGCCTGGAAAATTCAAAAAAAGCCCTGCCCCTCTCAAGCTTAAGGGTCACGGAGGCGTCATCGGTCTTCCCAGTGGACCACCCTGAAGGGAAATCCACGGCGATAATTTCGCCCTTGTCCTTGAATTCACCGGCGAAGGCGTGCGGGGGCAAAGCGATGATGAAGGCCGCGCAGATAAAAACCAGTTTTTTCATAGCGTCCACAGTAAGCTCAGTTAAGAGTATAGAATATTATTATAACTCAAGTCACATCCGAGACTTATCCGGGGAAAGCAGGAGGCCGGGCCGGGCGCCGGGGAAACGCATAAACCCGGTCGCCTGCCGCCTGGCTGCGGCCCTCTAGCCGTGCCCGTGCCGGTGGTGGGCGTCAGGGAGATGGGGATGATCGTGCCCCAGCGGCTCGTGGAGGTGCGGGTGCGAATGCGCCCCGGCAGCGGGATCTTGATGCTTATGGCCGTGATGTCCATCGTCATGGCTGTGGCTGTGGTCATGCTCAACAACCTCATGCAGGTGAAAATGCCCGTGCTTTTCAAAAACCAGCAGCAGGAAAGCGCCGAGCATAAGGGCGCTCGCCCACAGCAGCCGGGGGGTAAGCGCCTCTCCAAGGAAAATTACGCTCAGCGCGGCGCCCATGAAGGGATAGGAACCGAAGAAAGCCCCCGCCCTCGAAGCCCCCAGCCCCCGCATGGCCAGAATAAAAAAAACCAGGCTTATGCCGTAGCTGAGAAACCCCAGCAACAGGGCCGCTCCCGCCCAGTTGAGCGCGGGCAGGGAACGGTAAGTATACAGAGCGAGGGCGGCGTTTATAAACCCGCCGGCCAGTCCTTTTATAGCCGCCAGCGTAACCGGGTTCTTTATTGAAACCCGGGCGGTCAAATTATTATCCAACCCCCACATAAAGCTGGAGGCCAGTACCAGGAGCGGTCCCCAGCCCAGGCCGAAAGAGCCGCCTTCCCAGCCGAGCGCGATAGCCCCCGCGGTAATAAGCCCGGCCGACGCCCATAAGCGCCTTCCGCCATGTTCTTTGAATACCGCTACGGCTATAAGGGAGGTAAAGACCAGCTCAAAATTAAGAAGCATGGAGGCCGAAGAAGAAGCGGTGAGGCTCAGCCCGGTAAAAAGAAGCAGCGGCGCCAGCACCCCGCCGGCCAGCACAAAGCCCGCCGTGCAGGGGATATCCCTTCTGTCAAGCCGGGCTTCTGCGTCCAGGCCGCGCGCCCCGGAAACAAAGCGCCAGGCCAGAAGGCCGAAACCGCTCCCCAGATAGCAAAGAGCGGAAAGCTCCAGCGGCCTCAAATGCGCCAGGAGCAGTTTCCCGGCCGGGACCGAAATTGCGAAAAGCAGAGCGGCGGCGAGCGCCAGGAGGTAATTCATTGAGAAAATTGTACAAATTCGCCGCTTAAAGGGCTATGAGCCTGTCCGACATAAGCAATTTCGCCTGCAATTCACGCTTTTGGCCTGCGCCTTTGCGACGCTCAACTCACAACCTCCGTCGAGGGTGCTCGTTTCGCGTCGCTTCGGCTCGTCAACAAAATCGTGAATTTCGGCATGAAAGCCTTATGTCGGACAGGCTCCTAGAAGACGCGGCCGGGGCAGCAATAGTATAAAGATTATCAAGCGCCTTATTGCCAATACGCAAGGCCGTCATTTAACCGCGCAACCGGCAGGTGTTCCGCGCGTATAGTTGTGTTGACAACATCTGATTTAGGTTTGTAACATTAACTATAGGATTTTAGTTTGTTTTCAGTTCTACTCCAAAAATCAACCAAGTTAGATAAGGAACTTATGTCTACAACCTCAGCAGTGGCAGAGAAAGGCAAGAAGTCCGCGCATGATTATATTAACGGTGTTCTGGCGCATGTCATAAACAAAAACCCCGGTGAGAAAGAATTCCACCAGGCGGTTAAAGAAGTCCTCGAGACCCTCACCCCCGTACTTGAAAAGCACCCCGAATATATAAAGGCGAAAATACTCGACCGGATAGTAGAACCGGAGCGGGCTATCACCTTCCGCGTGCCGTGGCAGGACGACAAGGGCGACATCCATATTAACCGCGGTTACCGGATAGGATTCAACAGCGCTATCGGGCCATATAAAGGCGGCCTGCGCTTCCACCCCTCAGTAAACCTGAGCATACTTAAATTCCTCGGCTTCGAACAGATCTTCAAGAACTCCCTTACCACGCTTCCCATGGGCGGCGGTAAAGGCGGGGCGGACTTCGACCCCAAAGGCAAGAGCGACGCGGAAGTTATGCGCTTCTGCCAGAGTTTCATGACGGAACTGTTCCGCCACATCGGCCCCAACACCGACGTCCCCGCGGGCGACATCGGAGTGGGCGGCCGCGAGATAGGCTACCTGTTCGGCCAATACAAGCGCCTTAAAAACGAGTTCACCGGCGTACTGACCGGCAAGGGCCTGGCCTGGGGCGGCTCACTGATACGCCCTGAAGCCACCGGCTTCGGCGTGGTCTATTTCTGCCAGGAGCAGCTTAAGACAAAAGGCACCGACTTCAAAGGCAAGAATGTCGCGGTCTCCGGCTTCGGCAACGTGGCCTGGGGCGCGGTGCAGAAAATAAACGACCTGGGCGGCAAGGTAGTCACCATCTCCGGTCCCGACGGCTTCATTCATGACGCGGACGGGATCAAGGGCGACAAGTGGGAATATATGCTGCATCTCCGCGCCACCGGCCAGGACATCGTAGCGCCCTATGTTGATAAATTCACCAACGCCAAGTTCTACGCGGGCAAAAAACCGTGGCAGATCAAGGTTGACGTGGCTATCCCCTGCGCAACGCAGAACGAGCTTAACGAGGAAGACGCGAAAACCCTTATCAATAACGGCGTCCTCTGCGTAACCGAAGGCGCCAATATGCCCTGCACTCCGGAGGCCGTTGACGCTTTCCAGAAAGCCGGGATACTGTTCGCCCCGGGCAAGGCCTCCAATGCGGGCGGAGTAGCTACCTCCGGCCTGGAGATGAGCCAGAACAGCATCCGCATGAACTGGAGCCGCGAAGAAGTGGACAAGCACCTGCACGGCATTATGATCAATATCCATAACGCCTGCGTGACCGCTTCCAAGGAAGCCGGCATCCCCGGCAACTACGTAGCCGGCGCGAACATAGCTGGCTTCAAGAAGGTAGCCGAAGCTATGATGGCCCAGGGCCTGGTCTGACAGCAGGCCAGCGGGAACCTAAAAAGAGGGCGGAACCGAAAGTTCCGCCCTCTTTATTTTTTATCGTGAAACCGCGGCCTTTTGTTTTATAATATCTATAAACGATGCTTGTCCGGCGGCGCCAAGCACGGTTTTCAAAGGAAACGATATGCCTAAAATACTGGTGGTAGACGACATTCCGGCGATAGTGGAATTCTCCAAGGAATTTTTCGAGGACGCGGGCTTCGAGGTGCGCACGGCCGAAACAGCGCCCGACGCGATAGCGGCCCAGCAGCAATTCCGGGCCGACGTGATACTGCAGGACCTTAACATTCCCGGCGGCGGCGGGACCTTCGTCTATGAGACCCTCCGTTCGCGCAACGATATGGTCCCTATAATCTTCTCCACAGGCAAGCCCGAAACCCTCGGTGACCTGGCAAAGATGACCAATGTTTCAGCCCTGAGAAAACCCACGGATCCGGAAGTCCTGATGGCCGAGGTGCAGAAACGACTTGCCAAACCCGCGGAACCCGTAATGAACCCGAACCCTCCGCCCCCGCCCAAACTCCCACCCGGCCGCTAGGAGCCTGTCCGACATTAGGCTTTCATGACGAAATTGTCTGTTTTGGAGCCGGGCCGAAGCGCCCCGGGACGAACACCTTCTACGGAGGTTGCGAGCTGAGCGGCGCGAAGTCGCAGGACAAAAGCGGCAATTGCAGGCGAAATTGCCTATGTCCGACAGGCTCCCAGCCCGAACCCGGGCAAAAAGAAGGCGGAGCCTGAAAGCCCCGCCTTCTTTTTTTTCTGACCGGGCCGGAGAAATACCTTGCCCTGTCCGGCTCCCGACCCTACGGCGCCGCGCAGCGGCTCACTTCGGCTTTACTTCTTCCCATTGTCTTGTGAGCGGGGCGCAGAGGGCGCCGTTAAAACTTACCGACCTCATCAGTTCAAACTCAGAAGCCTCGCCCCAGTTCCAGGAGCCGCCTGGCGAGGGATTGTAGCTTCTCTTATCGAAAAGATTATAACGCTTAAGGATTATCCCTTTCTCCGTCATTTGCGGGGACACGAGTCTTACCACCTCTTCCGTCAGCTCCCCGGGTATTTCAAACCCGGAGAGTTCACGCCATTTAGCCAGGAAATAATAACCGCGCAGAAAATCATAGTCGTAAAACCGCGGAAAGCGCAGCTCAAGCCAGTCTTTGTCTATAACCTCTCCCGTTGACCTTTTCCGGAAAAGACCCTGCCTGAGGAGATAAGCGGCGCCTTTATCAAGAAACGTTTTTTCTTCCTCAGTAAGGCCGGCTTTTCGGCAGAACAGCACGGCTTCCAGGCAGGGCAGGGTGGAAACAATAGAACTTTTAGGACTTGGTTTAGTGTAGACTGCCTCGTCGCAGTTAAGGCCGCCGTCGGGCAGCTGGTAACGCAGGAACCACGGACGCATCCAGGGCAACTCCCGGTCCACATCTACGCCGCAGCCCCACAGAACCTGGTAACTGCTCCCTACAGCGCAATGGCACGCTATCCCCCTGTAAGGGTCGGTGCCGCACGGGAGCTCAGACTCTCTTACGGGAAAGACCGGTAAATAGCGACCCCGCAAAACCCGGGTCATTTTCTTGACGGCGGCTTGCGGAATTTCTTTTCCCAGCCCCAATTCATGAAGCAGAAGCATATGCCACCAGGGGCTGTCCCATTTAGGCCAATAGGGGTCTCTTTCAATGCTCTGCAAAGCCTCGCGGGAAGCGAGGTAGAGTTTAGACAGGCCGGCCGCTTCGCTTGCCGCCGGTAAATTATTTTCAGGTTTCATCCGGATAAAGTAAAAAACAAGAGCTGAGATCCGCGGGATACCGGCCTTGCTTCCGGGCGGGAATCAGGCGGTCCCGCCCCGTCTATCTGAGGTATTTCAGCAAAGCCTCTTCATCCGCGGCGAAAGAAGGATTCTGCTGCATTTTCAGGAAGACCATATTCCCGGGCTGCTTGCCGGCCTCGACATCGGTAGGATGGTGCACCCCGCCGATTACGCGGTTAAGCGCGGCCTGGTCGGAGGCCCGCATAAAACAGAGCCCTGGCGGGGCAGTGAAACCGTCTATCTGCAACTCGGACTGGGAAAGGTAGCCCGCCCGCGAAGCGTTCTTTACAGCGGCCGGAGCTGGAGCTTCAGGAACGCTTAGCGCGGCCGTCTGCGGCTGAAGATAGTAAAAAACTTCTTCTGAATTTGCGGCAGGGACGAGGCCGGAAGCGAGGACCAGCGCAATAAGGATATTGCGGATAAGAGCAGGCAGGGACCCTTTATGATCACGGAACATTCGGCCTCCGTAAAACTTTATTCTTCAAGAACGTCAAAAACCAGAACCGCAGGGTACTGCGCGCTGCAAACAGTAAGCAGGCTGCTTTGTTGCGGCGCTTTAAACGCTCGGATCAATTTACAGAAGTTAGGTCTCTCCAGCTTTTGCCGGAGCGGCGGCGCGGGCTCAGGTCCCACAGGTAGGCGCCGTGCTTAACAGGCTTTACCTCGGGAGTATCCGCAGGAATATCCTGGTCAAGGGACACGCGCAAGAGCATTTTTTCGCTCTTGCGGTCTTCACAGTCTTCTTTATCAAAGTTGCACGTTATTGACATAGTTTCCTCTTTTCCAAACCCGTAACTATATCCTATTTAAAAGCAGGGGGAACCGCTAGGCCCAAAGGGCCTAACCCGGGTTTACCTTTTGGCTTACCTGATATAGGCCTGTCTAAACTAAAGAGGAAAAAATAACCCTGCCTTATAACTGGAGCGGAATTTTAGCGCCCGGGCGCGGAAGAGCCGGCCGCCGCTTAAGGCTGCCGGCTCTTCGCTGAGCGGGAGACTTCCTGCGCTACTGGTTGTAGCGTTCCTTACTATACTTACGCAGTTCCTCCGCCTCTTTGGCGGTTAGTCCCTTCTTCCATACGTGCTCGTCCTTGGCAAGAACAGCCGCTATGCGGGCCGTCCACTTCTCCTCCATTTCGGAACTCTTGAGTCTGGCGGCTTCTACCACGGCCGGGAGGAACTTCTGGTAGAAGTGCTTGGAGACCTCGTACATCCCGTGCCAGTGCGTGTAGTCGGGCCCCATCATGCTGGCTCCGTGACGCGCGCGCCTGCCCTCATGGTGCCAGAGTTCCCAGTAGACCCACTGCACCTCGTGCTCGAAGGGCGCCTTTGCCTGCAGCACTCCGTCTTTCACCAGGTCATCCATTATCGCCTTGGCCGGTTTGGCGAACTTTTCGTTATATAGCGCAACTAGGCTGTCGTACTGCTTGTAAAAGTTATTGACGAAGCTGTCCCCGTGACAGGTGACGCAGGCCGCGGTCATCTTGCCCCGGCGCTCCTGCCAGGGGAGAACGCTTGCTACTTTGCGCGTGACTTTCCGCGACACCAGCACGTCCCCCTCGCGGACCTTTTCCATAGTCTCAACGCTTTCTCCCGGCTTGGGCAGGGCGCGGGGCTCCAGATAATCCTCTTTAAATCCGTCCTCAAAAACTACCAGGTTCATCTTGGCGCTGATAGCGGGGCGCAGGGTCCAGCTGATGCGCTCCCCCACGTCGTGACTGTTACCCTCTACCTTACCGTCCTTGCTCATATGCCCGCCCATATGACAAGTAGCGCAGGTCGGCGCCGCCGAGTAGTCCTTGCCAAGGATCCACTCGTCCTTGTCCAGCCCCATTTTATCCCGGTTGGCGTTAAAAGCGATGCCGTGCTTGGACTCATTGTAGATCTCTATCTGCGGGTGGTCGGGGCCCATGTGGCATTTGCCGCAGTTCTCGGGAGAGCGGGCGGTCTTTGCCTCAAAAGCGTGGCGGGAATGGCAGGCATTGCAGGAGCCGCGCGAGCCGTCCGGGTTGATGCGCCCGATGCCGCTGTTGGGCCAGGTCTCGGGGTCCAGCACCGGTTTGCCTTCCGGCCCCTCGCGCAAAAGCTCGCCTTTCGCGTCCTTCCTGAACTTGACTACGCCGCCGTGGCACTGCAGGCAGCCGTTGACCGCGTCAGCGTTATTGCCCGGCATCCCGGCGGCTTTCTCGGCCAGCACATTGTCGAGGCTGGCAAGTATCTCACCGGCCAGGGCATGATGGCTGCGTGAAAACTCTTCGTTCTCCCTTGTATGGCACTGGGCGCAATCTTTAGGTGTTACTATCATTGATATCCGCTCGCCATGGTGCACCCAGGAGCCGGGATTCTCTTTCACGGCCTTATGGCAGGAAAGACAATCCACCCCGTTCCCGGCGTGCTTGGAGCGCTCCCACTCCATGACCAAAGCCGAGGAGTGCTTTTTATGACAATCGGCGCATTTATCTGCCGCGAGTGCCGGGCCAGCCAGGGCCGCGAGGCCCGCAGTCAGGACCAGAAACGCCGCGGTCAGGACAATTCTTTTATCAGTTATCATAGTTATCTCCCCCTTAACAATAGTTCAGGCGCTATGCAGTGGACCTGCTTTCACATTTATAATTTGCTTTAGCGACCACTACCCATTGTGTGCATATAGAAAACATCAAACATAGGATTCCCGCCGATAGTTGAAACACGGGTGCGCCAATTCTTATGGAGCCACCAGTAGAGGCCGGCGTCCCAGGCGCCGGAACCCTTCAGCCTGAGGTTTTCAGGAGCGTACTCACCCATGATGCCGAGAGACTTGTGTTTGACATCCAGACCGCCGTGGGTACCGTGCAGGCGGTTGAAGCCGTAGGAGGCTCCGGCCTTAGCGTAGCCGTCCTTCCACTTATAAACTGTCTTTAAGACTGAAATAAAAGGGGATGGGCCGCTTTTGCGGTCGGAGAACCACCGTCCCTCCTTGCGCGCCAGGTCCCAGAGTCCCACGGAAACAGCCGGCCGCAGGCCGCTTTCCGCAAGCGGCTGGTACTGGAGGTTGAGCCAGGTGTCCGACGGGCCGTTTTCCGGAGTAACTATAAAAACGCCGGCCTCTATGCCTTTGTACAGACCGATATCCAGCCTGTTGAGGCGGCGCAATGTCTTTGTGCTGTTCTTTTCGTAAAGCCCGAACTGCCACAAGCTCCATTTTCCTTCCGCAAGAGTTTCAGCAGCCGGTATGGTCATAAAGCGGCCGGCATGCAGGTTCGGAGCCAATCCCGTTACTGCCAGGCCGAGGAACAGACCCCAAAGCGCCTTTGTCGCAATAATTTTCTTCCCGTTGTTTTCCCTGTAATGCCTTCTTGTTTTCATTAACAATACCCCCTGTTCTTCTTGTAGGACAAGCAAAAGGCCGGCTACCCAGCTTCAGCAGGGACTTAATTTAAGGATAGCTGTTCCCCTGACTTTTAACAGCTGCGGCGTCAATTTAACTACTTTATTATGGTACAAAAAGGATTCCGGTTTGTAAAGGCTAATTAGCACCAGTATACCAATACCCCCCTTTCCCGTTGTCTAAAATCACTTAACGGGAAAGGTGCTGACAAAAATTGCGGCCGGAAATCCTGGAGCCGTCATTATCCCTACGGCCGCCCCGAAGGCCATAAAAGAGGAAGTCCATTTACCGGAAAGTTTAAGCCAGGGGCCGAACAAAGCCCCCAGCGGCAAAGAAACAGCGCTCGGATTACCGTACCAGAAAGCGAAAAGTGGCCTCTCTATCTCCATTTCCCCCCCAAGACAAAAACATAAACAGGCCGGGACTGGCTTTAGGCGCCGGAGCGGTGCGGAGCTGCTTCCTGACCCGGCTATCAGGGATATTATGCGACAAAAATGGGGTTTCGCCAAGTTCTATTTACAGTCCGGCGGGATCGGGTCTTTTCAACTAAACAGGAACAGCCGGCCCGGGCCGGCTGTTCCCGTCTTGTTTGTATTGTTTATTTGGATTTTTTCTTTACGGTAGTGGTAACTTCCATTTCCGGCCCCTCGGACATACCCCCCAGTTCTTCACTGTCTTCGAGCTCCATCCGGCTGATCTGCTCTGAAGAACAGCAGCGCGACATCCCGTATTTTATATGGCTGGCCACACCGCAGAGAATACCGAAGAGCCCTGTTACCGCAAGGATCATCCCAAGCGCGAGTCCGGTATTCTTTATGTATTTTACCGTTTCCTTGCCGGCATGCTGCAGAACAAAATAACCGAGCGCCGCCAGCATGGCGTAAATCAGTGTAGCCGCGTGACCGCCGCCCCCGTGGGCCTGGCCGTAACCATGCATCCCGCAGGCCTGCGCCGCCGCCGGCAGTGAAAGAAACGCTAACGTTAATAATATTTTCATTTTAAATCTCCTAAATACCTGTACATACAATCTATTATTTTAAGGTTGCCGTGTCAAAAAGACCGAATGCGGCCCTGTTACTGATCCAGGAACTCCGTTAAATCCACAACTTTCCCTCCTGTCAGGCAGAGGGCTGGTTTCCCGGAGGCTATTTGCGTGCTTCCGCCAAGCCCCAGCGCGGCCAGTAGGGCTGGGCCGTTTTGCGGCAGCGCCAGTTCAAGGCGCTCTACCAGAGGAGGGGCAAGACTGATCTGCTCGCGCTCCTGCACCTCTATAAGCAGCGGCATGCCTGGCCTTGCGAGGTAAGCCGTCTTTGTCTGCCCGGCCGTCTTTAGACTTGCCGGATGAAGCAGCCAGCCGGAGCCCGAAAGCCCGGCTATGTACGAGCCCAGGTCAGGCACATCCACAGCGAGGTGATGCAGGCCGGGCCCGCGTTTTTCAAGAGCCCTGGCATAAGCTCCGGATTTAACCGCCTCCATCAGAAGCAGCCGGGCCGAAAGGCTTTCCTCACCGGCATAAACCTCAAGAGTTCCCTCGCCTTCCCAGGTCTGCAGAGGCCCGGTGACTAAGCCGTACTTTTTTAAAAGGCCGGCCCCCGAGCGAGCTGACCTCACTAACAGGGCGATATGGTTCAGCTGTATCACAGCGCCGCCTGGTAGATGGACCTTTCCGCCTGCGGGTTGCTGAGCCAATGCACCCCTGTCCGTTTAAATCCCGCTTTTTCAAAAGCTGGCGCCAGACCGGGCCAGGCTAGCTCCGCGCCATGTTTTTCCAGCGCTGAGGGATCGAACGGATACCCTTCAAGGCTTGTCCAGCCGGCCGCCTTTCCGTAAACCTTCAGGGCCCCAAGCAATTTCACCTGCAGTCCCTGGCGGCGGAATTTCTTTTCTATGGCCACACATAATATGCCGGCGGTCGTCTTTGCCGAATCCCCGAGCAGCGCGGTACGGCGCCAGGTCCAGTAAAAGTCGGTAACCGGCCCTACCGATATCCAGGCGAGCAGCTCACTGCCCTCGTACGCCAGTACGCCGGCGTGGAAGCCCGAGCGAACCTTCTCAAACACTATATTGCGGTTATATTCAGGGGTTTCTTTTTTGCACTTCTCCCAATCGGCCATAGAGGCCCATTTCTGATGCCAGAAAGAGCAATAGCAGCCCCCGTGGCTTTCCTGCGAGGTCAGTTTCTCGAAATCCGCGAAATTATCGGCATCCAATTTTTTAATTTCCATGCAGCCTCCTTAGCGTCTCAGCCGAATACAAGTTTATCAAATTACAAAAATGACCGCTTTCCGGGTCACATCTCGTTCAACTGGTACCTGCTCCACATATCCTCAAAAATGGCGTCCGGATCCGTCTTTACCGCCGGCAGGAAGAAAGCGCAGATATTGCGGATATCCCTCAGAAGCAGCGCCCCGGCATTGGGGTTGCGCCTGGGGTCAGAGGCCTGCGGAAAGTCTATCACCACAACCCTGCCCCTGTAATACAGCACATTATACGGAGAGAGGTCCCCGTGCACTATATTGCAGCGCAAAAAAAGCTCCACATTGCGCATGATACTCCTAAATACTCCGGCGGCGTCGGTCATATCCCTCTTTGCTTCGATGAGCTTGAAAGCGTGACCGTCTTCGCCGCCAAGGTACTCCATAATGAACGAGTCGCTCCCCGCCCGCACCAGTCTGGGCACATCCGCCCCGGCCGCGAGCAGCTCCTTAAGATATCCCGTCTCCCGGTTTTGCCAGACGGCCTCTTCTACCGACCGGCCGAAACGCGTTTTTTTACTTAAGGCCAGAATAGCCCTCCTTTTATACATATTCTGCGCCACAAAATAATCCGCCCGGTTCTTAAAACCCCGCCCCTCCCTTTTTTTATATACCTTAGCGGCGTAATAGACCTTCCTGCCGCTCCTGCTGCTGGCAACCAGGTGAACCACAGCCTCTTTACCTTCGCTAAGGACGCGCTCATACCCGTCTATTGTCCCGTCTTCAAAATACTGCCGCAGCTCCTCCGGGCACGCGTTCAGGCGGCCGGGGCACGACTCTTCTATATATTTCATTTAGTCTCCGTTATGTTAAGCGGAGGGGCGGCAAAGCGCCGCGGCCTCCGTGACGGAGCCGCTTTTTTACGCGCAGGTAATATTAATTAAGGCGTGAAAAGGAGGCGGCTTCCGCGGTTTTTTTGCTGGTGTTCATATTTATTTTGTTCATATTTGCGCCTCCTTTATGTTAAGGAATATAAATATTCTAGCAAAGTTTCAGGTTCCGGGAGCTCTGATTCTCAGATAAGTCTACAGCCTTTTTATAGACAGTTCCTTTGCCTTGGCTTCCACCCCGACGGTAATATCGGGGCCGCGCCAGCAGGCAGGGAAATCTTTTGCATCTATATAGTCATGATGGAACTGCGGCTGCCCCCCCTTCCATCCGCACTTGGGACTTGAGAGGTGGAACAAGTGCTCCCTGTTCCAGGTTTTAAGAGCCCGCCCGGTAACCTCTTCCACGCTCAGCCCGTCGGGCAGGCAGCGGTGATGGTGGGCATCGTAAACGAAAGGGACTTTGAGAGCGAGGCACAGCGACAGCAGGTCAGCCGGGGTATAGACCCGCTCGTCATTCTCAAAAACCAGGCGCGAACGCACGGCCCGGCAGAGCGCTGCCAGTTTCTCTTGCCTGGCGGCCGGTTTCAGGTGCTCAGTATGCGGCGCGGTGCGGTCAGGAACTTTACAGGGTCCTTTTCGAATTTACAGCAAAGGCCCAGGTGGATCATAGGTATCAACTAATCGATATAGCTGACAGCGTCTTTTTTACGCGGCTTGGCGCCGGGGGCCTGGTCTTTGTAACCGAGCGCCACCGCGTAACAGGGCTCATAGCCTTCCGGAACCTTAAGGCGGGGCAGCTCTTCTTTAATGGAAAAATAATAGCGGACCAGGCCAATCCAGCAGGAACCTATGTTCAGGCTCTCCGCGGCCAGCAGGATATTCTCTATCGCGGCGCTGCAGTCCACCAGCGGGCTCATAGCGTCTTTGCGCATAGAGACTACAATAACAGCCGGCGCGTGGTAGAAGAGATGGAACATTTTGTTCCGCCCCATTTCTTTTAGCCAGTCCGAATCCTGCGAAGCCATCAATTCTTTGGATTTCTCGCTCATCCTGTCTATCAGGTCCTTGTTCCTGACAACTGTAAAGTGCCAGGACTGCTCATTATGGGCGCTGGGAGCGTAAGCGGCCGCCTCCAGTATAGCCTCCAGCTCCGGGTCCTTTAACGGCTCCGGCCGGTATTTGCGTATGCTCCTGCGGCTTTTTATCGCTTCTAAAACGGGGTTCATAATCCTCCTAACTGGGTGCCGCCAAGCATGGCCTGGACGCTGTTCCACAAACTATAGATAGAATTTATCACAAACCAGGTCAGCAGAAATATAGCGCCCGTGTAAGCTATTTTGGCTTTGCGCGATATTACGGGGGAGCGCCAGATATAAAACAGGCTGAACGGCCCGAGCCCTAAAAGGGTAAGGGCTATCACGCCCCAGTGTTTATACTGCCACGGAACCTTACTGCCCTGGCCTTTACCGCATTTTTTGCAGTAATTATCCCCCGCAGAAACGGCTTCCCCGCAGTTCCAGCAGAGACCCCCTGACTGCTCCCCGTTGAAATTATCCGGCGTTTGCATTTTTAGCCTTTATTCTTGAATAAGGCCGCGGTCTGCGGCGGGTGAGAGGCGCGCGGGAACCGCCCATTACCTCGGCCTCCAGCAAAAGGGAATCCGCGGGACGCAGGCCCTTTTCCGCCACACTCCCTACTATCCGGTAATGCCGCTGCGCGTCCAGCCGGTTGCTGACAAAGAACACGTTCTTCTCCGAGTACAGCCACTCCGGCTTAAGCCTGGCCGTGTCCAGAGGCTCGGAGAACTCGCGCAGGGTTTTTTCTCCCTGATGGTTGTAATAAAATTCGAAATAACTCCGGGCCAGTTCCGCGAACGAATTATGGACGGGCTCCCGGTAGCGCAGCCCGCAAAAATGCGACTGGGCTACCGCGCCCCACCGGCCCTTTTCCCGGAAAGGGGCTATGACGTGATCGTCGTCCCTTAGGTTTGCGCGCAGATCAAGGAGCATTGAGCTTCGGCCGTGAAAGAGGAATGCTGAGGCGGCAAGCATCGCGCCCTCTATGCAGTGGGCTTTGCCCTGTTTAAGAACCTCGAGCGGAGAAAGACAGGTATCAGGCTTTGAATCGTTGTAAGAAAGTTCGTAATCCAGGTAATCCTGCACTTTGCGGGGGTTGTCCAGCCGACGCAGTACGGACAGCTGTTTTCCGGAGAAACAGGAAAAGGCGGGTTTTATTTTCACTTAAAGCTTACTTCTTTGGTTTTTTAACGTGCCAGGGTTTGTCTTCGTTGAGAGTTTCTTTCCTGTCTTTTTCAAGGTCCAGCAGGGCGTTAAAAACCACGCCGCGCAGCCTCTCCAGGTCAAAAGGCTTGGTGAGATACCCGCTGGCTCCGCCGGCCAAAGCCTGTGAAGCGGTGTCGAGGTCTTCGTCACCCGTAAGCATCCAGACTACGGGGGAAACGTCCAGGCCCTGTATGAGCTCCAGGACCTTTATCCCCGAGATGCCCGGCATGGCTATATCCAGGAAAACAAAGGAAGGTTTTTCTCTCTGTATAATTTCAAGGCCGGCGGCGCCGGTCTGCGCCGTTAAAACCTCTACCTGACCGGCAAAAGCCTGCTTAACAACAAAAAGCACGTTTACTTCGTCGTCAACAATAAGTATCTTATGAGCCATTGGTCAGAATGTAAATCACTTTCCGGTACTGGTCCCTCACCGCCGTAGAGCCCGTAAGGTACGCTGGTATTGTATAACAAGAAACGGGCTAAAATCCAACCCTCCGTCTGCGGGGTCCGTGTCATGGGCCCGCGCTAGAGCAGCGGGTTGGAAACCAGACCGTCCGCCAGCTTAGGCTCGAACCAGGTGGACTTAGGCGGCATCACCTGGTTATCGTCCGCCACCGAGATAAGTTCTTCCAAAGAAGTGGCATATAGCGCGAAGGCGGCCGCCATCTCTCCGGAGTTTACACGCTTCTCAAGCTCTCCGAGCCCCCGTATCCCGCCTACAAAATCCACCCTGTCGGATTTCCGCAGGTCCCGGATTCCCAGCAGCTTGTCCAGGACCAGGTCTGAAAGCACGCTTACATCCAGCGCTTTGACCGGGTCTTCCTCTTTAGTACAGGTTTTTACGGTCGGCTTAAGCAGGTACCACTTGCCGCCCAGGTACAGGCCGAACTCCCGGCGGGCCGAGGGCCTGGCCTGGCCTGCAGCCTGCCTGATCTCGAAATTTTCGCTTATTTTAGCGAGGAACGCGTCAGGGGTCAGGCCGTTAAGGTCCTTTACCACCCTGTTATAATCCCAGATCTTCATCTCGTTGACCGGATAGGCGACAGCGAGATAGGTATTATAAGGCTCGTTGCCTGTATGGGCGGCGCCGCGGTCGGCGACCATCATTTTCTTTATCCGGCTGGCGGCGGCGGACCGGTGGTGGCCGTCGGCTATGTACACGGCCTTCTGCCTCTCAAAAGCTTCAACTATCTTTTTTATATCTTCCGCGTCGCCCAATACCCAAAGCGTATGGATGACCCCGCCCAGACCGGTAACGGAGAATTCCGGCGCCTTCTCCGCGGTTTTCTTTATAATCGAATCCACCTCGGGGATCTGCTTATAAGCGATCAGGCCGGGGCCGGTCTGCGCCTTCACATATTTTATCTGGTTAACCCGGTCGTCTTCCTTTACCGGGCGGGTGAATTCGTGCTTGCGGATCCGGTTGGCGTCATAATCGTCCACGCAGGCGCCCACGACGAGACCGGTTTGGATATGCTCCCCCATCTGCAGGCGGTAAACGTAAAAGCACGGTTTCTCCTCGCGTACCAGCACGCCCTGGTCCAGCATCCGCTGGAAGTTATCCGCGGCTTTTTGATAAACGGCTCCGGAATGGACATCGGTACCGGGAGGCAGGTCTATTTCGGCCTTGGAGACGTGCAGGAAGCTCAGGGGTTTTTCTTTTGCAAGCTCGCGCGCTTCCTCCGAATCCAGCACGTCGTAGGGCGGGGCGACTATGTCCTGGGCTTTGCCTTTAGCGGGACGTATGCCGTATATGGGAGTGAATAAGGGTAGTTTAGACATGTATGAATCCTTACCGCTTCGATTACTCCGGCGTCGGAAAACTGCTGGAGCCGGTTTCTTATATTTTATCTCCGTTCACCGCGTGGGTGCGTTTTCCGTTCAGCAGGTAGTCGGCTATCTGCTCGGCGGCCTGCCTGGCCACAGTAACCTGCGCGTCTTTGGTCGACGCCGCGATATGGGGCGTGGCGATCACGTTCTCCATGCCGAAGAAAATATGCTCCGTAGCCGGTTCTTTAAGATACACATCGCAGGCCAGTCCCGCTATCCGACCGCTCAGCAGTGCGGCCTTGATATCCTCTTCGACCATGATCCCGCCGCGGGCGCAGTTTATTATCCGCACGCCTTTTTTCATCTTTGCGATAGCGCCGCTATTAAGCATTCCTTTGGTGGCCGGGTTAATGGTCACGTGGTAGGTTATAAAATCCGCCTTGGCATACAGCTCGTCCAGGCTTACCATCCGCACTCCGAGTTCCCGGGCGCGCTCAGTGGTCATGACCGGGTCAAAAACAACCACGTTCATTTTAAGGCCCATAGCGCGGTCGGCTACCACGGCGCCTATATTGCCGCAGCCGATAACCCCGAGGGTCTTTCCTGTTATTTCCACGCCCTCAAATTTCTTCTTCTCCCATTTCCCGGAGTGCGTGGAGGCGCTGGCTTGCGGTATATGACGGGCCAGGGACATCATCATAGCTATCGCGTGCTCGCCCGTGGAAACGGTGTTTCCGAACGGGGTGTTCATAACCAGCACTTTCTTTTCTATGCAGGCGAGAACGTCTATATTATCCACGCCGGAACCGGCGCGGGCCACGGCTTTCAATTTGACGGCGGCCTCGATAATCTCACGGGTCAGCATGGTAGCCGAGCGCACTATTATAGCGTCGAACTCCGCGACGCAGGCTTTAAGTTCCTCCGGCTTCATGCCGGTCCTGACCACGGGCTCAAGGCCCCTGTCCCTTAGGACTTTCTCACAAAGAGGATCGGCTTTATCCGCTATGAGGACTTTTTTCATTTCACTGCCTCCCTGGAGTATTCTTTAGCGACAGTTTCATAGGCCCAGTCCAGCCAGGGCAGAAGGGCTTCTATATCCGAAGTCTCTACGGTGGCTCCGCACCAGACGCGGAGGCCGGCCGGGGCCTTTCCGTAGGAATTAATATCGTATGCCACGCCCTCTTTGTCCAGCATGGAGGTAAGCTTCTTGGCGGCCTTTGTTCTATCCTCGTCAGATAATTTCTGGAACCAGTCGGCCTTGATCCGGAAGCAGACGGAAGTATTTGAGCGGATCTCCCGGGATTCGGCCAGGAAAGCTATCCAGCCGGATTTCTCCACCCACCCCTCGAAAGCGGCCAGGTTGGCGTTGGAGCGCCTGATGAGCTCTTTGTTGCCGCCGATCTCTTCCGCCCACTTTAGAGCGTCGATCGCGTCTTCCACGCAGAGCATGGAGGGTGTGTTTACGGTATTATACTCGAGCTCGCCGGGTTTTAGTTTGCCCTCCGCGGCCAGTCTGAATATCTTGGGGACGGGCCAGTTAACCTTGGGCTCGTTCGCCTCCATGCGCGCCACGGCGCGGGGAGACAGGATAATGACTCCGTGCGCGGCTTCGCCTCCCAGGACTTTCTGCCAGGAGAAAGTTACGACGTCTACCTTCTTGAAATCGAGCTCCATGGCGAAGATACCGGAGGTGGCGTCACAGATAACAAGGCCCTCCCTTTCCGACGGGATCCAGTTGAGGTCCGGGACTTTCACTCCCGAGGTGGTTCCGTTAAAAGTAAAGATTACGTCATTGGAGAAATCGGCTTTGGTCAGGTCCGGCAGTTTGCCGTAGTCGGCTTTGTACTCGTTTACTTTGGGCAGCTTCAGGTATTTCACCGCGTCCTTCATCCAGCCTTTGCCGAAGGACTCCCAGCCGAAAATATCCACTGGCCGGGGGCCGAGAAGGGTCCACATTGCCAGTTCCACCGCGCCGGTGTCGGAGGCGGCCACCACTCCTATGCGGTAGTCTGCTGGCAGGCCGAGAACCTTCCGCATGCGGTCCGAGACTTCCTGCAGGCGGGCTTTTCCCTCTTTAGACCTGTGGGAGCGGCCCACAAGCGCGTTCTTAAGCGCGTCTACGCTCCAGCCAGGGCGCTTGGCGCAGGGGCCTGAAGAAAAATTAGGACACCGGGGTTTTATCGAGGGCTTTTCCATATATATATTCTCCTGGAATTTCGTGCTGTATTTATCATTATAAATTTCTAGGCGGCGTTTGGCAATATACTAATATCAACGGTTTAAATGCCTTTGATTTCCCTGTGCCGGCCCGGACACAATCCCGGCTTCTTTCCCGGCCCTGAGCCAGCCTTCTCTCTGCCGCCGCGGGAGCCCGGCAATAATAGCGGCGGAAAATACCGCCTTGCCGCGCATTGCTCTTGTTACGGCACAAACATAGTTTTGGCCGTCTGACGAGCATTGCTCTTGTTACGGCACAAACATAGTTTTGGCCGTCTGACGAGCATTGCTCTTGTTACGGCACAAACATAGTTTTGGCCGTCTGACGAGCATTGCTCTTGTTACGGCACAAACATAGTTTTGTAAAATAGTTTTATGAACACAGCTAAACGCCCCGGCGACTTTGAAATAGAATTTGGCGGTTTCGAGAAATTGATGCCGTACCGCATAAAGAAAGTGCTGCTGGTGGCTTCCCTCTACGATTCCTTCCTGCTGGCCGACGACGACCGCCTGAACGAAGCTCTCTTCGGCGAAATGCTCGATTCTTCTCCCCGTTCAGCCCCCAGGATAACCCGCGTAGCCACCACGACCCAGGCCCTCGAAAAGCTCAAAGAGGGGTCATACGACCTTGTAATAGCCATGATCCAGGTCGGTGAAGCGGATATGTCGGATTTCTTCCTGAGCCTGAAAGCCGGACACAAGGGCCTGCCGGCTGTCCTGCTTTCCTTCAATATCCAGGACATAAAGAATATAACTGAAGAAACCCGCGCCCTCGCCGACGGGGTTTATCTTTGGAGCGGAGACACCCGCATTTTCTCGGCTATTATTAATGTCATAGAGGACGCGCGAAATTTAGAGCGGGACTCCAAGGTGGGCGTACAGGCGATACTCCTGGTAGAGGATAATATCAAGTTCTATTCCTCGTACCTCCCTTCCATCTACGCGGAATTAATGAAGCAGACGCAGATAGTGATGGCGGAAGAGCTGAACCCCGCAAAAAAAATGCTCAGGCTCCGCGCCAGGCCCAAGGTGATCTTCTGCACCACTTACGAAGAAGCCTGGGCGATATATCAGAAATACAAAACTAACCTGCTGGGCGTTATCACGGACATAGAATATCCCATGAGCGAGGATTCAGGCCAGGAGGCCGGGCTTACTCTTACCCGCAGGATAAAAGCGGACATCCACGACATGCCGGTCCTGGTCCAGTCTTTTAATTCCAAGTTCGCGGATGCCGCAACTTCCCTCGGGGCCTCTTTTATGTCCAAGTCGGCGCCGGACCTTTTCAAGCAGCTGCGCGCCTTCATACTGCGCTATTTCGGCTTCGGGGACTTCACCTTTAACGACAGCGGCGGGATGGAACTGGCCCGCGCGGCCGACCTCACCACCATGCTTAAACTGCTGACGGTGGTTCCCATAGAATCTGTGCTTTATCATGCCGGCAATAACCATTTTTCTAAGTGGCTGCTGGCCCGCACCGAATTCGAGATGGCTTACCATATCAGGCCCAAGAAAATTTCCGAGTTCGGCAACCCCGAACAGCTGCGCAAATACCTTGTAGAAACCATACACCAGTTTATCTACAAGACCCAGCTGGGCACGGTGCTGAAATTCGACCATAAACTTTTTGACGACACAACCCCGTTCACCAAGATCGGGTCCGGCTCCATAGGCGGCAAAGCCAGGGGGCTGGCGTTCGTGGATTTCCTGCTCAGCAAAACCGACCTGGAAGAGCGCTGGCCGGGCGTCACGGTGGCCGTGCCGAACACGGTGGTAATAGCCTCGGATGTGTTCGACTTTTTTATGGAGCAGAACGGCCTCGATTCGCTGATAAACGAAAACTACAGCAACGAGGAGAACGCCGCCATCTTTGAGAACGCCAGGCTGCCTGATTATGTCAGGCGGGACCTGGAGGCCCTGCTAGAGAAGATAGAAGGACCGCTGGCCGTCAGGTCGTCTTCACTCCTGGAAGATTCAAAAACCCAGCCTTTTGCCGGGGTTTACAAGACCTATATGCTCGCCAATAACCACCCCGACCCCGAGCGCCGCCTTGACGAACTGACGCGGGCGGTGAAATTCGTATACGCCTCCGTCTTCTCCCGGGAAGCCCGCGGCTACCGCAGGCTCAACCCTCTTATGCTGGACGAGGAAAAGATGGCCGTAGTGATACAGCGCGTGGTAGGACGCAATTACCCGGGCGGCCGCTACTACCCGGCTTTCGCCGGAGTCGTTCAGTCTTACAACTATTACCCGGTCCCGCCGCTGGAAGCTGAGGACCCTATCGCCCACATCGCTCTGGGCCTCGGAAAAACCATAGTGGAAGGGCACAATGCGCTGCGCTTTTCACCCTGCCATCCGCAAAACCTTCACCAGTTCTCCACAATAGGCGACTTCCTGGCCAACTCGCAGAAAAAGTTCGTCGCGCTCAAGACTGCGCCTTCGGAAACCCCTCTGGGATATGAGGAAGAGCCGGCCCTGGACACTGCCGGCGTAGAAGATGCGGAAAGCGACGGCTCGCTCGAACTCGTCGGCGCTACCTATTCGGCCGAGGACGACCGCGTACTCGACAATATCTCCCAGCAAGGCCACAGGCTGATCACTTTCGCCCCTATACTTAAGAACGAAGAGATCCCGCTCCCGGAGATACTCAACACGCTTTCCTCGCTCGGCAAGGACGCTATGGGCTGCAATATAGAAATGGAGTTTGCCTGCGACTATGATCCTTCTACCGGGGCCGCCTCTTTCAATATTCTGCAGATGCGCCCGATGGTCTCGCGCAGCCAGATCAAAAAAGTGTCCCTTAAAGATATTAAGCCGGAACGGATGCTGGCCCTCAGCGCCCGGGCGCTGGGGAACGGGGCGCACCGCGATATACGGGACATGCTGTATGTGATACCGGAAAAATTCAATGTTCTTAAGACGCGCGAAATAGCAGAAGAGATAGGCACACTTAACACGCGGCTTCGAGCCGAAGGCCGGCCGTATATAATACTGGGGCCGGGACGCTGGGGATCAAGCGATCCGCTTCTCGGGATACCGGTCAGGTGGCACCATATCTCCAATTCCAGGATAATAATAGAGGCCGCCTATAGCGGCCTGACCGTGGACCCTTCCTACGGGACCCATTTCTTTCACAATGTCACCTCGCTCGGCATAGGCTACTTCACTATAAATGAAACCGGCCCGGATGCTTATATAAGCTGGGACCGGATAAAAACTCACAAGCCCATCGAGGAGTTGGTTTATATCCGGCACATACGCTTTAGCGAGCCGCTGGATATACGCATAGACGGCTCCGAAGGAAAAGGCGCGATAGCGGTGTAAAATAACGGCGGCCGGGGCTCAGGAAGGAAGGGGACCGGCTCAGGGGTACCTGAATAACTTTTTATTGCCCGCGGCTTTATTCCTGGATTTACTATTATTATCGGCTCCGCCCTCGCTGCTGATGTACTCCAGGCCTTCCCTGGTCCCCCACACGTCGAGCGCAAGCACATCCTTAACAAAAGACTTGCGGCCCGCGTCGCCGGCTTTTTCCCACTCCGGAGAAAGGCCTTTGAGCGAGCTCCTGAGTAAAAAATCCCTCAAGTTACTGTCAAAATCCCTTTTGATGTCGTCGACCAGAGGAGAGATGGAAAGCCGGAGCCGCTTGTGATATTCCGGGGTCCCCGCTGCGACTATGCCGCTCCCGGGAGCCGCCGGCCCTGCAGGCGCAGCGCTCCCGGTTTTTTTTTCTTTGGCTATTATCAGCCGCCAGGGATTGGTTTTAAGCCCGTAGTAACTAAGGCGGGTATTCTCGGTTATATCCCAGTTAGAGACGGCTTTTATACCGGAGTAAAGAGTTCCGAAGCCCGGCCGGAACGAGCCCAGGTCGGAAAAATCCCATCTTATAGAATAATCCAGGCCTACCCTGGAGGAGTAGGAGTCCTTTGAAATATTCAGGATTAAAGGGCTCTGCGCGCGCGCCGGCGCAGCGGTTGAAACGGAGGGCTGCTGCGCGCCGGCTGAGCCCGCGCAAAGAATAAAGAAGGTCAGCCCCGCCGTGAAGCGCGGTCCTTTCAAAAAAAACACTCCAGAGTTTCCCATACCGTAATAGCTGCGGGAGCTGATCGGACGAGAACCGGCTTACCCGCGGGAGCCCCGCTTAAAACCCGTCCTTTGTATAACGCTCAAGAAGTTCCCTGGCCAGGCGCCCCTCCGGGTTAAGCTTAAGCGCCTCATCAAGGGCCGCCTTGAACTCTCTCTCAAGCCGGGCCGTATTCCTGAGCCGGGCTCCTTCCACGGCACGCAGCGCGGCCAGGTCCGCCGCCTTAAGGGAATAAGTCTCACCGAGGAATTTAGCGGGCTTTACAAAAGGGATCAGGTTCCCGGTTTTAGAAGCTTCGGCTATCACGGCTGTTGCTCCCCCGTAGGCTTTGTTCAGCAGCTTGACTGCCGCCTTCTGGTTCTCTCCGGCCGCTGCCAGGGCCGCGCCCTCCTGAAAATCCGCTTCAGCCAGCTGCCGGCGCGCATCCACAAGAGCCGGGTAATAATTAAGTGCTCCCTGGTAGAAAGCGCGGGCCTGGGCGTATTCTTTTTTTATCAGCGAAGCGTTGCCCTGCACCGTAAGCTCCACGCCCTTACGGAAAGCCTTGTCGGAAGCGGCCCGGACATTAAAGCCGGCTATCGCCTCCATGGCTTCCGAGTCACGCAGCGCGTCCCCGGCCGCCACTTCGGAGGCGGAGACAAGCGCAGCAGGCGCGTATTTCTTTATGCCCGGATCCTTAGCGGTGATTTTATCTGTTTCTCCCTTGAGAGCCCGTACTTTAACCGCGCCGGCCTCGTAAGCCGAAGCTTTTTCAAACAGCGTCTCCGCGGATTTATTCAGGCTCAGGTAGGCCTCCGACTCCAGCCACGGCAGGGCCGAAGCCCGCGCGGCCAGGTCCGCCAGCAGCGCACAATAGCGCTGTTCTTCCCCTCCGGCCCCGGCCAGTTCCTGGGCCTGCCCGGCCAGGGCTTCAAGCCCGCCGGTATCGCCGCGGGCGGCCAAAAAAGTTGTAAGAGCCTCACGGGCGCTCCAGTTAAGCGGGCTGGCGGTTAGCGCTTTTTTCAGAGCCGAAGCTTCAAGTTCCTGCGCGCCGGAAAAACCGTTCTGAGAGGCAGAATCCGCAAGGCGGCCCAGCAGTTCCACCGCATAAGCCGAGCCCGGGTCGTAAGAGATAGCCTTTTCAATATTCGCAAAAGCGGACTCAACTTCCGCTTGCGGAGGGTTCCGGGACTCCGCTGTTTTGCGGGCTTTGCCCAGGTAATAGTCGGCCGCCTTCTGTTTAAAAAGCCCGCAGCCTGAAAAAAGGAGCGCCGAGACGATCAATGCGGCCAGCCTGGAGGTTTTCATAAAAAGTTATCCGCTTTGAGGATCTTTCCGAAGTAGAGAGTATGAAAGTCCCCTTCCGGGTAGAATTTCTCAAGAGCTTCGGCTGATATGTTTTCCCGGCCAAGGCTGGTTTTGCCGTAGACTTCGCACTGGTACACCAGTCCGCACCCTTCTATATATTTAAGACCTTTGACCATTCCGTCTTTAAGCTTCATCGCGCAGGCGCGTATCTTGTCGTAATCGCGGCCGGATTTGGTACCGCAGAACCCGAGCTCTTTTTTCATTTCCCCCCGCCGCGGCACGCAGACTGTAAAGTAGGGCGCGTTCTCCTGCATTGAATGGGTATGCCGCGAGGGGCGGACCAGGACGCTCATTATAGGCTGCCCCCAGATGAACCCGGCCTGCGCCCAGCCTATGGTCATCACGTTCACGCGGCCCTTCTTGTCCTCTACAACAAGAAACGCCCCCGCTCCCTCCAGCGCCTCGGAAAGCCTGTCGAAATTATCGCTGTACTTCATAATTAAAAATTCCTTATTTCCCGGCATTCCCCTTGAAGCTTAGTTAGTTTTGCCCTGAGGGAAGGCAGGGGTATTGCGCCGCGAACCCCTTGGGGAAGGGGGGGCCCCGCCATAAATTCCCTAGGCGGGGGGAAACCGCGCAACGGTTTCCATCTTCCGGGGTTCGAGGGGCAATACCCCTGCCACCCCCCCCCGCTCATTCTTAACATATCTAAACACAAACCTTCTCTAAGCCGGCTCTAAATACCTGTCCAGTCCAGGATGATCTTGCCTGACTTGCCCGAGGACATTATTTCGAAAGCCTCCTTATAATCCTTAACGGGAAAGCGGTGCGTTATCACCGGTTTTATATCCAAGCCGCTGGTGAGCATAGCGCACATCTTGTACCAGGTCTCGAAGATCTCGCGGCCATAGATACACTTCAGCGTCAGCGCCTTGAAGATCACATTGCTCCAGGGAATCGTGGTATCAGGCGGAAGTATGCCCAGAAGGGCTATCCTGGCCCCCATCTTCACAGATGCTATCATGTCGTTAAAAGCCTGCGGATTGCCGCTCATCTCCAGGCCGACGTCGAACCCTTCCGTCATCCCGAGTTTTTTCATCACATCCGGCAGCTTCTCTACCCGCGAGTCCACCACGGCCTTGAGCCCCAGCTTGCGCGCCAGGTCCATGCGGTAATCGTTCACGTCCGTTATAACGGTATGGCGCGCGCCGACATGGTTGGCTATAGCGCCCGCCATTATGCCTATCGGGCCGGCGCCGGTTATAAGCACGTCCTCGCCTATCAGGTCGAAAGAGAGCGCCGTGTGCACGGCGTTGCCCAGCGGGTCCAGGATAGCCGCTTCGTCATCGGAGACTCCCTGCGGTATGGAAAAAACATTCTCGGCCGGAAGAGACAGGTATTCGGCGAAAGCGCCGGGAAGATTGACGCCTACCCCTTTTGTATTGATGCAGAGATGTCTGTGCCCGGCCTTGCAGCTGCGGCAATGTCCGCAGACGATGTGGCCTTCTCCCGAAACCCTCTCGCCCACAAAATGCCCCTTCACGTTCTTGCCCAGCCCCGCTATCTCTCCAACGAATTCATGGCCCACGTGCATAGGGACGGGGATGGTCTTGCGCGCCCACTCGTCCCACTGGTAAATATGGATGTCGGTGCCGCAGATAGCCGTCTTTTTTATCTTTATCAGCACCTCATTATCTTTAACCTCCGGCTCCGGAACGTCTTCAAACCAAAGGCCTTTTTCGGCTTTAGCTTTAACAAGGGCTTTCATGGCGGGTCCTCCTGAGGTTTCGAGCGGACAGCAGGGT
>MNUR01000119.1:0-7233 GCA_001871115.1 Elusimicrobia bacterium CG1_02_56_21 | reverse complement strand
GGGAAAACACCTTCTCTCCCCCGCCGTAGGAGACATTGTCAATTACGAAGAGCAGTCGGATCTTCCGGCTCATTTCTTAACTCCTCCAATGGGTGTCAGGCTGTGCAGCCGCCCTTCAGGACCCTGGACGCGCTACAAAAATACAACAGCAGGCTCAATATCTGAGCCAAAACAAGACCAAAGGGGATCGCATATATTCCCAGCGTTCCTTTAGCGGCCCAGGCGACGGCGAAATAACACGTTATAAAAATGGAATTATTTATGACGAAAACCCGGCTTCTTTTGCTGGCTATGCAAATCTGCATATAGGCCGATTCCATCAGGCCGAAGAGATACCAGGCGGACAAAGCGAGGAACATCATCCGGATAGCGCCGATATCCGCGCCGGACAAACTGGAGGAGACCAGCCGCAGCGCGTACGGCAGCCCCGCGAAGGCAAGAAGGACCGAAAAGGCGAAAAGCGGGGTTACAAGGCGTAGATATTGAGCGGCCATAGCCTTCATTTTCCCCATATCCCCGGCAGGCCAGGCGGTGGAAATGCCAGAGGCGAAGATCCTGGCGGACGGCCCTGTCGCCAGGTTTCCCAGAACGCCGACTATCTTCCAGGCGTAGCCGAAATATGAAACAGCCCCCGGGGAGAAAGCCGAAAGCAGGTTATTCGTCACCAGGGGGGTCAGGATATTGTTTATATTGTGCCCGAATTTGACCTTGAAGCTGTTGGTCACGAACTCCATGGCCAAAGGGTGGCCGGCGGCGAACCGGACCGGGATCCCGGAAGACCGGACCGCCCACAAGCCCAGGAAAACCGCGGCGGCGTTACCGGCCACGGAAGCGGCCAGAACAGCCATGATATCGCTTCCTCCCGAAAGATACATATAACACATGGCGCAAGCCGTGAACAGGCTGGGAATTATGCCGAGAACATACGGGTAGACGAATCGCCCCTCCGCGTTAAGCAGCTTCGCGTTGAGAAAATTCAACGGGTTAACAACGGCGAGCATGGAAAATACCGGAAAAAGCCTTTTAAGAACGTCGAGGCGGGCGGGATCGAGTTTATAGGCAAAAAGCGCTATCACCGGAGCGCTGAATAGATTTATCACGGCGAAGGAGAGCGCGCCGATAACCAGGCTCAAGAACAGCGCGAAGGCGTAAAGCGAGTGGGCGCTCTCTCTGTTCCCGGCTTTCAGTTCGTTGTAAAAATACATGAACTGTTCCACAGCCATCATCTGCACCATTACCACCGCCCCGAGGATGATGTCGCCGATGAAATAAGAATCGGTCTGTTTGGAAACACCGAAGATCTTGAGGAGCAATATGGAGTTAAAAAAACCGAAGAATATCTGCACCAGCGCGAGCGCGTTATATTTCAGCTTGAACATTTTAACCAGCACAACTATTCGGGGAAGGCATCGTACTGCAATAATATAATTTTAATGACACCGGGACAAATTTTAGAGTTACTATTTAATATAATTAAAAAGAGATCCGGGGCCTTCCGCCCGGACCATAATGGACTACTATGTGCAATAGCGCCTGCATACAATTCATCGAAAAAAACCTTTCCCGCAGTGAGACGGAGGGCAAACGCGCGCTTGAAGTCGGCTCGCTCAACGTAAACGGTTCCGCCAGGGAAGCGGTCCTGCCCCTCTCCCCGCTCAGCTACATAGGGGTGGATATCTCCGCCGGCCCCGGCGTGGACGAGGTCTGCGACGTTACCGGGCTGACGGGCCGGTTCGGCCCCGGCAGTTTCGACCTGGTCCTCTCAACGGAACTTATTGAGCATGTCAGGGACTGGCGGGCGGCTGTGTCCAATCTGAAGAGCGTGCTGAAACCCGGAGGCGTATTGCTGATAACCACCCGGTCCGCAGGCTATCCCTACCACGGTTACCCCCACGATTTCTGGCGCTACGAGGATGATGACATGCGCTCCATCTTTGCGGACATGTCGATTTTAGCCCTCGCCACCGACCCCCTGGTCCCGGGCATATTCATAAAGGCGGTCAAGCCGCAAAATTACAGCGAAAAGGACCTCTCCGGCCTGGAGCTTTACTCAGTGGTCTCCGGACGGCATCAAAGAGAGATAACCGGCCGGGCCCTGGCCGCGTTCAAATTCAAACGGGGACTGAGGTCGGCGGCTTCCGCAATTCTGCCGGACGGCTTAAAACGGCTGCTGAAAAGAATGTTCGCCAGTGCGGGAGAAATGAAGGGCAAATGAAAAACATCAGACGCTCGCTGGCTTATTACTCCGGGAGAGTGCCCGCGCTGTTCAGCGAGATATTCGCCTCCAAACAGGCCAGGCTCAAAGCCATGGACTATAACGATTACTGGCGCGCGAAAGGGGATATGCGCTTTACCGGCAGGTGCCCGGTATTCGCGGCGCTGGTGGCCCCAGGCTCTTCCGTGCTCGATATCGGCTGCGGGGAAGGCACGACTCTTAACTACCTGCAAAACAAACTCGGCACCAAGGGGACGGGCATCGACCTTTCGCCCCAGGCGGTCGAGATGGCCCTAAAAAAAGGCATCACGGCTTTTCAGGGAGACGCCTCTTCCAAAGATTTCAGCGTCTCCGGAGTCTACGACCATATCATAATCTCCGAGGTCCTCGAACATATCCCCAATCCGGAGGAACTGCTGGAGAAGGTGAAAGGAAAATTCAGGACGTCCCTTCTTATCTCCATCCCCAATTCCGCTTATTACATCCACAGGCTCAGGCTTTTGTTCGGCAGGTTCCCCGTGCAATGGGCCTGGCATCCCGGCGAGCACCTCCGCTTCTGGTCCCTGGCCGAATTCGGGGAACTGTTGGCGGGAAGCGGGTTCGAGGTGATTTCCGTAAAAACCCATTCCGGTTTTCTTTTCCTCCACGGGGTATGGCCGAACCTGTTCGCCGACAGCGCCGTTTTCGAAGTCAGAGAAACGAAAAAATGCGCATAGCCATACTCTGCACGGCCACCACGCTGCACCAGCAAGGCGGCACCGAAGTGCACGCGGAAACCCTCGCCGCGGGAGCGGCGGCCAGGGGCCACACCGTGCATGTCATAACTTCAAGCCACCCGGAGCGGCCGGCGCTCGAAGTAAACGGAGGGGTCTCCACACATTACCTCCCTGGAACCGACTTTTCCATGCCCCGCAAGGCCCTGCCGGCCTGGTGGCGGCAGAGCTCCCTCAAAATACGCGAACTGGCGGCAGGCCCCGGTTTGGACATTATCTGGGCCGAGAACTTCACCGGGCAGTATTACGCCAGCAAGCTGAGAAACGAGGTCAAAGTTCCGGTCATTTCCTTCATAAACGGTCTCGGCGTCCTTGACGACCTGAAAAGCTATTTTTCCAGGATCTCCACTCCGCGCGAAATATTATATTTCGCCACCAGCTACCTGGCCCAGGCGGCCCTGCACCTTTGGCCGTGGCAAGCCAGGACTGCCCGGTATTCGGACCACATAGTGGCCATCAGCCGGGCCGCCCGCAATGCGATAAGGCGGGAAACTTCTGTTCCCGGTGACAGGATAACCGCCGTTTATCCTCCCGTGGATACGCGTCTTTTCCGCCCTGACCGGGCACTGCGCGAAAAAGCGCGGAAAGCGCTGGGGCTGGCGGCCGGCGACCGGGTCCTGCTGATGGCAGGCGTCATCCACAAACAAAAAGGATTTGAGATAGGCCTCAAGGCGTTTTTAGAGCTAAAGGCGTCCGTTCCGCGCCTTAAGATGCTGATCGCAGGAGACGGGCCTGAAAGAGGCCGCCTGGAGAGCATCGCCGCCTCGCGCGGAGAGAAGTCGGTGATATTCGCCGGGGCGAGGCCCAACCGCGAGATGCCGGACATATACAACGCGGCCGATATCTACCTGAACCCGACCATAAGGCGGGAAGGCCTCGCTATTGTGACCGTGGAAGCCATGGCCTGCGCCCTGCCCTCCGTGGTCACTAAAACGGGCGGGACGGCCGAAACCATAGAGGACGGGATCAGCGGTTTTTTCACAGCGCCCGGCAGCAGCGCCGACATCGCCCGGAAGACACTTGAAATCCTGGGAAACGCCGGCCTGGCCGTGGAGATGGGAACTAATGCCAGGAAAAGGGCCGTGGCCGTCTTCGACGCTGATAAAACCATAGAGGCTGTTCTGGAGATTTCCGAAAAAGTCATAAAAGGGGCTGAGAGCAAGGCATGAAAAGATTTTCTATCGCTGAAGTAAAGTCGTCTTACGAGCAGAAAAGGAACTGGGAACGGCAGTTCCCCGTAAGCTATTATCTTTTCAGGCCCCTTTCTTTTCCGCTGACGGCCCTGGCCTCGGGGCTGACCAATTCCGCTGGCGCCATAGCCTGGGCCGGGCTTGGCGTGGGGGCATTGGGCTGCGGCCTGCTTTTCCAGCGGGGACTGGCCGGCCCCTGGCCGGGCATAGCCTGCCTGGCGCTTTTCGCCTTGCTGGACGCCGTGGACGGCAATATGGCCAGGGTTACCGGGTCCGTGACCAGGTATGGGAAATTTCTTGACGGCACGTTCGGGAAACTGGCCGAGGGGCTTTACCTTCCGGCTCTCTCCGCCGGCCTGTATTTCTCCGAGGGCCCGGCTCTGAACGGTTTTACCGCCCCGTCAGCCGGCCTGCTTTTGAGCGGCTTTGTCGCGCTGATTGCCATGTTGTATTCCAGCTATATCGAAAGCGCTTATGAAGCACTGCGCAATGAGGCCAAAGCCGGGGCTCCGCCGGACCTTAATGCCAAAATAGGCAGCTCCAGGTTCAGGGGCAATATTTTCCACTCGGTTTTTATTAATCTTCATGCTTTTAACCTGCAGGTCCTTCTGCTTGCCCTGGCCGCTTTTTTCGGCAGAGAGGCCGCTTTTCTGGCCCTCATAACGGCCTATTACCTCGGCCGGCTAGCGGTACTTTTCACCTATTATATCGTTAAGGCGCGCACAGAACTCGCATGAGAAAACAGCGCGTCTGGCTTGTAACGCCTTTCTCCCCGCTCCCGGGGGAGGGCTGCGGCGGAGTAAAGACGCATTCGGAGCTCCTGGCGCGCCTCCTGGTCAAGCTTGGAACCGAACTGACGGTGATAGTTCCGGAGGGGGGCTCAAAACCCGGCCCCGCGCAAGCGGGGTTCATCATAGAAAACGTTCCCTCCAACGAGCAGCCTGATAAAAAAAACTGGCGCAAGGCGATGCGTCTGACCGCCAAACGGCTTTGCCGGACGACCCCTCCGGATATCGTCTTTTCCCAGGGTTATTATGCGGCCGGCTGCGAACCGGTCTTGAGGGTAAACGGCGCGGCCATCGCGGCGTTCGTCCATAATTTTCACCTGATACATTTCTACAAGTTTGTTTCCGAAGTTGCCGGGCCACGCTCTTTTGCCAGTTACCTGGCGAGGTCGCTGCCCACCCTAACCTGCAAAATGCTTTTCACCGAGATCCCGTTCCTGCGGGAGGCCCAGGAGGTTATCTCCGTGTCGGAGCATAATGCGCGCCTGCTGCGGCGCTATTACCGCATTCCCGGGGCCGTCCTGAGCGTTCTGCATAACTGGGTCGACACCGAAGTTTTTACGCCATCACGGGAACTCCGGGAGGAAGAACGAAAAAAGCTGGCCCTTACGGCCGGACAAACAGTTTTCTTCGCGGCCGGCTCGCTTTGGCGGCCCAAGGGCTTCCATGTCGCGATAAAAGCTTTCAAACTGCTTGCTGAACGCGCTCCGGGAACGGTCTTAATGCTGGCCGGCTCCGGGCCGGAAGAAAGCGCTTTAAAAACCCTGGCCGGTCCCGCGCTTATCAGTTGCGGGAGGGTAAAGTTCCTGGGGGAAAGAGCTCTTGAGGAACTGCCTTCCGTTTACAATGCCGCCGACGTATTCCTTATGCCTTCTATCCACCCTGAAGGACTGGCTTACACGCTGATAGAAGCCATGGCCTGCGGCCTGCCGCCTATCACCACCACCCTGGGCGGCAATACTGAGACCGTCGGGGACGCCGGGATACTGCTCCCGCATAACAGGCCGGCGGAATTGGCCAGCGCGATGCTGGACCTGGCCTCGGACCCGGGAAAAAGGTCCGCTCTCGGCCTGCTGGCAAGGGAACGCGCGCGCAGGATGTTTTCGGAAGACCAGGCAGCAGAAAAAATTAAAAACTTGCTCGGGAGGCACCCGGGCGGCGGAAGATTTTCAGCGTAATATACGGGATATCTTAAAGACCGCGGCCTTCCCGGCCCAGCAGCCCGTGAACTACGGCACGCAGGATAATAGAGATCTCGCCGCGGCCCCCTCCGGCGCGCAGCGACTCAAGCAGGTATTTAGGCAGCCCGAAAGCCAGCGTCCCAAGCGACGCTATCGCGAACCGTAACAAACCGAAATTGCGTCTAAAGACCAGGAACTTGTTCCTGTACAGGTAGTACAGCCTCTCCCTTTTGGTCCGGCCCGGAACAATGTCGTGCAGTACCGTGATCCCCGGCAGATACACCACCCGCCATCCGTATCTTTTCAGCCTGAGGCAAAAGTCCACTTCTTCATGCGCGGTGTAAAAACCGGGGTAAAAACCCCCGGCCTGGCCAAGGGCGGAAGCCCTTACCATAAGGCAGGTAGAGTTAAGCCAGTCGCAGTCGAGAGGTTCTAAAGAATCTTTTTCCCGGTAACGGCCGTTCCATGACACAAAATTAGCCTTGTGTGCCGCTATACCCGGTTCCGACATAACATCTATTCGCGGGCCCACCGCTCCGACACCGGGATTTTTCCGCAGGAACCCGGCAAGCTCCGACAGCGTTTTCGGGGGCAGGTCGGCGTCATCATCAACAAAACATACAAATTCGGCTTCAGGGGAAACTTGCTTTTCCAAAAAGCTCCTTCCCGCTGCGATCTGCATGTTTTCATGATTCTCAAGGAGCTGAGCCCCGCGGAAACCTGCCAGGGAAAATTTGCCCAGCGTTTCCTGTACCCTCCGCGGGGTATCGTCCTGACTCGCGTCGTCCAAAACCGCTATTTCAAGCGAGGATAAGGGATAGTCCTGACGCAGCAGGCTTTCAAGGCACCGGGCGGTCGCCTGACTCCTGTTCCTTGTGCACATCAAAAGGCTGATTTTTTCAAGGTTCATCTGTATTAACGTCTCCGCTTATTCCCGCTTTTCCACGGCTCCAGGCGAAACTTATTTTTTCCGGCAGACTGCTATGATGGTGGGGCTGTCGCCGAGCCCCTTATAATATTCTATATCGTCCGCCGTGACTTCTTCCAGGGTTTTAAGCCCCTTGAGCCTCGCGAACAGGCTGGCTATGA
>MNUR01000028.1 GCA_001871115.1 Elusimicrobia bacterium CG1_02_56_21 | reverse complement strand
GCCCTTTCTTGCCGTGGGTATAGGCCCGCCACCAGCTGCGCTGCACGGCGTACCAGCGCCCTTCCAGGCCGTAGGCGCTGCCCATGAAGAAATAAGCCTGGTCCAGGTCTCGCTCTTCCTTTATCATCTTGCGTGATAACTCTATCACTTTCTCCGAGTTAAGAAAAAACTCGTTCTCCATGGCTTTCATACCGCCCTGCATGTCGAAATTCTGGGAATAGCGCCACCAGGAAAGGGCCGCCAGCGCAAAATAACCGGCGGGGTTTTCCGGGGCTTCTTTAATTATCTGCCTGACCTCGTTCTCGGCGTCATCGAACTCCAGCCGGTACATGAACGCGAGTCCGCGGTCATAATGTTCATCGGCGCCGTGGCTCAGCGTGAAAGGCCTTGTGGACGCCTGAAGGTCCATGAGCGCCGGACCGAGGCCGTCGTCATCCTCGGAGACGGAGGCGGTGGCGGCCCGGGCCTGGACCGCGGCAGTGCCGCAGCAGATTAGCGAGAGGATCAGCAGTGTTTTCATGTTTCTCCGGTTCAGACAAATAAAGAAGAAGCGAGCAGCGCCAGAACAACAAGAGAAGCCAGCGCGAAATAGTATTCTCCGCCGCGCCAGTAACCGTAAACCAGCATGATAACGCGGGCGGCGGGCGTAAGCACGAGGACCAGCAGGCCGTAACGCAGAAGGGCCGGCCCGGACGGATGCCCGGCTGCGCCCAGAGACGCCCCTGTAACTATAAGCGCAAGACAGATAAAAACCCCGCCCAGCAGGGTTCTCTGGATCAGTCTTGCGAAATGCTTGTCTTTAAAACTGCCGGTCTTTATCGCCATAGATTCTCAGCTCACCGACATCAGCATTTTCACGGCTACGAACAGGGTCAGTCCTGAAAAAACCAGCTGCAGCTTTTCCGACTTTGCCTTATACAGAATATGGATGCCCAGGAAAGACCCGCCCAGGACGCCGACAACCATGACCGCCGTCAGGCCGGGCGGGATCAGCCCTTTGCGCAGGTAAACCATAGCGCTGGCCGCGGCCGAAACCCCGATGACGAAGTTGCTGGTGGCGGCGGCGGCCTTCATGGGCACGCCGCACAGCAGGTTCATTACAGGCACATGCACTATCCCGCCGCCTATTCCGAGCAGGCCGGAAAGAGAACCTGAAAAGAAAGAGATGAAAGACGCCGGAACCATGTTCTTTACGCTGTAAGGCGTGTGCGAGGCGAGGGCGGGGTCGAAGAAAGCCGAATCGAAGGAGGAAGTCCTGGCGGGAGATCCGGCCTGCGCAGGAACCGCGGTCGAAGCGGCGCGGTGCCGCCCCCTCCGCCCCTTCAGGAACATCAGCGCAGAAACCGGGAAAAGCATCACCGCGAACATTATCTGCATCGCGTGGGCCGGCAGACGGCTGGCGATAATTGCGCCGGCTATCGAGCCGACCGCGGCGGTAACCTCGAGCGTGATGCCGAGGCGGATGTTCGCAAGTCCGCGCTCTATATTGACAGCCCCAACCGCGCTGGAAGTGGCGACTATGGCAACCAGCGAGGCGGCGACTGCCTGATGTATAGGGACTTTAAGGACCAGGACGAGGAAGGGGACCATGAAGACTCCGCCCCCCACCCCCAGCGCCGAACCGAGCACGCCGATAAATACCCCGAAGGAGAGTAAGATAAAAAGATTCAAAGCTGTTAATTCTATCACGTATTGTTCTACCTGTCGCCCTGCTCCAGATTACGCAGGAAAATCTTGGCTTCCGCTTCACCGATATCAAAAGCTTTTTCGCATTTCGCCCCGTCAAACTCCAGGAGATTAAGCCCCAGGTCCACAGGCGGCTTTATCATGTAGACATCCGGTTCCGATTTAATGAAAACGTGAGATTCGTAGATCTTCTGCGTGTGGATGGCCAGCATCCGGCGCACCCTGCGTTCAAAATAACCGAAGGGGCCCATAGCCGGGAAATCCATGTCTTCAGGCCGGGAATTGCCTATCATTATCACGGTTCGGCAGCCTTCAAAAATGCTCAGGTTTATTGTGGCTATGCCTATAACCCCGCCGTCCACCAGGTGATGTTTGCGGCCGTGCTCCTCCACCGGGACCGGCGGAAAAACCATAGGGATGGAACAGCTGGCCACCAGCGAGTCGGTAAACGAGAGGTTGTGGCTCTGGGTAGAACCGTCGAAGCGCACTATATAGGGCAGCTTCATTTCCACGGCGTGGCTTATCACATAGAACTTTATATTCCGGGGAAACTGCGGCCCGCTCTTCACCAGCCAGCCGTTAAGAAGATTATAAAGCGGCTTGTTGGAAAAAAGGGTCAGCTTGGCCAGCTGGTTCTGAAGGAAGAAATTAAATTTATTAGCGAGGCTTCCCCCGTCCTGCTGGTAAAGCTCGAGCGGGATATTGAAATAGCGGGGCTTGAGGTTCAGTATGGACTCGGGCTTCATGTCGCGCCAGACCTGGCGCAGCTCGTCCGTCTTGTTGTAGCAATACGCGGCGCCGTTCAGCGCGCCTACGCTGAACCCCGCCACCGCGTCAAAATGCAGGCCCTGGCGCACAAGTTCCGCCAGGACCCCGGACTGCCAGGAACCCAGCGCACCGCCGCCGCAAAGGAAAAGGCCTACCGGCCGCCTGAAATTGAACATACCTCTTTAGATATCCTTTTTAAAATAATAGAATATTATTGTAGCAAATGCCGGAAGAATTGCCTTAAGTCTGAGGCCGTATCCGGCAGCAGGTAAACGCCAGGCAAAGTCCGGGCTCCGCTCTGGGCGGGAAGTTTACTTGCGCGTCGCGCAGATAATTCATTGGGAGATTAACCTATTTATGTCTGACTACCTGGTAATAGCCGGTCTGGCGATAGTAATGGGACTTACCCTTGTGCTCCCGTTTTCGGTAAAACGCGTTGAGGAGGACCTGGAAGCTTTCCTTTTTGTGATGGGCCTCGGGGCGGTCAGCATTTCAGGCCTCTGGAGCCTTCACCTGCTGAAAGAAGCTTTCAGGGAACCGCTCGCCATCACGGCGGCGGTGGGGATAGTAGGCTGGCTGTTCAGGAAAGTGCGAAGCCATCTGCGCAGCTGGATGGACGGCCTCACCGAGAAAGTGGGCCTGGCCTGGGCAATATTCATAATAGTACTGATACTCGGGCTGGGATCGAGCCTGTTCACGGCCATAGTGGCGGCCATTATGCTGGCCGAGGTAGTAACTCTGCTGAAGCTCAGCCGCGAATACGAGGTAAAGCTCACGGTTTACGCCTGCTACGCCATAGGGCTGGGAGCCGCCCTCACCCCGCTCGGAGAGCCGCTCTCCACCATCGTAGTGTCCAAGCTCAAGGGCCCGCCCCACAACGCGGATTTTTTTTACCTGATAAAGCAGGTCGGAATGTGGATAGTCCCGGGGGTTATCCTTTGCGCCGCCATGGCCTCCCGCGGGGCAAAAAAAGCCGCTACGGGAGAGCCGGGTCTCCGCGAAGACGCGCACGACACCAATAAAGTGCTCTTTACCCGCGCCGGCAAGGTATATGTCTTCGTCATGGCGCTGATATTCCTTGGGGCAGGGCTGTCTCCTCTCGCGGAGCGCTTTATGGACAAAATGCCGACCTGGGTGCTCTACTGGCTCAATTCCCTTTCCGCAATTCTGGACAACGCCACCCTGGCCGCGGCCGAAATTTCGCCGGTCATGAGCGACCGGAAGATAACTTTCATACTCATGGGCCTGCTGATCTCGGGCGGGATGCTTATCCCCGGCAATATTCCCAATATTGTCAGCGCCGCCAGGCTCCGCATTAAATCCCGCGAATGGGCCGCGGCCGCCCTTCCTTTCGGAGGAGCCCTCATGCTCGCGTATTTCATACTAATGACGCTGCTGGTTAAATAAGAAAGGACGCAGTTAAGGAGAACACAACATGGAATGGAAGTGGAAAACTATAATAGAACCTTTCAAGATCAAGACCGTGGAACCTCTCGGCCTGACTACGCGCGAGGAAAGACTTACGGTGCTGGAGCAGGCCCATTACAACCTTTTCAACATCCGGGCTGAAAAGGTGCTCGTAGACCTGCTGACCGACAGCGGCACCGGCGCAATGAGCGCAGCCCAATGGGGCGGGATAATGGTGGGGGACGAATCCTACGCCGGCGCCCGCAGCTATTACAATTTCGAGAAAGAGATACGGGGCCTGACCGGCTTCGACGAGATCATCCCGGTGCACCAGGGCCGCGCGGCGGAGAAGATACTCTTCGGCGTGATAGGCGGCAAGGGCAGATACATAATCTCCAACTCGCATTTCGATACCACCCGCGCCAACGTTGAATTTTCCGGAGCCCAGGCCATGGACTTCCCTGTTAAAGAAGCGATGGATTTCGACAGGCCGGCGCCTTTCAAGGGCAACGCCGATATAGCGGCCATGGAGAAGTTCATAAAGGAAAAAGGCGCAGAAAACATTCCCCTCTGCGTAATGACGGTAACCAATAATTCCCTCGGCGGGCAGCCGGTCTCCATGCAGAACCTGAAAGCGGCCCGGGGCCTTTGCCGGAAGTACGGCATCTCCATGTTCCTCGACTGCGCGCGCTTCGCGGAGAACGCTTATTTCATCAAGCTGCGCGAGAAGGGCTACGCACAGTGCCCGGTTAAAGAGATAGCGCAGGAGATGTTCAAGCTGGCCGACGGCGCCTGGATGAGCGCAAAAAAGGACGCGCTGGTGAATATCGGCGGCTTCCTCGCCATGAACGACCGCACCTGGTCCGCCAAGGCCCGCCAGATGCTTATACTTACCGAAGGCTTCAGCACCTACGGCGGTCTCGCCGGCCGCGATCTTGAGGCTATCGCTATCGGCCTGCGCGAGGTCTTGGACGAGAATTATCTTCAGTACCGCATACGCTCGGCGCAGTATCTCGGAGAGGGGCTGCTGAACCACGGCGTTCCGATAATCAACCCGCCCGGGGGCCACGGGGTATACGTAAACGCGAAAAAATTCCTACCCCACATAAAGCCTCATCAGTTCCCGGCCCAGGCCCTGGCCTGCGCCCTTTACCTGGAGGGCGGGATCCGCGGCGTAGAAATAGGCACGCTGATGTTCGGCAAGCGGGACAAGGCAGGGAAATTCCTGCCCGCCCCCATGGAGCTGGTGCGCCTTGCCATGCCCCGGCGCGTCTATACCCAGAGCCATATTGACTATGTAATCGAGGTTTTCGGCTGGATAGCGAAGAATAAAAAAAGGATAAAAGGCCTTGAGATCATGGAGGCCTCGGAGATACTCCCCCACTTCACCGCCAAACTCAAGCCGGTAAAGCCGGGAAAAGGAACGTGACACAGGGGCGTAAAAAGCAGGCGCCCCCTGGAACTTTACAGCTATAGCCTTTATGCGCCGTACTGTGTAACTTGACCCATACAACTTATGTTCAAACCTGACAGGATCAGCGCGATACGGGCGAAACTGGCGTCTATAGTAGGCCCCGAGAACGTCCGCACCGACGAAGCCGAGATACTGATGTATTCTTACGACGCGGGCATGGCGCGCGCCCGCCCGGAAGCCGTCATAACGTTCACCGCAACGGAGCAGGTCGCCCCCGTAGTAAAAGTTCTCTGCGGGGCAGGCATCCCTTTCCTTCCCCGCCTGGCTGGAACAAACCTTTCAGGGGGAACCATCCCGCTTAAGGGCGGCGCGATACTTAACCTTTCCCGGCTGAAGAAGATCCGCCAGATAGACACTTCAGCCCGACTCGCCCTGGTAGAACCCGGAGTGGTGAACCTTGAACTGCAGAAAGCGCTCGAACCGTTCGGTTTCTTTTACGCCCCGGACCCCGCCAGCCAGAGAGTTTCCACAATAGGCGGGAACATAGGTGAAAACGCCGGCGGCCCGCTCTGCCTTAAATACGGCGTCACCTCGGACAACGTCGAAAAGCTGGAAGTCGTTACGCCGGAAGGGGAAGTAAAGACCTGGTCCCGCACGGACCATGGCCCCGACCTGATGGGAGTAATGATAGGCTCCGAGGGCACGCTGGGCATAGTAATCAACGCCTGGCTCAAAATACTTCCTATCCCGGAGCACATTAAGACCGCCTCGGCGGCTTTCCCCTCCCTCGGGAGCGCGATGGACGCGGTGACCCGCATAATAAGCTCAGGCATACTCCCCAGGGCGCTGGAGGCCATGGATAAGGTTTCCATGGACGCCGCCAGCCAGGGAAAAGAAAACTCTTTCCCCTCCGGCACGGAAGCCGTCCTGATCATAGAGCTGGACGGCAGCGACCCGGTCTCTATAAAGCGAGAGCTTGAAGCAGTACACAAGATCTGTACCGAGAACTCCTGTTCGGCTTTCAAAATCTCCGGGAACGAATCAGAGCGCGCCCAGCTGTGGGCCGCGCGCAAAGGCGCCTACCCGGCAATGGCCCGCCTGGCTCCCGACGTGCTTGTTGAGGACGGCGTGGTTCCAAGACCCCGCCTGCCAGAAGCCCTGAGGGAAACCAGGGCGATAATTTCAAAATACAAGCTGACTGCCGGGCTGCTTTTCCACGCCGGAGACGGAAACATCCATCCCAATATAATATTCGACCGCCGGGATACCGAGGAAGTAAAGCGCGTTAAAAAAGCGGGCTATGAAATACTTAAATCGTGCATAAGCCTGGGAGGAACCATCTCGGGGGAGCACGGCATAGGCGTTGAAAAGCGCGTAGCGATGAACTGGCTCTACAGCCGGGAAGAACTGGATTTCTTCCAGAGCATAAAAAGAGCCTTTGACCCGGCCGGCCTTGCGAACCCTGACAAAATACTGCCTGTAGCCACGGACGCGGCCGCCGGGAGCGCCGGGGCGAAAGCTTTCGGGAACAAACCGGATAAACAGTCCTCTCCCTCCGTATTTTCCGGCAGGGCCTTCCTCAGCCAGGCCGCGCGCGGGATAATGGACGAACTGCGGCTGCGCTCAGGCTCCGGGATCAGCACCGCGGTAACAGGCCTGGGAACCAGACTGAAGACTGAACGGATAAAGACCAGCTCAAAACCGCTGGAACTCCGGCAGCTTTCCGGCAAAGCCGAGATAGACAGGGGAAACCTGACCGCCCGGGTAGAAGCGGGGCTGCCTTACAAGGACTTCTCCAAGCAGCTTAAAGAACAGGGCTTTTACCTTGAACTTCCGGCACTGGAAGGCAGCATAGGGGGCCTGATCGCCTCAAAAACCTGCCCGGAGATACGCACCACGCTGCTCGGACTGGAGATAGTTCTTGCAGACGGCTCACTGCTTGAGCTGGGCGGGAAAACAGTTAAAAATGTGGCCGGCTACGACGCGGTAAGGCTTTTTTGCGGCTCTATGGGCGCCTACGGCGTGATAATCGCAGCTACTTTCGCGCTCAGGTCGCTGAACTCCGTCATTAATCCCCACCCCCCGGGCCCGGCACCGGCAACCGGAAATTCCGGGGACATTCCGGACTGGGACGCTTTCGAACCGGATACTATCCACCGCAGACTTAAACAGGAATTTGACCCGGGCAATTTGCTGAACCCCTGGATTTACAGGGCTGCCGGCTCCGGGCACGCGGATAACGGGCAGAGAGAGGAAGACAGGGCTAAAATCTAAAGGCAGATTCCCTGTCCTCATTTTCTTCCGCAGCGCCGGGGATTGCCGTATTTCAGAGGACTACAATGAGCGATATTAAAATAAGTTCAAGCGAGGATGAAGTTAAAACCACCTGGGGCCCTGAACACGGCCGCTCTGCCGCGGGCGCGGGGCATTTTCATAACGAGATAAACGAGCTGTATCCGCATGAAGACTCCGGCAAACACCTCGGCGCGCTGCTGACCGACCTGGGAGAGAAGAACCTTTACGACGCGGCTGCCCAGTGCAACCGCTGCGGATACTGCGAAACTTCCTGTCCTACCTATATGCTGACCGGCAGGGAGAGCATCTCCGCGCGCGGCCGCAACCAGTTCGTGCGCATGCTGGTTGAGGGGCGGGCGAAAAACCCCGCCGAAGCGGAAGAATCCCTTTCGACATGCCTCCTTTGCGGAGCCTGTTCCAGCGCCTGCTACGCCAAAGTCCCCACCCCCGACATCGTGCTTGAAGGCAGACGGGCCCTGAACGGCTACGGAGAAAACTTTTTTGCCAGGGCGGCGGTGATGAGTTTGCTGAACGCGCCGCGAGTTTTCGGGTTCTGGCTGAAGCTGGCCTACCTCGCGAAAAAGACCGGCCTGCCGCGGCTTGCGGCCAGCATGGGCCTTTACGACTTCTTAGGGCTGCCTGGACTGGCGGAAGCCGAGGCGGCGATAGAGAACGCCCCGCTGCGTTTCGCCAACGAGACTCTCCGCAAGGACCCCGAGCTGAAACCGCGGAACAAAAAGCAGGTAAACTGGGCCTACTTTGCGCCCTGCGGGCCGAACTATATTTTCACGGAAGTAGCCCTTGCTACGGTACGCGTCCTTAAAAAAAGCTTCGGGGAAGGCGTCTTTATAGATAATCACTGCTGCGGGCTTATGGCCAATAACTACGGCAGGCTGAAAGACGCCCGCGAGTTCGCACGGCGCAATATAACCCGGTATGAGGAACTCAAAGCCGAATTCGGGGAATTCCCGGTTATAGCGGATTGCTCTTCCTGCGCGGGCTTTATGAAATCTTACGAGCAGCTTTTTACCGACGACGATGCCTGGCGGAGCAGGGCGAAAAGTTTTGCCGCCGCGGTAAGGGATATCCTTGAATTTATCCCCGCGGAAAAAGCGGGCCACCCCTTCCCGGCCCCGGTCCGGCGCGCGGGCCGCGTTACCTACCACGATTCCTGCCGGGCGGCGCACGGGCAGGGAATACGCGTAGAACCGAGGGCGGTTCTCCGCAAGATGGCCGGGACAAATTACCGCGAACTGCCCGAAAGCGACTGGTGCTGCGGCGGCGCCGGGGCCTTTGCGCTCTCCCAGCCGGAACTCTCGAAGAAGGTGCTTGACCGCAAGCTCAGGAACATAGCCTCGGTCCAGGCTGACACCGTGGTAGTCGGGGCCACCTCCTGTTTGGCGCAGATCGGTTCCGGGCTCAGGAAAGTCTACCCCTCGGCCAGGACAGTACACTACAGCGTTTTCCTTGACGAGGCTGTCGGGGATCGGGAAAAAAAGCAGTAAACCGCCGGCCTGCAGCGCCTCCCGGAATTTCTCCGCTTAATCCTTCCGCCGGCAAAAAACTTTTAGGATTACCAGTACAGTACCGATAATGCTAAAATAATATTATGAACAGGGTCGACGAATTAGAGAACAGGCTGCGCCTGCTGGTTAATTTCGGCGGGGCTGTCTCCAAGGAGACAAACCTGCACAAGCTCCTGGAGCTGATCGCCGAGCAGGTCAAGACCATATTGACCTGCGACCGCTGCAGCGTCTTCATACTTGACCGCCAGACCAACGAACTCTGGTCCAAGGTTGCGCTTGGCCTGCAGCGCACCGAGGTACGGGTTCCGTTCGGAAAGGGCATAGCCGGACACGTCGCCTCCTCCGGACTGACCCTTAATATCCAGGACGCTTACCAGGACGTACGCTTCAATCACGATATCGACCGCCTGACCGGCTACCGGACCCGCAGTATCCTCGCCGTCCCGCTCAGGAACGTAGGCGGGCATATAATAGGCGTATTTGAAGCCATGAACAAGGCCGGAGACGTCTTCGACATAGACGACGAAGGAATACTCCAGCTTATCAGCTCCCTGGCGGCTTCCGGCATTGAAAACGCCCAGCTTTACGAAAGTCTCTCAAAATCCCAGCTGGAAACCATCTACCGGCTGGCCGTCACGGCCGAATACCGCGACCAGCAGGACACCGCGATACACCTGCGCCATATAAGCGAATACTCCGCGCTGATAGCCCAGGGGATCGGCCTGCCTGAGCGCGAAGTAGAAAATATCCGCTACGCCAGCCCGCTGCACGATATAGGAAAGGTGGGGATAGCCGACGCCATCCTTCTGAAACCAGGCAAGCTGACAGCCGAAGAGTTCGAGGAGATGAAGAAGCACACTCTCTACGGTGCGAAAATACTCTCCAACGCCGAGAGTTCGCTATTGCAGATAGCTTGCAAGGTAGCCGGCTCCCACCACGAGAAATTTGACGGGACCGGCTACCCGGCCCGCCTGAAAGCCGAGCAGATATCTATTTACGCGCGCATCGTATCGGTGGCTGACGTTTTTGACGCCCTGTGCGCGCAGCGGGTATACAAGCCCAAATGGGATCCAGAAAAGGCCCGCGAATACATAAACGGAGAAAAAGGAAAAGCCTTCGATCCGGATGTGGTGGACGCCTTCGAGAAGGTTTACGGCGAAATACTCAAGATGCACGCTCTGGGGGACGGGAAGAGCACGATAATCCCGGGAATTACCAAAGAGCTTCACCGGCATACCTTCTGACCTGACCAGAAACCAGCCGCGAAGACGCGCAAAAGAACAACCGCGCTTTAACAACCCCGATATTTCCCCTGCGCCTTATTCCGGTCAACCCAGGCGCTTAGCTTGCCCCGGAGAGCCTGAAACTTTCAGGCTCTTTTTGCATCCTATATATAAGGAAGTACAATTAAGTCATTTAAGGAGTCTACCATGAACGATATGGAAATAGTGTTCCCGGGCGGCAAAAGAGTGGACGCCCTATGGAACGGTTTCGAGATCAGAACGGACCAGCCTGCCGGAGGCGGCGGAGAGGGCTCCTCGCCCACGCCGTTCGACCTTTTCCTGGCCTCTCTTGGGACCTGTGCGGGCATATTCGCCCTGGGCTTCATCCAATCCAGGGGGCTCAGCGCCGAAGGCCTGAAAATAAACGTTTCTTTTGAAAGAAACGAGGCCACCCACCTGCTGAGCAAGGCGGTCTTAAAAATTACCCTCCCGAAGGACTTCCCCGGGAAGTACAAAGGTGCTGTGATAAAGGCAGCGCAACAGTGCCTCGTAAAAAGGACCATGGACAATCCCCCGGCTTTTGAAGTGACGGCGGGATAACCGGATAGCCGCAAAAAAGCAAAAGCGCTGAGGCAAAGCGATAAGGGCGGCCTTTGTTTTTCGCTTTAGCGCTTTTCTTCTATATTTTTATTTTGGATATTGCGGCGCCCACCAGCAGAAACTCCGCGGCAAGGACGCCGACTATGACCACGCCCCAGTCAAGGGGCATCTGTGTTATAAGCCACGCGAACACGGAAAGCATGAGAGTAACCGCCGAGGTCATCGAGACTATCCTCCTCCTGGAGAAGCCCATTATTTCCAGCCTCAGCGCAAAATGGTCCCTGCTGCCGAGGAACGGGGAATGACCGCGCCTGAGGCGCATCACCGAAACGAACAAAGTGTCGTAAATCGGCACAGCCAGGATAAAAAGCGGAGCGTAAACGCCCAGCGGGTTCACATCCGTATACCTGGTCCCCATTGCCACCAGCGCCAGGACAAAACCGCAGAACAGGCTGCCGGAATCCCCCATGAAGATTTTGAATCTATAGGAAAAATTATAAGGCAAAAAGCCCATCGCCGCCCCGGCGAGGGCCGCCGAAGCGAAGTTAACGTAAATAGATTCTGACGGGAAAGATATCAGAAGAAAACCGAAAGCGCCGATCGCGGCCTGGCCGGCAGAAAGCCCGTCCATGATGTCGATAATATTGAAAGCGTTGGAAACCCCCACGATCCAAAGCACGCTGAGCGCAAAAGACAGATGATCCGGCTGTATAAAGTGTATCCGTATCCCGTAATAAACGGTGCAGGCCGCCACAGCGAACTGCACGGCGAACTTGGTCTTTACTCCCAGCCCGCGCGGCTTTAGCATATCGTCGACAAAACCTAGCGCGAAGATTACGGCCCCGCCGGCCAGGATCACCCGCAGGTCCCGAAGCGTTCCGGTCGGGAAGGAAGTGTAAAAGCGCATGTAAATAAGCGAGATGGAGAAAGCGGCGAAGATAGCCGCGCCGCCCAGCAGCGGGGTCGGGATTTTATGCGTTTTTATATCGGTAGGCTTGTCGATATGCCCGGACTTTATGGCCAGCAGGCGCAATAGAGGCGTAAACCCTAAGGAGAGAACCAGCGGGATCAGGAAAGCCAGGAAATAAAGCCTGAAATTTTCAAGCAGGTCATTCATACTGTTTTATTATCCCCGCTATTTTAAGCAGGCTTTCCCCGGAGGACGGGAGCCCGTGTCCCAGTTCTAGCGCAAGTTTATCGGTCTTGAGCCCGGCTTTAAGCGGTCTTGCCGCAGCCTGCCCCAGTTCAGCGGTCAGGCGGGCCTCGATAAAAGCCGGGTTAAAGCCGAAAGCCGCGCAGGCTTTCAGGGCGAAATCATAGCGGTTCAGCCAGTCCGGACCGGTCACGTTATAGATACCGGAAGCGCCTTTGCCCGCGAGTTCAAGCACCGCTGCGGCAAGGTCAGGGGCGTAGGTAGGATTGGAAAACTGATCGGAAGGTACGCGCATCCTTGCCCCGGAGCGGTAGTTATTTATCAGCTGCATAATGAAATTCTTTGAAGCCGGATTATGGCTGTAGACTACCGTAGTGCGTACCGCCAGAGAACCCTCCAAACCCAGAACCGCGCGCTCTCCCTCCAGTTTCGTACGGCCGTATACGCTTACCGGGTTTACTGGGTCTTCCTCGCCGTAAGGCCCCCCGGTTCCGTCAAAAACATATTCTGTGGATAAGTACACCAGCCTTGCCCCGGTGCGGCGGCATTCTTCCGCCACCAGGCCCGGGCCTTCTGAATTTATCTTCCGGGCGAGTTCAGGACTGCGCTCGCAGTTATCCACATGGGTCATCGCCGAGCAGAGCAGTACAAGGTCGGGGCGGGACTTTTCAAAAGCGCTTTTTATGCTGGCAGGACCGGCCAGGTCCAGGTAAAGAAAACCCCGACCGGTGCGTGAAGTCCCGTAAACCTCTATTTTTCGGCGTACGGCCAATGAGGTTAAAGCTCCCCCCACCTGCCCCGAAGCGCCGATAACCAGAACCCTCATTAATTAAAATCCGCCTGCCGAAGAGTAAAGCGCAGTTTAAATATTTTAAGCACGCCTTTTATGGCGTCTTTATAATTTATCTTTTTGCCGTCTCCCCTGGAGCGGGAAGCGTAAATTATTGATAATTCCTCGAACCTGAGTCCCATAAAAGCGGTCTTGCAGGACAGTTCGGCTTCTATCTCAAAGCCGGTGGAAACAAGGCGCATCTTTTTCAGGAGCGGGACGCGGAAAGCTTTATAGCAGGTATAGGAATCAGTCATCTTCGCGCCGAAAAGAAGATTCACCAGAAAGGTCAGCAACTGGTTTCCCCAAAGATAGAACACATTATAGGTTTCCGACTTCCCGGAGATAAGCCGGGAGCCGAACACCGCGTCGGCCCTGCCCTCTTCTATGGGTTTGACTATGGCGGGAATATAGCTGGGATCGTACTCAAGATCGGCATCCTGCACTATGACAATGTCGCCGGTGGCCGCGTTAAAGCCGGTCATAAGAGCTCCGCCCTTGCCGGTATTTTTCTCATGCTTTATTATTTTAAGCTCAAAGGGGAATTCTTTTCCTGAAATGGCCTTGTCCGTCCATTCCCTGGTCCCATCGCTGGATCCGTCGTCCACTACTATGACCTCTTTTTCCATAGCCAGGCCTGAAATAGCTTTCAGCACGGCCGGAAGAGTCTTCATTTCATTATAGGACGGAATTACTATGGTTGTTTTCATGGCTTAGCAGGCGCCGAATTATTTCTCATTTGTACCGCTTCGCTTAATATTTGCTTTCTGCCGTGACTCAGCATTACAGCGAGATTTTAATTATAACAAAGAGAGAATATCCATTGATAGCAAAGCAAGGTCTGGAACCAGGCAGAAAGGGAAAACCGGGACCAGATGAGACTCCGTCTTCCCTGCTCTTAAAGGAGTATTTCCTTTCCCTCCCTCTCCTGTGGTTTTGGCCTCTCATCTTTAATATAATAAATACAAGACAGTTGAACGGAGGAAGATCATGAAAGTACCTATGGTAGACATGCTGGCAGGATACCCCCCCATAAAAGACGAGATAGAAACAGCGGTAAAGAACGTTTTTAATAAAGCTCATTTTATACTCGGCGAAGAAGTAACCAAGTTTGAAGGCGAATTCGCCGCCCACAACGGGACTAAATACGCTGTAGGCGTAGCAAACGGCACCGACGCGCTGAGGATGGCGATACTCGCGGCCGGCATAAAACCCGGAGACGAAGTAATAACCTCCCCCTTCACCTTCATAGCCACCACGGAAACCATAAGCCAGTGCGGGGCTATCCCGGTATTCGCCGACATTGACCCGGCAAGCTACAACCTGGACCCCAAATCCGCCGAGAGCAAGATCACCGGAAAGACCAAGGCTATCATCCCGGTGCACCTTTACGGCATGCCCTGCGATATGGACGCCATTATGGCGATTGCGAAAAAGCACGGGCTGAAGGTGATAGAAGACACGGCCCAGGCTTTTACCGGCAAGTACAAGCTGGGCGGCACGGATTGGAAATACCTGGGTTCGATAGGGAATTGCGGGACCTACAGTTTCTTCCCGGCCAAGAACCTCGGAGCATTCGGAGACGGCGGGGCCGTAACTACCAGCGACGACAAGATATTAGAGACCCTCAAACAGCTCCGCAACCACGGCAGCAAGGTCCGCTACCACCACGAAATGGAGGGCTTCAACAGCCGCCTGGACACCGTGCAGGCTGCCGTCCTCTCCGTACGCCTCAGACAGGTGGAGAAATGGACCGAGATGCGCAATGCCGTGGCCGCAAAGTACGCCGCCGCCCTGGACGGGGTCTGCGTGACCCCGGTTGTTCCTGCCAATTGCAGGCATTCCTTCAACTACTACACGATACGCTTCGATACAAAATCCAAGCGCGACAACGCGCAGAAATACCTGACCGGGCAGGGCATAGCCAACCAGATCTATTATCCGATAGCGCTGCACCTGCAGGAGGCCTACGCGCACCTGGGCGGGAAGAGGGGCGACCTGCCCGTCTGCGAAGCGGTGCAGGACACCGTCTTCTCGCTCCCTATGTTCCCCGAGCTGACGGACGAGCAGATAAAAACCGTAACAGACGCCGTTAAAGCCTCCCTTACGGTAAGCGTCGGCAAGTAACCGATGAAGGGACTGACGGAAAAAAGAATAACCGTAACAGGAGGAACCGGCTTCCTCGGCTCCGTAGTAGTTGAAAAACTGCGAGCGGCCGGCGCCAGGGAAGTTTTTGTCCCGCGCAGCTCCGACTACGACCTTACCGACATGGCGGCTGTAAAGCGCCTATATGCCGACGCCAGGCCCCAGGTGGTAATACACCTGGCGGCCGTAGTAGGCGGGATAGGCGCAAACCGGGCCAACCCCGGGAAATTCTTTTACGATAACCTCATGATGGGCGCCCAGCTGATGGAAGAAGGGCGCAAAGCCGGGGTAGAGAAGTTCACAGCAATAGGAACTATCTGCGCCTACCCGAAGTTCGCCCCGGTGCCTTTCAAAGAAGACGATCTCTGGAACGGCTACCCGGAGGAAACGAACGCGCCTTACGGCCTGGCAAAAAAAATGCTGCTGGTACAGGCCCAGGCCTACCGGGCGCAATATGGTTTTAACGCTATTTACCTGCTGCCCGTTAACCTATACGGGCCGGGAGACAACTTCAACCCGGAATCATCACATGTCATACCGGCGCTGATAAAAAGATTCACGGCCGCAGCCGCGGCCGGACAGAAGGAAGTAACGGTCTGGGGGACCGGCCGGGCCACCAGAGAATTCCTTTACGTTGACGACTGTGCCCAGGGCGTGTGCCTGGCGTCAGCCCGCTATGAAAAGCCGGAACCTGTTAACCTGGGCGCCGGTTTCGAGATCTCGATAAAAGACCTCGCTGGAGTTATCGCGAGGCTGACCGGTTTCGGCGGCAAAATAACCTGGGACTCCTCCAAGCCGGACGGACAGCCACGCCGGATGCTTGACACCAGCCGCGCCGGAGCAGAGTTCGGCTTCAAAGCAAAAACGAATTTCGAAGAGGGCCTTAAAGAAACTATAAAGTGGTACAAGGAAAACAGGGGATTATCGGCGGCCCCCCGGTAAAGCAGCGGGCTCCCTTCCCGCCGGCAACCAATACCTATTGCCCAGGAAAAAATGACCAAAGAAGAAAAGATCGGTTTTTTTGACAACGCGGCGGCTTCGCGGGACGCCAGGCGGGCCAGGAGCCGGCTCTACCACAGAGAACTTCTTGATTTTTTCCGCTTTGTGATTCCCAGAAAGTCCTCTGTGCTGGAAATTGGTTCAGGTACCGGCAGCCTATTGTCCTGCCTGGACGCGGAAAAATCGCTGGGCATTGATATCAGCCCGGCCATGACAGCCGCCGCAAAAGCCGCACACCCCGCCATGGACTTCATAACTGACGACCTGGAGGCGCTGGCGACAACCGACAAATTCGATTATGTGGTAATGCAGGACCTCCTCGGAAGCCTTGATGACATCTGGCTGGCCTTCAGGAACCTTGCAAAAGTTACCACCCCGGAGTCCCGGGTAATAATAACGACCTATAACCCCCTCTGGGAACCGCTGGTAATACTGGCCGAAGCCACAGGGCTCAAAAGCAAAAATCCGAGCCAGAACTGGCTGGCTATTCCGGATATAGAGAATTTTCTGTACCTCAACAACTATGAAGTAGTTAAAAAAGGCTGCCGTTTCCTGATGCCTTTCTACATACCGCTGTTTTCCTCTTTTTTCAACGGATTCCTGGCAAAAATGCCAGTTTTCAAAGAGTTGGGACTTATACAGTTCGTCATAGCGCGCGAGACGCCGGCCAAGCCTGAAATAAAAAGTCATTCCGTTTCCGTCATGGTCCCCTGCAGGGACGAAGCGGGGAATATGGAGCGCCTTTTCAAAGAACTGCCCGCCTTGGGCAAAAGCACCGAGCTGGTTTTTGTCGACGGTAATTCTTCCGACGGAACGGTTGAAAAGATCAGGGAACTGGCGGCTAACCGGCCGGACCTGCCGGTAAAAGTACTGCTTCAAGGCGGGGCTTTCGGCAAGGCCGACGCCGTCAGAAAGGGCTTTGACGCCTGCACCGGCGATATACTTATGATCCTGGACGCGGACCTGACCGTGGTACCGGAAGACCTTAAAAAGTTTTACACAGCGATTGCCGAGGGAAAAGGCGAGTTTATAAACGGCTCGCGGCTCGTCTACCCGATGGAAAAAGGCGCGATGCGTTTTTTAAACATGCTGGGAAATAAAACCTTCTCCATTATCTTTACCTGGACGCTCGGGCAGCGGATAAAAGACACGCTCTGCGGAACCAAGGTCCTGCTGCGCTCCAATTACGAAAAGATAAAGGCCGGCCGCAAATACTTCGGAGACTTCGACCCCTTCGGAGACTTTGACCTTCTTTTCGGCGCCAGCAAGCTCAATCTCAGAATAGCCGAGTTGCCGGTAAGCTACAAAGAACGCAAATACGGCGAGACAAAAATAAGCAGGTTCCGCCACGGGCTGCTGCTTTTTAAAATGGCTTTTATAGCCTTTATAAAGCTTAAACTCAGGTAGGGCGGAATCCCACCGCGGCCGGACATAGATTGATTTTATTTTATCGGGCAGATTAGCAATGGAAAGAATAGAAAACGAACTGGCCCACGGCAGAAAGATTTCCGGGAACGCGGAATTCTATTGGGGATGGTCCGGCCCGGCCGGGCGACTGCGCTCGGAGCGCAGGGCCGGAATGTACAGAGATGAAGCCGGCCTCGGCCCCGGGAAGACTGCCCTTGAGATAGGCTGCGGCATAGGCATTTTTACGTCTATCCTGGCCCGCAGCGGCGCCGGGATCACAGCGGTGGACCTCTCCCCGGACCTGGCCGAAAGAGCGCGCGCTCAAAACCCGGCGGCAAACGTCACCTACCTGGTAATGAACGTCGAGAAACTGGAGTTCCCTGACAATTTCTTTAACTGCGTCTATGGCAGTTCCGTGCTGCACCATCTGGACCTGCAGAAGGCCCTTCCCGAAATGCTGCGTGTGCTGAAGCCGGGAGGGACTTTTGTTTTTACCGAGCCCAATATGCTGAACCCCCAGATAATGCTGCAGAAAAACATAAAGCCTCTGAGAACGCTGCTTGGGGACTCTCCGGATGAAACCGCTTTTTTCCGCTGGGGAATTAAAAGAAAACTGGAGCAGTCCGGATTTTCAGGCATAAAAGCCAGGCCTTTTGATTTTCTTCACCCCTGGGTGCCCGGCCCGCTGGTTCCGGCTGCCAGCAGTCTGGGAGGACTGCTGGAGCGCATCCCGCTGGTGCGGGAAATTGCCGGTTCCCTGCTGATAACCGCGACAAAATGAAGATCAAGCTGAACTGGGCCCTTTTTCTCCTGACCGCCTCCTCCTATATCTTCTATCCTGTCTGGCATTTACCTCTGCCCCGGCCAGCCCAATGGGCCCTGCTGAACCTTTTTATCCTGCTCTCGGCATTTGCTTTATACAGCCCGCTTGAAGAGGTTTCAGTTGACGCTTCGCTTTCAGAACTCAAGGGGCTTTGGCCCGTAATATTTATTGCAGCAGCCCTCTGCCTGCCCTTCTGGCTAATGCCCATTCCCACCGGCAGCGACGAACAGTCCCATGCCGGTCCTGCGGCATGGCTACTGGGAAAGGGAGCCTCCGCGCTCGGACTGGATATGCGCCTCCTGCCATTATTCTTTTTGCCGGCTGCCGCGCTGGCGGCCGCCGCGGCGTTTAAACTATTCAAGAAGGGAATAAACCTGCCAGGCAAAAAAATCTCGATATTTTCGCTCGCAGTCGCAGGCAACGCTTTCTTTTTCGCTTCGCTGCGCTTCGGGCTGGCCGAAGCGATCGGCCGGTTCGAAACCGTACTGCGCTATCCTCCGCTTTCTAAATTCCTTTACCTGCCAGCCTACCTGCTGTTCGGGGTCCACGAAGCCGTCCCGAGAGCTGTACAGTTCGGCTTCCTGCTACTGGCGGCCGTATATATTCTACGGGTGCTGAAATTATTCAAGATTGAGCCGCCAGTCCGCCTGACCTTCCTGCTGATAGTTTTTTTCCCTACATTTTTTAATCTCACCACCACCGCAGAACTTGAAGCGGGGACAGTATTCTTTTTCTGCGCCGCCATCTACCATTTTATGAAAGCCGCTGCGACGGGAGACAGAAAACAGTTCCTTAAATGCGCTTTCTGGACCGCTGCGGGTTTATTTTATAAACAGTTATTGCTGGGGCTCATGCTCTCCTTTATCCCTGTACTGGCGGCGTTCTGGTATATCTATCCGCAGCGCCGGAGCGACTGGGCCTACGGACTAAAGACACTGGCCATCCCGGCGGCCGTGGGCATGCCGTTCATCCTGCTTAGCGCAATACTAAAGATACGCGATGCGGCCCTGGTTTATTCGAATCTAATAGACCCCGGGCTGATGCTCCTGGATATAAAAAATATTTATCAGACCGCCGGGGCAGCCATAACAGGCCTTCTGGTTATATCGGTCGCGGCGGGAATTTACAGGCATAAGGGCCGCGAACTTGCCCTGCTGGGATACTTCGCTGTTACTTATTACATTATGATCAGCGCTACCGCCGCCGTCGGCTATATCCGCCACGCGCAGCCTTTTTACATAACCCTCGTCATTTTACTCGCGCTATGGGCCGCCGAACTGGCCCGTTCCCGCCCTGCCATTAAGGCCCCGCTCTATACAGTTCTTCTGACTATCCTTATTTTCCAATCCGTTCTGGCAGAAAATCCCTACCAGCGCAGAACCCTTTTCAATTTTAAGCTCTATTGCTTCCCCTACTGGGAAGTGTCTGACTATCTAAAAACCTATACGAGCCGGCTAAAGGTCTATGCTCCGATGGAGGTGGAACCCAGCCATTTTTATCTGGCCAAAGCCGGCCTGGCCGGAAAGATAGACTGGGACCGCACTTATACCCCCGGTTTTTCCGCAGAGAAAACCGCCAATGCCTGCGCCGCCCAGCGCTGTGACTTCATGCTGCTTCCCTATAGCCCTTTCGACGGAATCGCCCATAATTTCATCACGACTGCTGACAGGCTTATAGCTTCAGGGAAATTCCGCCGCGATAAGATCTTCAATTATGGCGGAAACAAACTTGTTCTCCTAAAACCATGTGCGGAATAACCGGAAAAATAAATTACCTGTCAAAAGCGCCGGTCCGGGAAACCGAGCTTAAGAAACCTCTTTTTGAGATGTACCACCGCGGGCCCGAGGACGAGGGACTTCTCACCGACCGGTACTGCGGCATAGGAATGCGCCGGCTTAAGATAATAGATCTGGAGGGCGGCCGCCAGCCTGTCTCCAGCGAAGACGGCTCCGTTTCGGTAATTCTTAATGGCGAGATCTATAATTACCGCGAGCTCAGGAAAGAGCTGGAAGCCCGCCATCGTTTCAAAACCAACTCCGACACCGAGGTGATAGTACACCTCTACGAGGAACTGGGAGAGGATTGCGTCAGAAAACTAAACGGCATGTTCGCGCTGGCAGTGTGGGATGCCCGCAAAGAAGTACTGTTCATCGCCCGCGACCGCGCCGGCGTCAAGCCGCTCTTCTACTCAGACACAGGCGGCTCGCTCTATTTTGCTTCCGAGATCAGGTCCCTCCTGGCTTTTAACGGGATACCGCGCGACCTGGATCAGCAGGCCCTGGCCAACTATCTTTCCTTCTATTACATCTCCTCCCCCCGCTCTGTTTTCCGGCACATCCGGCGCTTGCCTCAGGGACACTGCATAAAAGTGAGCGGCGGCAAGGCAGAGATCCGACAGTACTGGAATTACCGCTTCCGCCCGCAAAAAATGACAGAGCGGGAGGCCGCAGCGCGCATAGAGGAGTCCCTTCTCAATTCTGTCAGGCGGCAGCTGGTCAGCGATGTCCCGCTGGGAGTCTTTCTTTCAAGCGGACTGGATTCAACAGCCATTGTCGCCATGATGCACAAGCTCGGAGTCAGGCCAATAACTTATACCGTAGGCTACGAGAACGGCGGGACCTACAATGAGCTTAAAGGCGCGCGCCTGGTAGCGGACAAATATCATACCGAACACCATGACTGCCTGTTCGGGCCCCGGGACCTTATAAAAAACCTGCCTGAAGCTGCACTACGCTTTGCCGAGCCTCACGGAGACTGGAGCGCCCTAGCCATGGGACACGTCTCGACCCAGTCAAGAAAAGACATAACAGTAGCCCTGACCGGGGCCGGCGGAGACGAGTTATTCGCTGGCTACCCGACGCTTACCGCAGCCAAGGTCGGACGCATTTACCAGTACCTGCCCGGGCCTGTAAAAGCGGCCATCCGGGCGGCCTCCGAACGCCTGCCTGTTTCCACAAAGCGCCTCAGCCTGGATTTTAAGATTAAGTCCTTTACCCGCGGCGCCGCCTTCAAACCTGAAATGGCGCATATGAAGTACAAGGAAATACTGACCGCCGAAGACATCCGGGCCTTTATGCCCGGAATAAAGCACTCTGACCCTTTCGAAGTTTTCTCCCAGCACCTGCCGGCCGTAGCGGATGAGCGCCTGCTCGACCGCCTGCTCTACCTTGACCTTAACGTCTTCCTTCCCTACTGCTCGCTGCATTCCACTGACCTTGTCTCAATGTTCAACTCCCAGGAAGTGCGTGTACCTTTCCTGGACAATGAAATGATAGAACTTTCAGAGGAAATCCCCCTGGGGCTTAAGCTAAAAGGTTTTAAGACCAAACACATACTGCGCAAAGCGCTCCGGCAGTACCTGCCGGAGGAAATACTGAAAATGCCGAAGAAAGGCTTCAGTATGCCGACGGCTGAATGGCTGAAAGGGGATTTAAGGGAATTTGCGCTGGACGCTATAAGCGCGGCGCGGGACAAGAACCCTGACTTCTGCAATTACGCTTTCGCGGAGGCTCTGCTGACGGAACATTTGGAAGGCCGCCGCGACAATACCCGCAAACTCACCTGCCTGGTCTCTCTCTTTCTCTGGCAGACCGGGTACCTTTAACCCTAGCCCTTACAGAAAGTTTTTACGGCGTCTATTACCAGGCCCTGCTGCACCTCCGTCATTTCAGGGAAGATGGGCAGGGAAAGCACCATGGACTGGTGTCTGTAGGCGTTGGGAAAATCCTCCGTCCTGGCGCCCATGCGGGCATAAGCCGGCAGGAAAGGCAGCGCTACCGGGTAGTTTATAACCGTCTCTATCCCGCGTTCAGCCAGAAATCTTTTAAGTTCTTCGCGGCGCGGATGCCTTATAACATAAAGGTGATAGACGTGCCCGCGCCCCGGTGCCGCCACCGGGATCTCGAGATCCTCCAGCCCGGACAGTTCCCGGTCATAGACCCCGGCCAGGCGCTTGCGCTCGGCTGTCCAGCTCTCCAGGCGCTTGAGTTTAACAGAAAGCACCGCGGCCTGCAGCCCGTCTAGACGGCTGTTTATTCCTTCGATGCGATGGTCGCCCTTCTTAAGCCCTCCGTGCCTGGCGAACATGGTCATTCTCTCGGCCAGGACTTCGTCACTTGTAATTATAGCGCCCGCGTCTCCCATAGCGCCCAGGTTCTTACCCGGGTAAAAAGAAAAAGCGGCGGCGCTGCCGTAAGTTCCGGCCGTTTTATCACCGCAGCGCGCCAGGTGCGCCTGCGCGCAATCCTCCAGAACCCATAAACCGCGCCTGGCGGCTATCTTCATTATAGCGCCCATATCGGCTGACTGGCCGTAAAGATGTACCGGGATTATGCCCACGGTGCGCGGGGTTATTTTATGCTCTATGAGAGCGGGGTCTATCGTAAAAGTATCGGTGTCTGTGTCGCAGAACACCACGCTGCCTCCGGCCTGAGTGACGGTTTCACTGGTGGCTATCCAGGAATGGGCTGAAGTTATAACTTCGTCTCCCGGCTTAACCCCGAGGGCTCTCATTGCGATGTAAAGGGCGTCTGTACCGTTGGCGCAAGAAACGCAGTGAGAAGCCCCGATCGCAGTTGCGAACTCTTTTTCGAAAGCGTTCACGAAAGGACCGCGGATAAAAGCCGAAGTCTTTATCACTTCCGCTATAGCGGCGTCCAGGTCTTCTTTTATAGTGAGGTACTGGGCGTGGAGGTCTGCGAACGGGACTTTTACCTGCTGGCTCATTTCGGCAGTTCCTTTAGAAACCTGGCCGGGTTACCGGCATATATTCCTGGCTTCGTAATATCTTTTGTTACCACGGAGCCTGCACCTATGACCGCGCCGTCCGTCACGGCAACGGGGAGCAGAGTGGCGTTGGAGCCGATAGAGACCTTATTACCTATCTTTGTGGCCTTCCAGAACTCTTTGCGGCCGCCTGCCGGCCCGCCGGAAGCGAAAGTGTCGTTTATAAACATGACGCCGTGCCCGATAAAACAGTCGTCTCCGATCGTCACCATTTCGCAGATAAATGCATGGGACTGCACCTTGCAGCGCTTGCCGATTACCGCGGACTTCTGTATCTCTACAAAGGGCCCTATAAAAGTCCCGTCCCCTATTTCGCAGCCGTAGAGATTGGAGGGGCCTACAACCTTTACCCCTTCGCCGAATTTTACGTCCGCGATCCCGGCTATCTTTATTTCCGGCTTGCTCATAGCAACTCCCCACCCAGACGGGTTTTCTTAGGGCGCGACCGCAGGCTCACCTCGCGCTTGGTTTCAATAGATTCATAGATACCGGCTATCAGCTCAAGGCTCTTGCGGCCTTCCAGGCCGTCTACCAGCTGCCGGGCGTCATTATTTATACAGTCCACCACGTGTTCATAATAGGCTTTGTGCCCGAATCCGTAAACGTCGGGAGGGTTGACAGAATATCTGGCCATCACCTCGGCGTCTTCCGGCTCCGGCTTCCTGAAATTCCAGGTCTTCATCTGGTTGACCGCAAAGCCGGCGATCTCCACGGAACCCGTCTCACCCAGGATAGAAATGGAGCCTTCGAGGTCTTTCGGCCTCGCCGCGGTAGTGGCCTCTATAACCCCGAGCGCGCCGCTGCGGAAGCGCACGGTCACCACGGCAGTGTCTTCGGTCTCAATCTTCACGAGGGCGGTGGCGGACATAGCGTAAACCCCCTCAACCTCTCCCATCATCCATTCAAGCAGGTCTACGTGATGGCTGGCCTGGTTGGCCAGTACCCCGCCGTCCAGCGCCCAGGTTCCGCGCCATTTGTCCTGGTCATAATACGCCTGTTCCCTGCACCACCGGACGCGAACCGTGCCCAGGACCAATTTCCCGAAACGCCCGGCTTCCAGCGCCTGCCTGAGCTTGGCGACCGGGACGTTAAAGCGGTTCTGCTTTACTACAAAAAGTTTTATCCCGGCTTCGCCACAGGCCTTTATCATGCCATCCGCGTCGTCCAGGGTCAGCGCCATCGGCTTTTCCACAACTATGTGTTTGCCGTACGGGGCCAGTTCGATCACGTTCCGCGCATGATGACCGCTTTCGGTCAGGACGGAAACGGCGTCGACCTGGGTTTTTCCCATCATCTCGCGCATATCCGTATAATACGGAACCCCGAACCTTTCTCCCATTGCGCGGGCTTTTTCAGGCACGGTGTCGCAGACCGCGGCCAGGCAAGCCCCGGCGATCTGCCGGTTTCCCAGCAGTTCGGAGTGCCTTTTGGCTATACGCCCGCAGCCGACCAGGGCGAATTTGATATCAGGTATGGTTCCAGTCATGATTAGTGTTGAGAACTCTATTGTACCATTATCTATATTAGTATGTTTAGTTGCGGAACAGGTCAAAAGAGGGTATTATATATACTTTCCCGGAGAATAATATAATGTACCGCGATAAAAAGATTTCACTGGTAATACCGGCCTATAACGAAGAAAAGCTGATCCGCAGCACGCTGGAGGGGGTTCCGGCGCTTATAGACAGGATCTATGTAGTGGACGACGTCAGTCCCGACCGCCAGGCGGAAGTGATTCTGGAATTCGCAAAAAAAGACCCGCGGGTGACCCTGCTGCGCCACACGGTGAACCTGGGCCCCGGAGGCGGGATCATTACCGGCTACAAGCAGTCGGCAGCCGACGGCTACGATATCGCCATGGTAGTGGGAGGAGACAACCAGATGGAACTGGCCGAGGCCGCCCATTTCCTGGACCCCCTGGTGGACGGCAAGGCCGACTACGCCAAGGGAAACCGGTTTTTGGATTCAAAGCTGGAAGATACGCTCTCCAAGATGCCCAAGATCCGCCTTTTCGGCAACTGGATAATTACCGCCCTTACAAAGATAGCCTCAGGCTACTACAAAACTATGGACGTAGTTGACGGCTATACCGCCATAACGAAAAAAGCCATAGAGACCATAAACTGGGACCGCGCCTGGAAAGGCTACGGCTACCCCATGGACTTTCTGGTCCGCCTTAACGCCTACAGCCTTCGACTTATAGACATCCCCAGGACTGCAGTATACCTGCCCGGGGAGCGCCAGAGTCAGATAAAGGGATTGAGCTACGCCATGAAGGTTTCCCCCATGCTGTTAAAAGATTTCTTCTGGCGGCTTAATTTCAAATATATGTACAGGGATTTCCACCCGCTGGTATTCTTTTACTATCTGGCCATCCTGCTGCTGCCCGTTGGCCTTATCAGCGGAGCCTACCTGGTTTACGACAAAATATTATGCGGCGGATTCGCGGTTACCGCACCCCGTTCGATATTAGTAGCGCTGATGATAATCTCCGGGATCCAATTCCTGCTTTTCGCCATGTTGTTCGACATGGAACAGGGCAATAAATAAATTCCGCCCGCCAAAAGATTAAAATGATTGGAAAGTTAAAAAAATGGCTTGAGCCGGAACAACGTTTTTTAGGCTCAGTTTTCCTTCTGGCTTTCGCCATCCGCGCAACTTACAGCCTCTCCAGGCCGGAAAACGCCCTCTCCCCTGACGCCTTCGACTGGATATCCATCGCAACAAGAATCGCCGGCGGGGAAGGGCTAGGCGGAACTTTCCGGCCGCCGGGATATTCAGCCTTTCTCGCCGCAATCTTCTTTATCTTCGGAAAATCCATAACTGCCGCCCGCCTTGCACAATCGCTGCTCGGCGCTGGAACCTGCCTGCTGGCCTACGGCTCCGCCCGGCGCCTGTACAACTCCCTGGCCGGCAGAATAGCGGCCGTCCTGGTCTGTTGCTATCCTTACTTCATCGCTTATTCCGCCGACCTGCTCAGCGAAACCCTGCAGGCTTTCCTGCTGGCCCTTGGAACATGGCTGCTGATAAAAACCGGCGACGAACCCACATGGAAAAACGCTGCCCTCACCGGCGCCGCTATAGCAGCCTCAGCCCTGACAAAATCCGTGGTGCTTCCCTTCTTCTTCCTGGCCGGATTTTGGCTTTGGTGGCGGACCTCAAGTTTTAAGACGGCTTTTCTTGTGGGCTTCTTCGCTCTGCTGGCGGTATTCCCCTGGAGCGCAAGACAATATTTATCCGGCTCGGGTTCTGTATCCGCGCCGGTCTCTACCCCCTGGCTGACGCTGGCCGGATCCTCATGCGACGAAGCGTTCTGGCAGGAAATGCGCGGCGAGTTCGACCGCCCGCAGGACGAAACAATGAACGCCCCCGCGATACCTAAGGACTGGAAGTGGCTTTCTTCTCTCCCGCCCGCGGAACGCAACACCGAGGCGCGCGCCAGAGCGCTTGCCTGGATAAAAGCAAATCCCGGTAAGTTTTATTATCTGGCCTATAAGCGCTTCCGGCATTTCTGGCGCCTTCGCCCTATGATGGCCTGGCCATGGCAAAAATACGCGGCGATGGCAACTTCCGGAATTTATATCCCGCTCGCGCTGCTCTGGCTGCTGCTTGCCCGCAGTTATTTCCGCTCCAACTCCCTGGTAATAGCGCTTTTCTGCGCATACACGCTGCCTCACCTCTTTTTTGTCGTAACTCTGCGCTACCGTATTCCAATGGATACCTTCATAATAGTTGCGGCTTCTGCCGCGGCTGCCGAAGGTGTCAGGAGGCTCAAACTTGCTGGAAAAACTTGAAGACGGAGGACGGGTAGTTCCGGGCGAAGAAACCTCCCCTTACGAGCGCGGACTGTACCTGCGCCATTTATTCGCCTATGAATGGGCTTCGTCTTACCTGGAGCCTTCTTACAAGGCTCTCGAACTCGGGTGCGGCGAGGGCTATGGCTCCGCCCTGCTTGCCCGAGGCGCAGCGCGATTGGTAGCCACAGACAGTGACCCCCTCGCCATAAGCCATGCTGCGATTAAATACGCGGCCCCTAACCTTGAATTCATTCGCCACGAAGACGGGCCGCTGCCCTTCCCGGACTTTTCATTTGACCGTGTTTTTTCCTTCCAGGTAATAGAACACATCCCTGACGATGCGGCTTTCGCTTCCGATGCAGCAAGAGTTTTAAGAAAGGGAGGAATGCTGATCCTGACCACCCCTAACAGGCGGTTCCGCCTTAAGCCGGGAGACGAACCCTGGTATAAGTTCCATATCAGGGAATATTCTAAGGACGACCTTGAACAGCTACTTAAGCCTTTTTTCAGCTCCGTAAAAGTTGATTTTATAAACTCCCCTCCCGATATCTTCGAAATGGAGCTGAAGGTCGCGCGCACCGCGCGCCTTATTCAAAAGCTGGACCCGCTCGGGCTGAGGGATAAAGTCCCCTACGCTCTCAAACAACTGGTATTTAAACTGATGGGGCGCGCAAAGGCCTCGGCCGGCCCTGTGACCGCCGATACCTCCGCTTTTAGTTTTTCGGGCGAAGAAAAATGCGGGCTTGACCTCGCGGCGGTGTGCATTAAATGAGCCTTAGAGTGTGTTTTATAACCTCCTCTTTCTCCAGAGGCCCCGGGGACCATTCCACCCCCTGGCTAGTTCGGCTTATAGAAGAACTGCGCCCGGGCGCCGAAGTCACCGTCTTCGCCCCCTCCTTCCGCGGCCTGCCTCAAACAGCGCTGGGCTCCACCCCGGTCCACCGCTTTCGCTACTGGCCCGCAGGCGGCGAGGACCTTACTCACGAAGACACCGCACCGGAAAAAATGGGATCCCCCCTCTTCGCAATAAAGGTGGCTTCCTATATAATTTGCGGCTCTTTTAGCGCCCTTCTCTTCTTCTCCCGCAGACGTTTCGACGTCCTGCATGTCCATTGGCCTTTTCCGCAGGGATTCTTCGCCGCTGCCGCGCTGATTTTTAACCCCAGGGCGCGCGTCGTCTATCATTTCCACGGATCAGAAGTATTCCTGGCCAGCTCCAGGCCCCTGCTTGCATCTGTTTTCCGCCTCCTGATAAGAATCGCCGACGTCCTGGTAGCAAACTCTCTTGTGACTGCCGGGGAAGCAAGACGCATCTTTACCCCCCCGGGCCAGATAGAAGTAATCCCCTTCGGAACTACGCTGCCCGAGTTTAAGGCAGCCGCAGGCGGCGACGGCCTTCGCCTGCTTTTCGTGGGCCGGCTTATAGGCAGAAAAGGACTGTCATACCTGCTTCGGGCCCTCAAGAATATCCGCGGCTCCGGACTGCAAGCCACGCTTTCGGTAGCAGGCGACGGGCCCCTGCGCAAAGACCTGGAACGGGAAACTGCAGAGCTGGGGCTGAGCGGCGCGGTGGATTTTAAAGGCTACCTGCCCGCCGGATCCTCCCTGCTTGCGGCTGAATACTCGGCCTGTGATATTTTTATCCTCCCTTCCGTAACCGACGAACTCGGCAACAGCGAAGGACTGGGAATGACGGCCATAGACGCCATGCTCATGGGCAAACCGGTAGTTGCATTCGCCTCCGGCGGCATTGCCTCAGTTATAAGCGACGGAGTAACCGGCTTCCTGGCCAGGGAAAAAGACCCGGAGGATCTGGCCCGGAAAATAAAACTGGCCTTTTCCGACCCCGGCCGGACGGCGATAATCGCCGCGGAGGCCCGGCGCAGGGCCGAAGACGAATTTTCCTGGCAAAAGGTAACACGGAAACTCCTTGAAATCTACACTGACCGCAAGCTGTCCTGATAATCTGACCACCGGCCGGCAGGAACTTCTTTTTGTATAATAGCAACGGGATGTTTAAAACACACACTCTTATAATCGGCGGAGGTCTCGCCGGGCTCTCAGCCGCAGGAGCCCTTGAAGGGAAGAAACCGTATATCCTGGCCGAACGTGAAAACCGGCCCGGCGGGCTGGCCGCCACCGTTAAAAAAGGCAAGTTTCACTTCGACTATTCCGGCCATCTGCTGCACCTGCGCTGGCCTGAAACGTCCAGGCTTATACTCGAGGCGCTTTCAGGAAACTGCTCCCGCATAAGCCGCGATGCCCGTATCTACGCCCATAAAAGCTGGACCCCTTACCCCTTTCAGGCCAATCTTTCCGGGATGCCGGACAGCGTAAAATCTGATTGCGTCAGCGGCTTCCTCAAGGCCTACAATTCCGGCAAGACCTCTCCTGGAGATGGCTCTGAAACTTTCAGCCGATGGACAAAAAGGATGTTCGGTGAAGGAATATCGCGGCATTTCATGCTGCCCTACAATTTTAAATTGTGGCAGTACCCGCTTGACCGGCTGACTACAGAATGGTGCGCCCCGTTTGTACCTCTGCCAAAACCGGAAGAAGTAATAGAAGGAGCGTACGGAAAAAAAGATGTTGGGATGGGCTATAATGCAGTATTTAATTATCCCAAGCGCGGCGGTATCGGAGCGCTGTCAACCTCACTTGCCCTTAACCTGGGCGGCCTCCGCCTGGGGCTCGAGGTGGAGAGCTTCAGCCTGAAAAAAGGCGTAGCAAATGTTAAATATTTCGGCCCGATACATTTTAAGCGCCTGATAAACACTTCGCCCCTTAATGAGTTCATAGCCCGCGCTGAGGACGCCCCGGCTGCCATAAAGCGCGCCGCAGCCCGGCTCCGGCACAATACGGTCTATGTCCTGAACCTGGGAGTAAGAGGCGTAAAATCCGACATGCACTGGGGCTATTTCCCCGGCAGCGAGTTCCCTTTTTACCG
>MNUR01000008.1:84093-84404 GCA_001871115.1 Elusimicrobia bacterium CG1_02_56_21 | reverse complement strand
GGGGCGCATCCGCGTTCTGCCCGGCCCGGAATACCATTGTGTTAAACAGCCCGGCGATTTCTTCCTGTCCCAATGGCGTACAACCTACAAGATGGACAAAATGGGTATACGCCTTGCCGGCGAGCCCGGGCTCAGCTGCAGCATGGGCAATATGATCTCCGGGGCCGTGGCCGACGGGACCATGCAGCTTACCCCGGACGGGCCTATTATCCTTCTGCGCCACCGCCAGACCACCGGCGGCTACCCGCGCATCTTCAACGTTATTTCGGCCGACGTGGACCTGCTTGGGCAGTACGCCCCCAACCAGGCCA
>MNUR01000008.1:0-84079 GCA_001871115.1 Elusimicrobia bacterium CG1_02_56_21 | reverse complement strand
CCAACCAGGCCATCCACTTCCTGCAGGTCACTCTGGAGCAGGCCCGCGACTTCGCCCGGCAGAAAGAAGCCGCCCTGGACAAGCTGCGCGACTGACGGTCCCTATTATCGTATTAAGCAATAACTCCGCGGGGATCGCGATTAGAATTAAAACCTGGCCTGCGTAGTTGCGATTTTTATATCTTAAGCCTGTCGGCCTGTTCCCTGGATTATTCGCCGGGCGGTTCGGGCTTCTTTACGATATTCTGGTGCTGGCCGCTCCGCCCCGCCTGCAAAATACCTAGGGTCCTGCGCATAGCCAGGCGCGGGCCGGAGGCCGGCTCAGGAAACTCAGGAGAGGTGTATAGTCCCGAATAAGCCGCTTCCTCCCCACTATTAAACCCCGATAAAATATAAAAATAACCCGACAAGCCCTTGTCGGGTTCGCCTGCTATGCTATTTGTGCGGATGGAATAAAAAATCGGTAAGGGGGTAATATGGGGAACTTAAATAAAGTAATGCTGATAGGGCGGCTGACGCGGGACCCGGAAGTGACGGAGTTCAAGAGCGGGGGCAAGGTGGCCAACTTGGGCTTTGCCGTGCATAACCAGCGCAAGAACGCGCAGACAGGGGAATGGGAAGAAACTCCGGTCTGGCTGAACATGAAGGCCTATAACCACGACCACGGGCGCAAACTGGCCGACCTGGCCGCCAAGCTGCATAAGGGGCGGCAGGTTTACGTTGAGGGTCATTTGGTCCTGGAGCAATGGAACGGCAAAGAGGACGGCAAGCACCATTCAAAGCTGCTGGTGTATGTGGACGGGATAGAATTTATGGGCGAGAAACCTGATAGCCAGGAAGAGCCCGCCCCCGGCCCCGCGGAGCACGCCCCGGGCGAGCATGTGGCAGACGCCGGCTGGCATGAAGAGCCGGCCCCTAAACCGGCCAAAGCCGCGCGCAAGAAATAATTGCCTGTAAATAAGCCCGGGGCCGCCGGGGCCCCGGGCTTATAAGGCTGGCAGTTAACTTTGGCGCTGACAGCGGGAGGAGATTGAACTTAGAGTGATGTCTACCGGCAAACCCGGTTAAGTTCAGACAGGTCATCCGGGGTCAGGTTAACGCCGCTGCTTTTGCTTACCGCGTACATCAGGCTGCCGGGGTCTTTAACATGGTCCAGGCCCAGGGCATGGCCCAGTTCATGGGCCAGCAGGCTCACCAGTTGTTCACGGCTGGTATATTTGTAAATATCTATGGTCTGTATGCCGCCGTGGATCTTGTATAAACCTTCTTCATAGGTTCCAAGGGAAGAGCCCTCGCGGTTGTATTGCCGGACGTTCAGACTGAGCTGCACAATAAGCTGGTTCAGCGTGGTTCCCAGGGCGTTGAGCGTATCTATGTCGGCGTTAACGGCGCGCTCTATTTTCTGTATGCCTTCAAACTGCATGGCAAGCCCGGCTTTTTCGGTCTTTATGCGCCAGGCGTCGGAGTTGGATACCGTACTTTGCCGGTTGAGCCGCTGCACCCGGGCATTATAAGCGGCCTCTCTTTGCTTGTAGCGTTGCAGTATGCCTTTAAGCCTTATTTCTTCCGCGTCCACTTTGGCGGTGAGTTCTTCATAGCGGGCTTTCAGGTCTTTATAGGAAGCCAGGCTCTGGTTTGTGGCGATCCCCAGAGTCTTAAGTTTATCCAGCGAGGCCTGGCGGTTGTCGTAGATAAAAGTTACGGTAACAGCGCCGCTGCCGGGGATCAGCTGGAAAAGATCCCTGCGCGCCGGGTTTTCCCAGACCGCTTCCGCTTCTTTAAGAGCCGAGGCCAGTTCTTCCGGTGTAAGGTTATAGGCCGGGTCTATGGTCCCTATTGAATAGGTAATGGGTGAGGAGCAGGGGAAAAGCCTGGCCCGCAGTATATGCGCCGCCCCTATATATATTTCTTTTTTTGTCTGCCACTGGAAGAGGGCCACCATAAGGGCCGCTGTCAGAAGTATCCAGGATATCAGCTTGCGCATAGTTAAATTATACGATTTCCTGCCTCGCAGGCTTTACGGGTTCCCGCGGGCCTTGCGGCGCGAATACAGGGCCGGCGTGTTTTTTTGTTAGAATTCAGGGGCAGTGAAATTATGTCCACATCCAAAGAAACCATAGAATTCCTGCGGGACGCTTTGTCGGAGGTTCCTGAAGTTTCTTTCAGGCCGATGATGGGCGAATACTGCGTTTACAGCATGGGCCGGGTTTTCGCCCTGGTCTGCGACGATACTCTTTTTCTTAAGACCTCCCCTGAAACCCTTCATTTGTTCCGGGATAAAAAGACCCGCGCCTACCCCGGCAGCAGGAATACCTGCCAGGTTAACGCCGAATGGCTGGAGGACAGGGAGAAACTGGCCGAAGTGGTGTATTACAGCCTTGAACATATACCGCCGCCCAGGCCTAAAAGCGGCCGCGGGGGCCGGGCCTGATTTAATTTGTTTGGCGAGGAGGGGTTATGGCAAAGAGGAAAAAGAACCGGGATTTTAAAATTGGGCCTTTAAGCCCTAAATCAAAATGGCTGACCACGCTCCTGTCTTTGTTCTTCGGGGGGCTGCTTTTCCTTATAATTATGGTCATCTGGTTCCAGGTCGGCTGGTAGGCCGGAACGCAAAAAAACCGCCGGGCTCTCCCGGCGGTTTTTCTTTGCCGGTATTGATTAGGGAATAAACTTCTCCAGCGCGGAGATCTTGGTTACCGATTCTCCCCTGCCGCCGTCCTGGGGAACCACTGAGGCTATTTTGCAGCCGGCTGGGGAATCTATAAAGTCCACGTCGCCGCGTACCAGAATGCCCTCTATCAAATTAGTGCGCGCGCTGAATACCGCGCTGCCGGAATTGCCGCCGAAGGTGTCCAGGTCTGCTGTGAAGAAATAAGTGGGAGAAGCGCTGCGTACTTTTGCGCTGCTCGCTACTTTAAGCGGCAGGCCTACCGGGTGCCCTATTACGAACAATTTATCGCCTGCGGCAGGGCGGGAGTTCCTGTTTACAGCCAGCGGCTTGCGGCCGGTCACTTTCCTGTCCAACTTTATCAGGGCGAAGTCGGGGCCTGGCCCGCCGTTATAGATGCTGACCAGGGCATGGAAGAATCCGCTGCCGTCGTCCAGGTCGCGCTTAATTACGCTTTTGCAGCTGTAAACGTCTCCGGCCGCAACTGAATCTGGATAATCGCCGGCTTTTTTAAGCGCGTAGCCGAACACCAGCTTGGTATTGGAGCAGGCGGCCTGGTCTACTATGCAATGGCCGGCCGTCATCACTATATCTTCCCCTACCAGGGTTCCGGAGCAGAAAGCGCCGATAGGCTGCTCTGCGAACTTCTGCCCGGGGCAAAGACCCGCCGAGCGCCCGAAATTGCCCACGCGGAGGGCGGCTTTATTGCCGGTGGTGGTGACGCTGGCGGATTTCCAGAGCGAAACCACGGAATTGGAAAGGGTCTTCATAGAGGCGGGTGCCGCGTAATAGTCCAGGCGGTCGTCGTCGCCGTAAATAGACTTCGAGTCGCCGGTTTCCACGGGTTCGGGAGCGGGTACCGCCGCGGCCTCCGCGCCGGGAGCGGAATCCGCCAGGGAATTGTAAGCGCCGTCAGAAACTGCGTCGCGCAGGTCGGAAGGAATATCCTTCTTGACCGGGTTAAGGATAAGGTAAGCGGGGATCGAGATAGCGAGCAGCGCAATTACGGGTTTTATTTTCATATATTCCTCCGGAGAATACTCTGTTATATATTATACATTGCCGGGCTTGACCGCGTAAGGGCTTTTGGCCTATAGGGGCCTGGGCTTAAAGGCCCACTGGGTCCGGCCGGCGAATGTTTGTAAAATATTAAAAGCAGCAGATGGGGAGAATATGGCCGATATCGATAAACTTACAAAAGACGTGCTTAAATTCAGGAACGACAGGGAGTGGGCGCAGTTTCATAACCCGAAAGACGTCTCTATTTCCCTCGCGCTTGAGGCGGCGGAACTGCTTGAGCATTTTCAGTGGAAGACGCCCGAAGAGATAGCTGTGCATATCAAGACCGGCAAAGAAGAGATCTCCGACGAACTGGCCGACGTGCTTTACTGGGTTCTGCTGCTCAGCCGCGACCTGGATATTGATATCTCCAAAGCCCTGGGCCGCAAACTGCGGAAGAACGCGAAGAAGTACCCGCTGGAGAAATCCAGGGGCAAAATCACCAAGTACAATAAGCTTTAAACGGCGGTTTAAAATACATCGGAGGCAAAAATGAACGGCAAGATCACCGGAAAAGAAATTCTCAATTTAGTGCGGGGCTTTCAGCCCGCCTGCGTAATAATAGCCGGGGCCGACCTGGATATTTTCACTATCCTTCACGCCAGGCCTATGACGGCCGCCAGATTGGCCGCGAAAATAAAAGGCGATGTCCGCGCCGCCACAATACTTCTGGACGCTTTGGCCGCCCTCGGGATGCTGGCCAAGGGCCCGGGCGGCAAACCGGTGTACAGCGTGCCTGAGTCTCTGGCCGGCGCCCTCACCGAAACAGGGGAGCGGGGCATACTGGGTATGGTCCGCCACCAGGGGACCTGTCTGCGCAACTGGAGCCAGCTGGCCGGGGTGGTTATGAGCGGCAAACCCGCTGTCCGCAGGCCCAGCGTGCGCGGCGCCGCGGGAGACCTGGATTCTTTTATCCGGGCGATGCATGAGGTGTCGCAGCCCATAGCCGAGCCGCTTATAAGCAGCCTGGGCCGCCTGAAGTTCAGCCATCTCCTTGACCTGGGCGGCGCCTCCGGAACCTGGACTATCCCTTTCCTGCGTAAAAACCCGGGCGCGCGCGCCACTATCTTCGATCTGCCCGCAGTTATCCCAATGGCCCGCAAAACAATGAAAAAAGCCGGACTGAGTAGCCGGGTACAGCTTGTGGGCGGCAGTTATTTAAGCGGCGCTATGCCGCGGGGCGCCGACCTGGCCTGGGTCAGCGCTATAGTGCATATGAACTCCCGCGCGCAGAACCTGGCGATGTTTAGAAAAGTGCACGCCGCGCTCAGGCCCGGGGGCCGGATACTGATACGGGATATTATCGTGGATCCAACCCGGACGAAGCCGGCCGGCGGGGCGCTTTTTGCGGTGAACATGCTGGTGGCCACCGAGGGCGGAAATAGTTTTACTTTTAAGGAACTGAAGCAGGACCTGGAGAGGGCCGGTTTTAACGGGGTGAAGTTCCTGCGCAGGGGGGAAATGATGGATTCCGTGCTGAGCGCCGTTAAGCCTGTCCGCCGCTGAGCGCGCGGCCCGGCGCAGGTTCAGTCGAGGGCTTTGGCTACCTCGGTCATGAAGAGTTCATGCTTGAAAGGTTTTTCAAAATACACTTTCGGCAGTTCTACCGGGTCCAGCTCCGCCACCGAGCCGGTTACCAGCAGGCTTTTAGCCTGGCCGCTTTTTTGTTCTAGCAGTTTTATAAGTTCCGTGCCCAGGCCGTCAGGGAACATCAGGTCTGTTACCAGCAGGTCGTAAATATTTTGCTCTATCAGCCGCGCCGCTTCGGCGAAGCTGGAGGCCCGCGTAACCATGTAATCCTGCGTGTTCAGGAGGCGCGAGTAGATATTCAGCATTGCTTCGTCATCGTCGGCAACAAGGATGTTCCTAGGCATTTAATACCCCGTGCTGTTTAAAGTCCCTCACTGGCAGATCCCCCCCGCTACTAGGTAAGTGTAACATAAGTTACATTGGTCTGTCAGGGGCTTAGGGCCTAAAACCGTATAGGCCTTATAACCTACCGGGGCGAAAAACGCGGCCTCGGCGAAAACTACTGCGCTGTCTTTTTATTATTTGTAAACTTTCAGCAGGATTTATTGAAAGCCATATTTTAAATTCAGGCCGCAAACAAGCGCGGCTGCAAGGGGAATAAAATGCCTGTCAGCCAATATGCCGGTAAAACTCTGCCCGCGGAGCTGCTTACGGATATACCCAAACTGCTCGCGGCTTATTATAAAGAAGTCCCCGATCCCGCCGTGGCGGAGCAGAAGATCTCTTTCGGAACTTCGGGGCACAGGGGCAGCTCCCTGCTGCGCACATTCAATGAGCGCCATATCCTGGCCGTCACCCAGGCTATCTGCCAGCACCGTAAAGCCGCCGGCATAGACGGGCCGCTATTTATAGGCATGGACACCCACGCTCTCTCTGTCCCGGCGCTGGAGACTGCGCTGGAGGTTCTGGCCGCCAACAGCGTGCATGTAATGATAGATTCCGAGAATGGCTACACCCCTACCCCGGCCCTGTCCCGCGCTATACTGGCCTACAATGCAAACCGCACCACTGGCTTGGCCGACGGTATACTTATCACCCCTTCCCATAACCCGCCTGCTGACGGCGGTTTTAAATACAATCCGCCCAGCGGCGGCCCGGCCGGCCCGGAGATAACGGGGACTGTGCAGAACATCGCCAATGAAATACTTTCAAACGGCCTGGCGGGGGTAAAGCGGATGCAGCTGGCCTCCGCCCTGAAAGCCGCCACCACCCGCCGTTACGACTATACCGGGGAATATGTGCGCGGCCTGGCGGGCGTGATAAATATGGAAGCGGTCCGGGGTTCCGGAGTAAAGATGGGCGCTGACCCCCTGGGCGGGGCCGGGGTTAAATACTGGGGCCGCATCGCCGAGGTTTACGGCCTGGACCTTGCCGTGGTGAGCGACGCGGTGGATAAATCTTTCGCCTTCATGACCGCGGACTGGGACGGGAAGATCCGCATGGACCCCTCTTCGGTTTACGCTATGCAGAGGCTGATAGGGATGAAGGATAAATTCGATATAAGCTTCGGCTGCGATACCGATTATGACCGCCACGGGATAGTAACCCGCGCCGGCCTGCTGCCGCCCAATCATTACTTGTCTGCGGCTATTTATTATCTGTTCCGGAACCGGCCCGGCTGGCGGGCGGACGCCGCCGTGGGCAAGACGGTAGTTTCCAGCTCTATGATAGACCGGGTGGCGGCCGGGCTGGGCCGGAAGTTGAACGAGGTCCCTGTGGGGTTTAAATGGTTCGTGGACGGGCTGCGGGACGGGAGCTGCGGCTTTGGCGGGGAAGAAAGCGCCGGCGCTTCCTTCCTGCGTTTTGACGGCGGGCCCTGGAGCACGGATAAAGACGGGCTGATAATGGCCCTGCTGTCGGCCGAGATCACGGCCGTTATGGGCAAAGACCCGGCGCGGGTTTACGGGGACCTGACCAAAAAATACGGAGAATTTTTCTACCGCCGCCAGGACGCGCCCGCCGACGCGGCCATGAAGCTGCTGCTCAAGACCCTTAAGCCGGAGCAGGTAAAAGCCGCGCAGCTGGCCGGGGAAAAGATAGAGGCCGTGCTCAACTGCGCGCCCAGCAATGGCGAGCCGATAGGCGGCATAAAAGTGGTTACCGCCGGCGGCTGGTTCGCGGCGCGGCCCTCGGGCACGGAAGAGGTTTACAAGATCTACGCCGAAAGCTGCCGCTCGGAGGAGCATTTGGCCGGCATCTTCGCCGAAGCCGAAGCCCTGATAAGTTCCGTCGCCGCGCGGGCTGCGGGCAAATTGTAAAGCGACACGCCCTTGGCGGGCAGGTCTGCTATAATTTATTTATGTACTTATTTTTCGACACTGAAACTACCGGCCTTCCCAGGAACTGGAAGGCGCCCGTAACCGACCTGAACAACTGGCCGAGGATGATACAGCTGGCTTATTTTACCACCGACAATGAAGGTAAAAATACCGGCGGCGGGAATTTTATAATAAAGCCAGAGGGCTTCACTATCCCCGAAGACGCCTCCAAAATACACGGCATAACCACCGAGCGGGCGCTGGCGGACGGCAAAGACCTGCTGCCGGTGCTTTGGGGTTTCCAGGCGGCTATCGACCAGGCGGATTTCCTGGTGGCGCATAATATGAGTTTCGACGAGAAGATAATAGGCGCCGAATTCCTGAGGAGCGGGATGCCGGACAGCCTGCCCGGGAAAAAAAGAATCTGCACCATGCACAGCGCTACGGATTTCTGCGCTATCCCCGGGCCTTACGGGAATAAATGGCCCAAGCTCGCCGAGCTGCACCAGAAATTATTTAAAAAAGATTTTAAAGAAGCGCATAATGCCGCCGCCGACGTGCTGGCCACCATGAACTGCTTCTGGGAGCTGAAGCGCCTGGGTATTATTTAATCCGTTATCCTATGGGTTTAAAACAAAAAGCCGCGCGGGCCGAAATAGAAAAGCATGTTAAAAGCCTGCTGAAATGCCGGCGCTGCCCGCAAATGCTGCCGCCCGTCGTCAGCGGCGGCCCGGTACTCAGCCGCGTTCTGCTGGTGGGCCAGGCCCCCGGGGATAAAGAGCCGGTGATGGGCCGGCCTTTCGCCTGGACTGCGGGCAAAAGCCTTTTCGCCTGGTTCAAACAAGCCGCCGGTATAGACGAAGCGCAGTTCAGGGCCAGCGTCTATATAGCGGCCGTCTGCCGCTGTTTCCCCGGCAAGAAAGCCTCCGGCGGGGACCGCGTTCCTTCCCCGGCCGAGGTAATTGAATGCTCGGCCTGGCTGAACCGCGAACTTGAGCTGCTTCGCCCGGAGCTGGTCATCCCCATAGGCAAGCTGGCCATAGCCCAATTTATGGAAGTTGACAAACTGGACGGGGTAGTGGGCCGGGTTTTCAGGATCAAACGGGGAGATCTTTCTTTCGACCTTATTCCGCTGCCGCATTCCTCCGGCGCTTCACCCTGGCGCTATACCGCAGAGGGCAAACCGCTCCTGGCCAAAGCCCTGGCGCTTATCGGCGCACATCCCGCGATGAAGCAGATCAGGAAAAACCTTGCGCCCAAGCCGGTTTAATTATGTCTTTTAAAGCCAAGATCCGCCCGGGAGCCGCGTGTCTTTAACAAAAACCCTGCGCCTCCGGCGGCTTTTTTTCCGGTTTATCTTCCTGGCTATGGCAGCCTGGGGCTTGCTGGCCATCACCTTTTCAAATTTCGGCGCGATCCCGCGTTTTGCCTCCGGGGCCGTTTTTCTGCTTGCGGCCGCGGGCAGCTTTATCCTGCCCGGAACCGAACGCAGGAAAATAATAGCCTTTCTTTCCGTTTTCACCCTGCTGCTGGCCGGCTGGCTGGCTTTGCCGCCCAGGAGTGACAGGGCTTGGTCTCCCGACGTTGCAGTGCTGCCCTATGCCGAGATTTCAGGCAGCAGCGTCACTATCCGCAATATCCGTAATTTCGATTACCGCACCGAGACCGACTATACCGCGCGGCGTTATGACCGTTCTTTCGACCTCGGCGCTTTGCGCACCATGGACCTTTTCCTGGTGAACTGGGGGCTGGAGCATTTTTCGCACGCTATGCTCAGCTTTGGTTTTGACGGGGGAAAATATGTCTGCGTCTCAATAGAGACCCGGCGCAAGAAAGGCGAGGTATATTCGGCCGTCAGGGGACTGTTCAGGCAATATGAACTTACTTATGTAGTCGCGGACGAGCGCGACCTGGTGCGGCTGCGCACTAATTTCCGCCCGGGAGAGAATGTTTATCTCTATCGCCTCCAAGCCGACCGGGATATTATCCAAAAAGTGTTCCTGGACTATCTGCGCACCGTAAACCAGCTGGCCGCCAGCCCGAGGTGGTACAATGCCCTGACCACCAACTGCACCCTGAATATCTGGCGGCATATAGTTCCCTATTACCCCAAAGCAAAGCTGGACTGGCGTATTTTTGCCAGCGCTCATGCCGATGAAATGGTTTATGAACTGGGAGTGTTGGACCAGGCCCTGCCGCTGCCCGAACTTAAAAAGCTCAGCCTAATCAATAAAGCCAGCAAAGCGGCGGGAGACGGACCGGACTATTCTGCCCGCATCCGCCGCGGCCTGCCCGGCTTTTAATTTGAGGGGACGCAGCGCAACAGCTCAATAACTCCGGAGTTTTTGACCGGAGGGCTTACATCTGCTTGTTTTTGCTGGAGGTTTTTGTGTTTATGTACAGTTCCATCCGTGCCGCCGGCGCTGTCGGGCTTTCCGTTTCTTCGGCGAAACGGTCATAGCCCGGCCAGGGTTTGGCGCTGCGGCCTGTAGCCACCAGCAGCCAATTGGGCATAGCGTGGTTTCTGCCGCCTATCTTGTACATCTGGCTTTTGTCGCTGCCGAAAACCGCCCAGTTGCTGGCAAAGCCCGAATCGTCTATAACGATGGCGTAAGGGCTGGTCCGCCTTTTGCCCCTGGGCCACAGAGAGGCGTAGCCTGAAACCGCGTCGCAGGCCAGATAGCAGAAAAGGATCCGCCTGGGGCCGTGGCTTTCGTCCAGTTCAGGGTTTCGCTCGAGCACCGCCCAGAAACCCCATTTAAGTTCCGGCGCCTGGTAAACGTCAATATCGGTATAGGTTCCCCTCAGATCCTCCCAGCCCAGCGGGAAAAAATCTTTTTCATTTCCTTCTATCGCGAACAGGGTCTTGTAGCCGGGCTGCAGTTCTGACAGGTTCCCTTCCAGCAGCTTCATTACCTCGCCTTTTTTGACCATATAGTCCGCGTAAATAAAACAATGGGCGGAGCGCGAGCCGCAGAATATTTTAAGTGGCCGCGCGTCCGTTCCGGCGCCGGGGTAATAGACCACCCTGCCCCTGAATATTTCCCTGGCCGGGAATTCCGGCAGCGCCGTCTCTTTGGATTCCTGCTTCAGGAAAATTCTTTTAGCGCCGGCTTCTCCGGCAAGCGCGGCGGCAAAAGCTTTGCCCGCCTCCGCGGCCGCCAGCGGGCTCTTTAAAACCGCTTCCAGCCAGAAAGGATTGTCCAGCCAGACCGGGTAAATTTCTTTATCCTGCTTAAGCGCTTCTTTAAGTGACATTTCTGCTCCTGGTTTAAACAGATGTTCCGGCCGGGCTCTGAAGGAGGCCGGCTTGATAATTACTTTACAATATTCTTTGGATTCCTGCTTTCCGGAAACCCGACAGGCCCTTGTCGGGGCGGTCTGCTATACTATTGGTACGGGAAGGGGGGTGTATGAAAAAGAAAAAGCCGCTTATTATAATCACGGACGACTGCTGGCGCTATCTGGCCCTGCTAAAGCAGGTTCTGAGCGAGAACCTGGACGCCGAAATCCTGGCTACTACCAATGCCGGCGAAGCCCTGGCCTGGGCTCTGAACTGCCCGCCGCTGCTTTTCATCACGGATATTATCCATAACGGCCCGGACGGGATAACCCTGCTAAGGCTGCTGAAGGGCAATAGGATGACGGCAGGGGTGCAGGTGTGGGTGATATCCGGGAATATCCCCGATATCTTCCCGCAGGAAGCCCTGGAGGCCTTGGGGGCGGACCTGGCTGCGCCCAAGCTCTGCTCGTTTGGTTTGCTGATTGAAAAAGCCCGCCGGCTTTGCCGGGCCGGGCCGGTGCAAGGCGCCTTATCCCTGCGTGAGTCGTGGAATAACAGCCTGAATTGAGACAGTTTTAAAACAGGCTCCCGCGCGACGGGCTTGCGGGCCAGGATTGGAAAAATATCCGGAAAAGTGGTAGATTAACGGTATCGGGCCTGTAAAAAGCCCGCAGGCTTTGGAGCGGCGCCGGTTTTTTTAGGCCGCGGCTCCGGAAAAAATATACAAGCAGGTAACAGGAGAAAATCATGGCAAATTTGAATAAAGTTATGCTCATCGGCCGGCTCACCCGCGAGCCCGAAATAAAAGAATTCAGCAATGGCGGCAAAGTGGCAAATATCGGCTTTGCCGTGAATAATAACCGCAAGAACGCCCAGACCGGGCAGTGGGAAGATGTGCCGGTGTGGGTTGAACTGAAAGCTTTCAGCAATGAGCGGGGCCGCAAACTGGCTGACCTGGTGGAGAAATATCTGCACAAAGGGTCGCAGGCCTATGTAGAAGGGCATCTTGTGCTTGAAGAGTGGGCCGGCAAAGAAGACGGCAGGAAGCAGAGCAAGATGGTGGTCTACGTGGATACGATAGAATTCCTGGGCAGCCGCGGCGACAGCGCCGCCGCTTCCGAAGTTGCCGAGCCGGCTGCTAAAGCGGCCGCCCCAAGCAATGAGGGCATAGAAGAAGTCCCTTTTTAAGCTAAAGGGTAAATACGCCGCCGCCCCGCCCGGGGCGGCGCGTTTTTTGGTTGAACCGGTATAAGGGGCCGATAATGTGGCGAAGCCTGGCCATAAGCTTTCTGTCTTTTCCTTTTTCCCTGCCGGCTTTTTTTATAGGCTGGGCGCTCAGAGATCTCCGCTTCGGGCTGCTTGCCGGGGCGGTGGTCTTTACCGGTTTCTTTATAGCCGCGCTGGTCAGTCTTTTCTTTGTTAAAACCTACAATTATTTCGACGCGGCCCTGCCGCCGGTCTTCGCCGTGCTCTGGTCGCTGGCACTGGCGCCTTTCAGCTTCGGGGCCTCCCTGTTTTCCGCGCCGGCCTTTATAAGCGCGGGCTTTATGCTGGGCGCCTGCATGGTTCTGGCCAAGCGCTATGAGACCGGTATAAAATGGCTGGCTTTCCCGGTGCTGGTTTTTATCTATGAAATGCTGCCTGTAAATATCCCGGGCCCGGTGGACGACACTTTTGCCGTGGCCGGTTCCGTGGGAAGCGTGCTGCTGCAGTTTATGCGCAGCGCCCTGCCGCAGATCCTGAAAGAACAGGCCGGTAAACGGAACGCTTAAAAAACAGGGCATAAAAAAAGGCCGGGCTGAGCAGCCCGGCCTTTTTTGCGCTTTTTTAGTTGGGGCCGCGGGGATTGTCTTCGTCGCCGTTCACGTGGGAAAGGGCGGAATTATCGCCTTCAGCCGCGTGCACGCGGTCAATGATGGTCTGCCAGGAAGGCCGCTCCCCGGCGGCCACGCTGGCGAGGAAGGCCACGTCCACTTTGGCCCCTACGTCAAAAGCCGCGCCTATGCCGGTGGTTATGATGTCCAGGTTCTTTGTTCCTTTGGGATCCGCGCCCGAGCGCTTGAGTTTGAAATAAGCGCTGTTATAGTAGGCGTAGGTGGAGCAGCCCTGGAAAACGAAGATCTGGTATTTATTCCTGGGCAGGTCCAGCTGGCGGCCGCTGTCTTCGGCCAGGCGCTCAGGGTTAAGGTAGCCGCCCAGGCCGGAATGGCCGTCATAAAGAAAGATATCGGCGGTCTTCATCCCGCGCACGGCTTCCCGGGCGAATTCGGCGCTGTCGGGGTCCATCAGGCGTATCTCTATGGAAGCGCGCTTGGTTCCGAAGCGGAAAGTGAGCATTTTGCGGCGGGGTTCGTCCACGGTGGCCCGGAAGCCCGCGGCTTTAAGCCCGGCGAAAGCGTCTTTGAAGGTTTTTTTGCCCAGGTCCCCGTTCTTGAAATTCTCGTCCACGCCCACCAGATAGGTGACCTTTAGAACATCGCCGTTGCCGTTCTCGCCGTAAAGCCTGGCGTATTCCGGGTAAGTCCCGCGGGTGACGTTCATGGGTTTAAGGTCCGTCTCTACGCCCACCAGGTCCTGCCCGCCTATAGGGCAGCCGTCCTGGTAGGGGTTCCAGAAATACCAGAAATCCCCTTCGCTGTTATAATGGTCGTCGGTGCAGCGGTTCTTGCGCGAGCCGGGGGCGGGAAAGCCTTTACTGTAGATCTCCACCGGGTCCCTCGGCAGCACAAAGTTTATCCGTGTTGCGCCGCTCCCGCGGAACAGTTTGGCGGAGAACACTACTATATCGTCGTAGGAATAGGAGATCTTCGCGTAGCCGCCGGCAGCTTTTTCGGCACCGGTGAGAGAGATTTTGTAGTCTCCGGAAGGAATGCCGGGATTGTCTACGAAGCCGGGGTGCATAGTGAAGGCCCCGTACATATGCTGCAGCTGCAGGTCCACCAGCTCCGAGATCTGTTCGCGCTGGTAGGAATTAGAAAGTATCTGCGAGACCGGGCCCGTGTAGCTGGAAGGGATCTTATAAAGCATATAGGCCGTAAACTGCATCCTGGCCCGGCGGGAATCCGCGCCGTACCATTTCTGCGAGCCCTGGCCGGAAGTGGCGAATATTTCTGAAAGTTCGGGGGCCAGGCCGGGGTACTGGGCGGGAAGAGAGGCTTTAATGGCTGGGGCGTCGGTTATCAGCGCGTTAAAATCCTCGGCTTTGGCCCCGCAGGCAAGTGCGAGGAGTATGGCGGCAAAAAGTGTTTTTTTCATGTTCGTCCTTATATAAACGGCGCAGCCCTTGCGGTATTGTCTATATTATCCCGGTTTTAAGGGTTTTCCGTATGGGCCAAAAGGCCGCCGGGCCTATGTAAAAATACCTTGTGTTTTTTGGGCCTTTAGGCCCCCAACGAGGGGCCCGACGGACCTTTGCCAGCGGCCGGAAAAAAGTGTACGATAGTGTATCCAAATTTCCGGAGTTCAAATGACCCCTGCAAAAAAGCGGACTTACAAGATCTCACTTATTTCCACCCACGGCACCGGCAAAACCACCCTCTGCTACGAGGTAGCCGCCGAGCTTAAGAAGCGCGGGCTCAAAGTGAAAGTATTCTCCGAGATCGCCGCCTCCGCCTTTGAGCAGGGTATCCCGATAAACGAGAACACCACCCTGCCCGCCCAGCTTTACATAATGATGCAGCATATCACCGAGGAGCTGCGCGGCGCGCTGCGCGGCTACCAGGTGGTGGTCTGCGACCGCAGCGTGTTCGACAATTTGGCTTACCTGGAGCGCCGCTGCGGCAAGAACCAGTTCATCCGCGATTTCCTGCAGGGCTACGCGGAGGAATTTCCCTACGATGTCATCTACAAGTTGCCCATGTGCGGAGCGGAAATGACCGACGACGGCATACGCGACGCCGAAAGCGTGGAATTCCAGGCCGATATCTATAACCGCCTCAACACTCTGCTTGAAGACCTTAAAGTAGAGCACCGGACCCTTCCCGCCCCCAGCACCGAGCTGCGCAAAGAATGGTCCGACCTGATAGTGCGCGAAACCCTGGCAGCCCTGGGCCGCCCGGCCCGCTTTGTAAAGGAAAAAACCGCGGTCTGATGCTTTCGGCAACGCCATCGCCCCGCCCCTGCGTTCAGAGGCGGGGTGTTTTTTTCTGCGGCGGTTCATAAACCGCCTTAATGGTTGAGTTTGGACAAAGACGGGAAGTTTAAATTTTGATATTATAGACACCAGGCCGCCCGTGCCGGGCCTTATAATCACAGGAGCTACCCGCAAACTATGAAAAACACTATCCTCGTGGTCGGTTCCGTAGCGCTGGATTCGGTCCAAACCATACACGGCAGAACCAAGCGCGCCCTGGGCGGTTCGGCGGTGCATTTTTCCCTTTCCGCTTCCCGGTTCTCACCGGTACAGATGGTAGGCGTGGTAGGCGAGGATTTCCCCGCGCCTTTCCGCAGATTTTTAAAGCGCCGCAATATCTGCCAGAAGGGCATAGAGGTTCTGCCGGGCAAGACCTTCCACTGGAAGGGGAAGTATGACCGGGATTTCAAGAACGCCACCACTATAGCCACCGAGCTGAACGTTTTTCAGCATTTCCAGCCCCGCCTTAACAGCGAGCACAGCGGATGCGGAGTGCTCTTCCTGGCCAATATAGACCCGGACCTGCAGCGCAAGGTGCTGGACCAGATGGGCAAGCCCCGGCTGGTGGCCTGCGACACGATGAATTACTGGATCTCCCTTAAGAAGCCCTCGCTGCTGAAGCTGCTCAGGAAGGTGGACATGCTATTTGTCAACGAGGAGGAATGCCGCCAGCTTACCGGGGAATATAATTTGATAAAGGCGGCCCGGCTGATCATGAAGATGGGCCCGAAGGGCATTATAGTCAAGCGCGGCGACGCCGGCGCCATGCTCTTCTTTAAGGACAATGTCCTCTCCGTCCCCGCCCACCCGATAGAGAAGGTGGTGGACCCCACCGGGGCTGGCGACACCTTCGCCGGCGGCTTCATGGGGTATCTCGCCGCCGCGCCCGACTGGAAGAATTTCAACGTGATCCGCCGCGCCATGTCCTACGGCACGGTGATGTCCTCTTTCAGCGTGGAAGATTTCAGCGTGAAGCGCGTGGGGCGGCTTTCCAAGGGAGAGATCAGTTCCCGCTATAAAAAATATGTGGACGCGCTTAATATAAAATAAACCGGGCCTGGGGGGCTTATGAAAAAGAAGACCGGGGATTATAATCCGGACGCGGAGCTGGCCAAGGGGGCCGAGCTGACCGTGTCTTCATACGATAAAACGCAGGGGGTTTCCGTAGAAAAAGGTAAAGTTACCGTGGGCGGCAAGCCCGGCGTGGCCGTCATTACCGGCACAGCCGCCGGCAGGGACGGGGGCGGTATAGATGGAACTATAAATTTCTGGCTCTCCATTTTCCGCTACAAGCGCCCGGACGGGACCGTGAACCACGTGGCCGGCTGGAATATAATGATGGCGCTTAAGGCCGGCCAGACCGCCCTTCAGACCGCCAAAGCTTTCGCCGCCTATATAAATGCCGGGACCAGGCCTTATAAAGCCAAGGCTTCGGGTACAAAAATAACAGCTAAAGTGGCCATAACCTACACCGGGAAATAACCGCCTATGACAGCGGAAGAAAAAATAAGCGCCATGCCCAAGGCGGAACTGCACCGCCATATCGAAGGCTGCGTGCGCGTCGGCACCGTCATAGACCTGGCCCGGAAAAATAATTTAAGCCTGCCCACCTTCGATCCAGCCGGGCTGGACCGGGTTTACAAACTGCGCGCCCCCGGCGCTTCGCTCCGGGAAGTGCTCGGGATGTTCGAGCTGGCCCAGGCCTCCTTCGCCTCCTACGAGGCTGTGGAGCGCATCACCTTCGAGGCGCTGGAAGACGCCTATAAAAATGAAAATATCCGCCTGCTGGAGCTCCGCTACAGCCCCGACTTCATGCTCAAAAAAGCCGGACTGGACTGGCAGAAAGCTCACGACCTGATTAATTCCACCGCGGCAAAATTCGAAAAAAGCAGCAATCTGGTCTGCGGGCTCATCCTTATCGCTTCCCGCATCTACGGCGTGGAATCGGCTGAAAAAACCGCCGCTTTCGCGGTCAAGAATAAAAAAACCGTCATAGGCTTCGACCTGGCGGACAACGAGGCCGATTACCCGCCCGCGCTTTATAAAAAGGCGGCAAAAAAACTGCACGAGGCCGGGTTGCCGCTCACGGTTCATTCGGGGGAAGAAGGGCATTACTCGCAGATAGGGGAAACTATAAGGACGCTGAAGCCGCTGCGCATAGGCCACGGCGTGAAAGCGGCGGACGACAGGTCCGGCAGAACGATAGAACTTATAAAAAGCTCCTCCGTCACCGTCGAGACCAATCCCCGGAGCAATTACCTCACCCGCGCCGTAGCTTCTATTGAAGAACATCCGCTGAAAGAATTCATAAAAGCCGGGGTTAAATGTACCATAGGCGCCGACGATCCTGAAATACTCGACACCGACCTGAACAAAGAATACTCCCTGGCCGTGAATAAGATGGGCCTTTCTTTGGAAGATATTCAATATACGCTTAAATGCGCCGCGGAGGGTTCTTTTCTCGCTCCCGATAAAAAGCAGCAGGGCCTGAAGGAAATAGGGCTTCATCGCTTTTAAACCATGAAAGGCCACTTCCACATTTTCGGACTGGGCCTGGCCCTTTTTCACCTCGCTTTTAATATTTACATTGCTGTCTGGCTGGCTTTCAGGCTGAAGCTGCAGCCGAAAGGCCGCTTCATAGTTTATGAAGCCGCGCTGCTCCTGTCTGCTTTCTACCCGGCAGCCAGGGTTTTCGCGGCTTCCCGTTTCGGCGGCTTTGCGGACGCAATGCTCTGGCCGGCTTTTTTCAGTTTCGGAATTTCGTTTATTTTTTTCTGGGTCCTGCTGGTTTGCGACCTGGCGCTTTCCGCGCTTAAGGCTATGGGCGCGGGCTGGGCCTGGAGCCGGCCTGTTTTTATCGCTGTACTCGGGGCGGCCATAATATTCTCCGGCCTGGCCGCCTGGAGCGGGGGCCAAACGCCCCGGCTGAAAAGGATAGAGGTCGCGGTAAGCAATCTGCCGGCCGCTCTGGACGGTTTTACTATAGTGCAGATCTCGGATTTGCACCTGGGCCGGATGATAAAATTAAAGCGGCTGGAGAAAATAGCGGGTATCATCAAAGGCCTTAAGCCAGATCTGGTGGTTTTTACCGGGGATTTTTCCGAAAGCCGCGAGCCGATGCCGGAAGGGACCTGCGGTGTCATTAAGGGGATAACCGCGCTTTACGGCAAGGCTGCGGTGCTGGGCAACCACGATATGTTCACGGGCGGAGAGCCGGCGGCCGCTTTTTTTAATAACTGCGGCGTAAAAATGCTGCGCGGCACGGTCTACGAGCCGGCGCCGGGCCTTTTAGTGGCGGGGGTAGACGATCTGCGGCGCGGGGACGGAGCGGCGGTCAGGAAACTAGCGGCTGTCCTGGACCGTTCGAAACCTCTGCTGTTCCTTTCTCACCAGCCGCAGGGCTTTGACGAAATAACCGCCGCCGGCTCAGGCCTGGTATTGAGCGGGCATACGCATAAAGGCCAGATCTTCCCTTTCGGCCCGCTTGAGAGGCATATGTTCAAATATTTTTACGGTTTGTATAAAGCGGGCGGGTTCAGCATATATGTCACTTCCGGCGCCGGCGCCTGGGGCCCGCCGCTGCGGCTATTCGCCGATTCTGAGCTGCCGCTGTTCACGCTGCGTTCAGGGGTTTGACAATACCGGCCCCAAGCGGTAGAATTTTGCAAGACAAGGGGGAACTAATGAGAAGAATCATATATTTAATTATTTTAGCGGCGGCTTTCCTGGCCGGGGCGCCCGCCTACAGCCAGCAGGCGCTGTCCGGGGATATGCGGGACCAGATAAAAGAAGTGCAGGCCGCTATTGAGAAAGCCGGCGCTAAGTGGACGGCCGGAGAGAATAATATTTCCGCCGACAGGGAAAGCTGGCAATACCTGGTTGGGTTTAATTTCGAGCCCGCGGACGCCGAGCCCATAGACCTGGTAGCCGCCGCCCGGCTGCCCGCGGCTTTTGACTGGCGCGCTGCCAACGGGAATTTTGTGACGGCTCCCAGGAACCAGAAGAAATGCGGTTCCTGCTGGGCTTTCTCAATGACCGGCGGCCTTGAATCCTATACCCTGCTTAAAAACAATACCCCGGGCAAAGACCTGGACCTGTCCGAGCAGGTCATGCTGTCGTGCAGCGGCGCAGGTTCCTGCAATGGCGGACGCCTGAGCGCCCGCTTTCTCCAGAAGACCGGCCTGCCCGCCGAGTCCGTTTATCCCTATACCGCCGCAAACGGTTCCTGCTCCGCCGCCGAAGCCGGCTGGCAGTCCGGGGCCAGCAAAATAGGGGGCTGGGGTTCTGTGTCCAAGAAACTCGATATCATAAAAACCGCGCTGGTTAAATACGGGCCGCTGCCGATAGCCTACATGGTTTACGAAGATTTCATGCACTATAAGACCGGCATCTATTCTTACACTACCGGTAAACGCCTGGGCGGCCATGCCGTCCTGCTGGTAGGTTATAACGACGCGGAGCAGTATTTCTCCGTCAAGAACAGCTGGGATACCGGCTGGGGAGAGGACGGTTTCTTCCGGATAGCTTATTCTGAAATGAACAATTCAGTCAGCTTCGGCCTGAGCACTATTGCCTACAGGGCCTCCAAGGCAGAGGTTCCCGTAGGGGAAGTTGTGCGTGCCGGGCCCTGGCCGCGCGTGGCTCCGCTCATAGGCCCGGTCTCCGGCTGGAAATAAAATAAGCGGTCTGAAAACGGCGCGGGGTTTACTCCCGCGCCGTTTTTATTTATCTCCGTCATACGGTGCGGCCGCGGGTTTTGTTAAAATATAGATAATGAATAAACTGCTCGAACGGTGGGGGAACGCCGACCCCGCTTTTAAGGCTTTCCTTCTCGGGGTATTTTTTCTGGGGATAAACGCGGGGGTACTCTCCGCCGCTTTCAATAATTACCTCCACGATTCTTTCAGTCTTACTTCGCAGCAGCGCGGCTTCCTTGAATTCCCCCGCGAGTTCCCCGGCTTCCTGGTTCTTTTCATGGCCGGCCTGCTTGCGGCTTTGCCTGTGCGCAAATGGGCGATTACAACCAGCCTGCTCACCGCGGTAGGCGTGGCGGGCCTGGGTTTTGTCTCGCCTACCTACAATCTGATGATAGTGTGGATGCTGCTCTGGAGCGCGGGCAGTCATTTATTCATGACCGTGGAGAGCGTGATGGGCCTGCGCTTCGCTAAAGAGGGCGGCCATGGCCGGCGGCTGGGCCAGATTAGCGGTATGACTAATTTTGCGGCCATCTCCGGAGCGGGTTTTGTCTGGGCCGTGGCAAAAATAGCGGGGCCTTCAATTTACCGCTGGTCTTTCTTCGCGGCGGCCATAGCTTCGGTGGTATCGGCTTTTATGTTCGCCCGGATGGGAAAGAGCGGGGAGGAAACCGCGCCCGGCAACAAGCGCTTTGTGTTCAGGTGGAAATATAAGTGGTATTACCTGCTCAATATTATTTTCGGGGCGCGCAAGCAGATCTTCCTCACTTTCGCGCCCTGGGTCCTGGTCACGGTTTACGGGGCCAGCCCGGGGCTGATGGCCGCGCTGGCGCTTATCGCCGCCGCGGCGGGCGTGGTTTTCAGGCAGGCTTTCGGGGCGCTGGTGGACAAGGTCGGGGAGCGCAAAATGCTCGCCGCCGACTCCGTTATTTTGTTCGGGGTCTGCGCCGGTTTCGCTTTCTCGGCTTTCAGGCCGCTGCTCTATTTTCTTTTTATCCTGGATAATCTGATGTTCGCCGCGCGTATTGCGCGGACTACCTATCTCAATAAGATAGTTGAGAGCAAAGCCGACCTTTCCCCCACGATCTCGCTGGGCGTCACCCTGGACCACGCTCTCTCGATGAGCGTTCCCGCGGCCGGCGGCCTGCTCTGGGCGGCTTACGGCTATAAAGCGGTGTTCATGGCGGCTTCTCTGCTTTCGGTGGCCAGTTTATTCACGGCCCTGGCTATTGACGACGGGAAGCGCAAGCCCGCTACTTCGCCGCAGGTTCAGCCTTTAACCCCGTATTAGAAAAAACCACATGAAGATATTTTTCTGCCTTTTAATTCTTGCCTGTCCGCCTGCGCGCGGCGAAACCTGGAAATACGCCCCGGCCGGCGGGGCCGTGGCGGTGCCTATTACCCTCGACAACGCTTATTTCAGGAACCCGGCTGTGCCGGCTTACGATTACTGGGCCCTGGCTTCTTTCTATGTGCCGCAGGAAACTTCCGCTTCGTGCTCCGCAGCTTCCGTCTCTATGGCTCTTAACGCTCTATTCAATTCCCGCCGCCAGCGCGGGGATGAAGAGGAAAATATAGCGGCGGAAAAGCTTGTAGCGAAGGTTGCTGGGTTTAACTGGGCCGGGCTGGTGAGCGAGGCCGGAGCTGACGGCAGGCGCGGCCTGACCCTGGACCAGCTGGCCGCGGGGGCGGCAGAAGCCGGGTCGGCTTACGGCGCTGAAGGTTTTTCTGCCAGCAGCGTAACGGTAAACGCGAAGTCGGCCCTGGCGCTGGAAAGGTTCAGGAAAGCCCTCGGCGAGAACGAGCGCAACCCTGACAATATCATGCTGCTTCATTTTACGCAGGACATCCTGACCGGGGCGCCGGGCGGCCCCTTCCCGCATATCTCCCCTGTGGGCGCCTACGACGAAAAGACCCGCCGCGTCCTGGTCTTCGACGTGGACCGGCAATGGTACGAGCCCTATTGGGCGCTCGATACGCAGGTGTTCAAGGCCATGGGAGCCAAAACCCCGGCTTTCGGGCCCGGCGGCTATGTCATACTTAAAAACGTGAAATAAAAAGCCGCGTTCAGACAGCCCCTAATTTTGGGATAATAACAAGAACAAACGCGGTATTAAGGATAATATAATGGCTGAAACTAAAGACGATAAAAAAGTGATTTTCTCTATGGTAGACGTCAGCAAGATCTACGACAAGAAAGCCGTGCTGAAGGACATTTACCTCTCTTATTATTACGGCGCCAAGATAGGGGTGCTGGGCCTGAACGGCTCCGGCAAAAGTTCCCTGCTGCGCATCATGGCCGGCCTCGACGACGATATCCGCGGCGAGACCGTGCTTTCACCCGGCTATACCGTGGGCCTGCTGGAGCAGGAGCCCAGGCTGGACCCGGAAAAAACCATGCGCCAGATAGCCGAAGAAGGCCTGCCGGAGGCGATGGCCGCGCTGAAGGAATATAACGAGATCAGCGAAAAACTGGCCGAGCCGATGGACGACAAGAAGATGAACGCGCTGATTGAGCGCCAGTCCAAGGTGCAGGAGAAAATAGACGCCCTGAACGCCTGGGACGTGGATTCCCGCCTGGAGCTGGCTATGGACGCGCTCGGCTGCCCGCCGCCCGACACGCTGGTAAAGAACGTTTCCGGCGGAGAAAAGCGCCGCATAGCGCTGTGCAGGCTGCTCCTGCAGGAGCCGGACATTTTGCTGCTGGACGAGCCCACTAACCATCTTGACGCAGAGGCCGTGGCCTGGCTGGAGCATCACCTCAAGCAATATAAAGGCACTATCATCGCCGTAACGCATGACCGCTATTTCCTCGACAATGTGGCCGGCTGGATACTGGAGCTGGACCGCGGCCAGGGTATACCGTGGAAGGGCAATTACTCTTCCTGGCTGGAGCAGAAGGAAGAGCGCCTGCGCCACGAAGAAAAATCCGAGAGCGAGCGCCAGAAGACCTTAAAACGGGAACTGGACTGGATAAGGATGAACCCGAAGGCCCGCCAGGCCAAGTCAAAGGCCCGCATCACCGCCTACGAGAACCTGCTGGGCGAGAGCGGCGAGAAACTGGGCAAGGACCTGGAGATCTTCATCCCGCCGGGTCCGCGCCTGGGCAACTTGGTCATAGAGGCCAAGAACGTCACCAAGGCCTTCGGCGACAAGGTGCTGCTGGACAATGTCAGTTTCTCTCTGCCGCCCGGCGGCATAGTCGGCATCATCGGGCCCAACGGCGCCGGCAAGACCACCCTGTTTAAGATGATAACCGGCGAGGAAAAGCCGGACTCGGGAGAATTCAGGGTCGGAGACAGCGTAAAGCTGGCCTATTCCGACCAGCATCGCTCCACACTGGACCCGGCAAAGAATGTCTGGGAAGTGATCTCCGGCGGCCTGGATATAGTGAAGCTCGGCAAGCTGGAAGTTAATTCCCGCGCCTATGTAGCGCGCTTCAACTTCAGCGGGCAGGACCAGCAGAAAAAGGTCTCCAATATCTCCGGCGGAGAGCGCAACCGCGTTCACCTGGCCGTGATGCTCAAAGAGGGCGGCAATGTGCTGCTCCTGGACGAGCCCACTAACGACCTGGACGTGAACACTATGCGCGCCCTGGAAGAAGCGCTGGAAAACTTCGGCGGCTGCGCCGTGGTCATCAGCCATGACCGCTGGTTCCTGGACCGCATAGCCACCCATATCATGGCTTTCGAGGGGGACAGCAAAGTTGCCTGGTTCGAAGGCAATTTCTCCGAGTACGAGGCCGACCGGCACGCCCGCCTGGGCAAAGCCGCCGACACCCCTCACCGGATTAAATACAAGAAACTGACCAGGCCGTGATATAGAGGATTGGAGGATTAGCAAGAAAAGAAAAGAGAAGAAAAAAAGATCCGGTGCCGGCCGCACGAGGTCATGAGCAAACAGGGGTTCACGGAACTTCTTGGCAGGGATCATTTCCGCCGTCACATTGATGCCGCTCTGAAAAAGCGGCCGAGATACATACCGTCAGGATAACAGACCGGCCCAGGGCCAGAAATAAAACTGCGATGCGCCGGGATAAAAAAACCGCCGGAAGCCCGGCGGTTTCTTTATTGGCGAAGGTTGTCTATTTTATCCCGAGTTCGGCTTTAAGGACTTCCAGCGCCCGGTCAGGGTCCGAGGCGTTGAGCAGCAGCCGGCTGCTGGACCCGCCCATAGCGGTGCCGTATACCGTGGTAATGTTTATGCCGCGGTCGCTCAGCGCTTTGGTAAGGTGGAGGAGCTGGCCGGGTTTATCGGGCAGCTCAAGGGAGATCATGGAGGTCTCTATGGTGGTGAAGCCGGCGCCGGTGAGGACATGACTTACCTTGCGGTCGGCTTCTACCGCTACGCGGACCACGCCTGAGTCGTCGCGTATTTCGGAGGCTATGCCTATGATGTTAATGCCTTCGTTGGCGAACAGTTCTACGAACTTGGAAAGCGCGCCGGGAACATTGGGGAGGAACACGGTGTATTGCCTGATAAGTTTTACCGACATAAGGACTCCGGTGCTGATCTTTGGGTATTAAACCGGCGTTTGGACGCCGTACATCAATTAAATAACTTTTTGGGCGCAAGGTAAACACGCAATTTGCGAGGAGCCGGCAAAAATGAGGCCCCTGCCTGTAAAAGTTATATAATCAAAGTTAAATATGAAGCTGCTGCCTGAAGGTAAATCCAAAGTTCTTTCCGGCTTTTCGCTGGCCGCCGCCGCTGTCTGCGGCGTAATGGCGGCAAAGGCTTTCCTCGATATTCTGACATTCCTGGATGTTTTTTCCACCCCCGCTTTCTTCCTTGCGCTGGCGCGCTCCAGCGTTCCCGTGGAAATGCCGCCGCTGGCCGGCTTTATCTACCGCAATATGCGCCTGGTTTTCGCCTTTTCCTTTTTTTTCTGGGTCTCGGGGTTCGTGCTGGCCGTCGGGATATGGGGCAGAAAAGAGTGGGCCAGGCGCGGGGCCGTCTACATGCTTTACCTGCTCAGCGCCGCGGCCCTTCTGCTTCTTCTCTTCCCCTGGCTGGCCGTGCCGCGGCCGCTATTCTACGGAGGGATTTCGCTGGCGCCCGAATTTAACGACGCGGTAAGGGCGGCGGCTTTTATAGCCAGGGTGGGCTCCCTGCTGGCCGGCGCTCTCTGTCTGTGGTGGGCCCTGGCCATGGACCGCGGAGCGCTGAAAAAAGAATTCCAGGCTGCGGCCGCAGCGGCGCCGCATTCATGATCCCGGGGGAAAGCTGATGAAAAAGAATATCGCATTGATCTTTACTGCTATAGCGCTGGCCCTGGCCTGCGCTGCCCGCCCGGCTTTGGCCGGTGGGTTTAAGATGAACTGGGTGGAGACCGAGGCCGTGCTGGACAAAGACGGCAAAGCGCAGATCTCTTACGCGGTCAGGTGGACCGGGCAGGGTGGGGCTCTGCACGGTTTTTATTTCGAGGGCTTCCAGGAAACCCCTGTGTTCGACTATGAGCGCGCTTACGCCCTGGACTCTTCCGGCAACAGGTACCCGCTGGAGATAAATAAGATCTCGGAAAAGAAATACGACATCATCCTGGCCGGGGGCCGGGCTATAAACAGCGGCGAGGTCACGTATTTTTTCCGCTACGCCGCCGATCTCCAGGCCTCCGGCAACCTGACCCAGACTATGGCCGGGGACGCTCGCCTGGCCGTGTTCAACTGGTCCCCGGTACAGTGGGACGACCCCCTGGACCACCAGGCGCTGGTTGTCCGCTTCCCGGTAGCGCCCGCTTCCCTGCCCGTGGACGGTGCAGTTCTGGAGAAGCTGGGCTTTCGCACGGAAAAGTTTGTGAACGAGCGGTATTCCATAGATTATCCCGCCGTCAAGAGCGCGGACGGCAAGGATGTTTTCAGCGTTCGGTTCTTCCGCAAATCCCTGGAAAGCCGGTATCATTTCCAGGTGCAGGTTTACCTGGACGCGGCAGCATTCTCCCTGAATACTATGGCTTACGGCAGCCTGACCAAGGGCGCGCCCAAAGCCACCAAGTATATTCCGGCGCAGGAAAAGTACTATATGAACCGCTATTTCCCGGGCAGCATCCTGGCCCGGCTGCCGGTAAACCGGGGTGAGTCTATTTACCTGGTGATGATCCTTTCCGTACTCTTTATTGTTGCCCCGTTCTTTATAATGACCATAAAGCATAACTCAATGCTGACGGCTCAGGCCGGGATCTCGGCCGTCAATTGGGACGGCACGGAGTGGGCCGCGCCTAAAGCGCAGGTAAGCAGTTTCCGTGTTCCCGGCAAAATAGTAAAAAACCTCAGCCCGGTAGAAGCGGGCGTGCTTCTGGGGCTGCCGCTGCCGGAGATGCTTGGGCTTATGGTGGCTAATATGGAGCGCAAAGGAGTTTTGAGGGTTAAAGGCTACTCCCCTCTGGCCGTTGAGCGCCAGCCCGGCATAAAGACCAGCAATGACCCTTATGAAACGGCGCTGCTTTCCGCGATAACCCCGGACGGGACTTTGGACCAGGCCGCGGCGGAAAGCGCGCTTAAGACCCTTGGCGCCGGCCTGGAGCAGAAGCTGTGGGATTGCGACCTGGACGCTACGCGTAAATACTATCGCGGCCAGGTGGACGCCCGCGGGCAGGCTGACCTGGCCACTGATAACGGGTATTACTGGGGCGGCTATCATCGTCATTTTCATAATTACGATAACCGGGCTTTTGACAGCGCGGTAAAGGCCGGGGACGGGTTGAAGGCGGCCCTGCCGGCGGAGCTGGGCGCCGGTTTCGACTCTTTCCGCACTTCCAAGATGTGCTATGAGGGAGCTTTTGTAAACTCCGCCTGCCATGACGCCTGCCATTCCGCCTGCCATGACGCCTGCCACTCGGCCTGCCATTCCGCCTGTCACTCAGCCTGCCACGGCGCCTGCCATTCGGCCTGCGTGAGCAGCGGGCATTAAAACTATCGGGAATCGGGAATCGAAGATCAAGAGAGAGGAAATGGATAAGAGGGATTGGGTAAAGAGGGTGGACTGGATAGACGGCTATGCCGCGCGCATAAAGCCGTATGTGCGCGTGCGCGAGGCCGACTCGCTGCTCATAAAGATCCCGAATCAGACCCACAAGCTTAACCCGCAGGGCGTAAAGATCCTGAAATTCCTCTTTGAAGGCGGCAGCGCCGTCTCCGTCGTGGAAAAATACCCCGGGGCGCAAAGGGAGCGAGTCTCCCTGGATATGTACTATTTTTTCCGCGACCTCATGGCCCTGCTGAAAGGCTGCTATAAAGAGAGGGAAGAGCGCAAAGCCGTGGAAACCAAAGAATTCGCCCTGGGCCATAATAGCCTGCCGGTGCTCAGCGAAATAGCGCTTACCTACCGCTGCAATCTGGCCTGCCGCTTCTGTTACGCCGCCTGCGGCTGCCGCAAGGACGAGCAGCACCCGGACCTCCCCGCGGAAGACCTGAAGAGAATACTGAACATTATAAAAGAAGAGGCGGAGGTCCCATCCGTGAGTTTTACGGGCGGGGAACCGCTGCTCAGGCCCGAGATACCGGAGCTGGTGGCGCATGCCAAGGGGCTCGGGATGTGGGCCAACCTTATTACCAACGGGACGCTGGCCACGGAAGAAACGGTTAAAAAACTTGCGGGAGCCGGCCTGGATTCCTCCCAGGTGAGCATAGAGGCCGGGCATGCCTTGGAACATGACAAGATCGCCGGCTGCCCGGGCGCTTTTGAGCGCACGCTTAAAGGCATAGAGAATATAATGAAGGCCGGCATCCGCGTGCATACCAATACCACGGTTTCGGCCCTGAATAAGGACCGGTTGGAAGGCATATTGGACCTGGTAAAGAGCATCGGGCTTAAAAAATTTTCAATGAACCTGCTTATGCCGGTAGGCTCAGCCGGTAAAAATTACGACGAGACCTTTGTCTCTTACAGCGAAGCCGGCCCGCTGGTGGAGCGGGTAAAGGACATGGCCGTAAAACGGGGCCTTGAATTCATGTGGTATTCGCCTACGCCTATCTGCATCTTTAACCCCATAACCAGCGGGCTGGGAAATAAGGGCTGCGCCGCCTGCGACGGCCTCCTGAGCGTGGCCCCCAACGGGGACGTGCTGCCCTGTTCCAGCTACCCGAAGCCGATGGGGAACCTGCTGCGGGAGAGCGGAAACTTTAAAAAACTCTGGGCCCGCGAAGATTTCGCCTGGTTCAGGGATAAAAAATTCGCCCACGAAAAATGCCGCGCCTGCCAGTACCTGGCCGTCTGCAACGGGGGCTGCCCGCTTTATTGGGAGAAAACAGGGTATGCGGAACTGCTGGAAGCGGCGTCCGCGCAGGGGAGGACAGAATGAGCGTATTGCCGCCGCGGGAGAAAGACGGGGAAATAAAATTCTTCGCAGCCAGGAGCCTGCCGTACAGGCAGCGCATGGCGCTGGTGGTTATGCTGCTGGCGGCGGGGCTGGGGATGCAGGTGACCATAGGCTTCTGGCCCGGTTTCGCCCTGCTGCTGGCCGGCCTGGTTCTCGGAGTAAATTCCGGCTATGACGCCTCTCCCAAAAAAACCGGCGAAGAGTCCTGGGAGAAAGTAACTCCCGACGCCTACACTAAAGTCTCCATGAAGGCGGAGCAGCTGCGCGCCTGGGACGAGGATTTTTTTGACGGGACCAGCACAAGCGGGATGCTTGGGTTCATAGCTGCCGGCTTTGTCTGCTTCGTGGCTTACAATATTGCCGACAGCTTCTTTCGCTTCCCCGCGGGCTACTGGATATTTTTCGGGCTGGATGCGGCGGTAGTTCTGCTCCCTATGTGGTTCATCGGTACCAGGGGCTACCTCAGGAAAGACCGCCTGATAATAAAGATCGGCATGCTGCAAAAAGTTATGAAGGCCCTGAACGCGCCCAGTGACGTACAGGTGCAGCCCCTCCTTGCGCTCGCAACCACGGCGAAAGGCGGCAAGGAACCGGAGGATGCCAGGCTGATGGTGAAGCTTGTAGGCGCGCCCAAAGAATTCTACGGACTGCAGGTGCAGCTTTCTATAAACAGCGTACAGGGTAAGGATTTCCCGTATCTCTATTGCGTACTGATAGCCAAGGCCGGTTCCGGGCTCCTTAGCGGCTGGGAGGAGTTTGCCGCGCAGCCCGAAACAACATTTTTGGGCGGCCTTCTGGGTTCTTTGACGGGCAAGGGTATGACCGGGATAGAATATGAGCCCGGCAGGTCCGGGGAAGTGGATATTATAGTGGTGCGCCAGAAGACCTCGCGCACCAGCGGCTATTATACCGCTCCGGAGGCCGCGCTGTCCGTGGTTGATCATTCGCTTAAACTGGCCAGGGGTCTCCTGGGTAAAAAAAGCGCCGCCCCGGCCGGTTGAACCTGCGGGGTGGGATTTAATAGACTATAGTTACAGGCAGCTGCGGCCTGCAAAGCGCCAAATCCTGCCGGAGCGCATAAAGAGCGTCGAACTGAGGAAAAATATGTGGAACTATACCGATAAAGTATTCGAACATTTTAAAAACCCAAAGAACGTGGGGGAAATAGAAAACCCCGACGGCGTAGGCGAGATAGGCAGCATAGTCTGCGGCGACGCCCTCAAGCTTACCCTTAAAATAGACAAAGCCGCCGATAAGATCATAGACGCTAAATTCAAGACCTTCGGCTGCGCCAGCGCTATCGCTTCCTCTTCGGCCCTCACCGAGATGGTGAAAGGCCTTACCCTGGAGGAAGCCTCCAAGATCACCAACCAGCAGATCGCCGATTTCCTGGGCGGCCTGCCCGGAGAGAAAATGCACTGCTCCGTCATGGGCATGGAAGCCCTCGAGGCCGCAATAAAGAACTACCGCGGCGCCAAAGCCGAAAAGATCATCATCGGCCAGGCCGAAAAGATAGTCTGCAAATGTTTCAGCGTCACCGAATCCGTAATCCGCAAAGCCATAAAGCTCAATAACCTCCATACCATTGAAGAAGTCACCAACTTCACTAAAGCCGGCGGCGGCTGCAGGCAGTGCCACGGAGAGATAGAAAAAATAATTAAAGATTACTGGGCCGAAGCCGAGCACAAAAAATTCGACAAAATGACCGTGGTGGAGAAGATAAAGATAATAGAGAAAGTCCTGGCCGAAGAGATAAATCCCAGGCTTAAAGCCGACGGCGGCTGGATGGAACTGGTGGACATACAGGGCCAGAAAGTAAAACTCCGCTTCCTCGGCATGTGCCACGGCTGCGCCTCCTCCGGCGCCACGCTCAAGAACGTAGTAGAAAAAGAACTGCGGGAGCGCGTCGATCCCGCCATAGAGATAGAAGCGGAGTAAGGGTCGCCCGGGGCTTTATTCCGCCCGCCCGGACTGCAGGGAACCGTTGCGCGGTTCCCCCTGAAGCGGGGCCCCCTCCCCAAGGGCGTTCGGAACAAAGCCCCGTCCGTCCGTATGTTCGGACTGATATTAAGGCAGTGGAGGGGAGACCGCGGCGGGCAGGTTAGCAAAACCCTCGGAGAGCCCGCCGGCTGCATAGTCCGGCGGGCGAACACGGAGCGAGGCCACGGTGTGGCCGAGCGCGTTTTGCGTTCCGCCCGGCGCGGTAGGCCCCGACTGGGCTCCTCGCGGTGCAGTTCCCCTGTGGAGGATATCTATATGGAAAAAGTCTATTATTTCGACAATAATGCCACCAGCCGCGTGGCCCCCGAAGTGGCCAAAGAGATGGAGCCCTTCTTTAATGAGCTCTACGGCAACCCGTCCAGCATGCACTTCTTCGGCGGCGCCAACCAGAAATACCTGGACCTCGCCCGCGAGCGCGTGGCCAAACTCCTGGGCGCCGAGCCCGGGGAAATAATTTTCACCAGCTGCGGAACCGAGTCCGATTCCACCGCCCTCTGGTCGGCCGTGCGCGCCTTCCCCGACAAGAAACATATCATCACCACCAAGGTCGAGCACCCCGCCGTCCTCAATGTCTGCAAATTCCTCGAATCCCAGGGCTACCGGATCAGCTATCTGCCCGTGGACAGCACAGGCCAGATAAACCTGGAAGACCTCAAAGTCGCCCTCACCCCCGAAACCCTGCTGGTCTCCATCATGTGGGCCAATAACGAGACCGGCGTCATCTGCCCCGTGGAAGAAGCCGCCCGCATCACCCACGCCAAAGGCGCCCTGTTCCACACCGACGCCGTACAGGCCGTGGGCAAACTCCCCATAAACCTCAAAGACGCCAAGATAGATTACCTCTCCCTTTCCGGCCACAAACTCCACGCCCCCAAAGGCATAGGCGTACTCTACGTCCGCAAAGGCTCCCGCTTCGCCCCTTTCCTGATGGGCGGCCACCAGGAGCACGGCCGCCGCGCCGGCACCGAGAACGTGCCTTATATCGCCGGCATAGGTAAAGCCGCCGAACTGGCCGCGGCCAACCTCGAAAAAGAGAACACCTACGTAAAAGCACTGCGCGACCGCCTCGAAGCCGGCCTCCTGAAGATCCCCAATTCCCGCGTGAACGGCGGTGGCGCGCTCCGCCTGCCCAATACCACCAATATCAGCTTTGAATATATAGAAGGCGAGTCCATTTTGCTTATGATAAGCGAGAAGGGCATCTGCGCCTCTTCCGGTTCAGCGTGCACCTCGGGCTCCCTGGAGCCCTCGCATGTGCTTATGTCCATGGCCGTGCCCCAGACCTATGCGCACGGTTCTATACGCTTCTCCCTCAGCGTCTACAATACGCAGGAAGAAGTGGACTATATAATAAAGGAATTTCCGCCCATAATAGAGCGCCTGCGTTCTATCTCGCCTTTTGCCGACGGGAAGCCCCTGTTCGGTACGGAAGCCTGCGAGCCGCATCAACACTGAAAAATCACAGCCGGCCGGTAATAAGGCGGGGAGAGACCGGCTTTATGCTATTGTGTTATATGAAACGCAGCCGCTGCGTGCAAGGGGGAACCGGCTATGCAGAACACACAACATTGGGATTTCAGGGCCGAAGAAGTTAAAGTTATAGAAGTGGATGCCGACGGCGGCGATATCGTCCTGGCGGCTGAAGAAGGCATCACTATCAAGGTTGAACTCACCGGGGATTTTAAACCCGGGAAAACGGAACTGGCCATGAAGATAGAAAAATCCCGGCTTGTGCTTACGGTCAAGTCCAAGAAAAGCTGGTTCTTCTTCGGCGGCAGCTGCAAGAACGGTTTTAAAATAAGCGCGCCTTCCAGGACCCTCCTGGCGGTTAAAAACGGGCTGGGCAAGGTGAGTATAGCCGGTTTCGCCGCCGGCGCGGCGATCTCTTCCGGAGCCGGGGAAGTGCAGCTTCACGGGCTTTCCGGGCCGATCTCCGTTAAGAGCGGCGCGGGAACGGTAAACGGCGAAATTTATTCGGAAGATCTTGAAGTCAAATCAGGGGCGGGAGCCGTGAACCTGGCCTGGACAAAAAATCCCGGCAGCGGTTCCGCCCGTATTAAGAACGGGGCCGGCAGCACCACGCTGGCTTTCCCCGAAGGCAGCAAAGTCGCGGTAAAGTTCAAGTCCGGCGCCGGCACCATGACCAATGAACTCGGCGAAGATTCCTCGGCTCCGTTCAAGGTAGAGGTAAAAAGCGGCGCCGGCAGCCTGGCCGTTAAAAAGTTCTGAATCTTTGCCGCCCGGGCCGCCCCTGCGGACTGGTGAATAGCGGGGTATGGAAAGCCCGCGGTTAAATTGCTAGAATGATTATTCAGCCAGTATTACCGGATTTTAGGGCCCGTAGCTCAGTTGGTTAGAGCAAACGACTCATAATCGTTGGGTCGAAGGTTCAAGTCCTTCCGGGCCCAGTATTTTAAAAGGCCGTCCCCTTATGGGGACGGCCTTTTATCTGTATCCGCGCCGGTGTTCCGGTACCTGGGTCTCTACTTCTTTATCGCCATATCGTCTTTATAGGAATATTCGGCTTTCAGCGGGCCGCCGGGTTCGTAAACGCGCAGCGCTTTTATTGCGTTATTCTTGAAAACAAATTCTTTCTCTATTCTCCCGTCTTTCGTGAACATCTTTACATTTCCGTCGGGTATCTTTCCGCCGCGGCTGATTATGTTCAGGTCTTTGTCCAGGTGGGCTTTGCCTATATATTTCCCGTTGAGGCGGAAGGTGAAGCGTTCGCCCCGGGCCAGGCTAATAGACTTGACCGTAACCATGGATTCCGGCTCTTTCTCCGGTTCCGGTACGGCCTGCTGCTTAGGCGGCTCGGCCAGGTGGTCGTCAATATAATAGGATTGCGCGGTTATGGTTCCGTCCTCTCCGTATTCTTTCTTCCAGCCGTTAAGCATGTCGTTCCTGTAGGAGGCTTCCATCAGTGGCTTTCCGTCAGGCGTGAAATATTTAAGCGGGCCTTCTTTGCCGCCGGCCAGGTAGTAGGCTTCTATCTGCAGGGCGCCGCCGGGATAGAAAGCTTTCAGCGTGCCGTTGGCTTTGCCTCCCAGCATGGTCTTGACGGTTTTAAGGCCGCCTTCGGGATAATATTCGGTATAGGTCCCGTCGCTTATCAAGCCCTCGGCCGAGATAAGCGCGCCTTCATTGTCGTAGGTTTCGGTGGCTACGGCAATGCCGCTTTCCAGGTACACCAGCTGGCGCGTTATTGTGCTGGGCAGGACGGTTTGGAAAGTTAATTTAGGTTGTGCCGCGGCTTCCGGCTGTGTAGTGGAAACCTCTACAGCCGCGGGCGCGCTGGAAGTTGTGACAGCCGCCGGTTGCGCGCTGGAAAGCTCTACCGGCTCGGCCGCGGGGACGGGCTCAGGGGCTGTTTCCGTCTTTTGTTCCCTGATGTCCTCTTTGTTTACGGTCAGGGGACCGTACTTGGTCTTTATAAGTGCGGCGCCGTCCAGTTCACCGGTCAGCTCTCCTTCAATAACACCCCCGTCTCTTAATATAAAAGTATCGGCGCCCGCGCTCTGGCTTAGTCCGAGGAAAACAGTTAAAAATATTGATATCATATACCCTCCGCTTCGTATATTATGTCAATTTTTGGGCCCGGAAAGGCAAGAGTTGTCCGGGCTGATGTATCGGACGGTATATTGACAATAAGGGATCGCTGCACTAAACTATAAAAGCTATCAATATGACAAAAATCCTTAAGGCATTCTCGGTTATCCTCTTATCTACCCTTATAGCCTGCCCGCTGGTTTTTATTCTGGCCGGCCTGACCGGCTTCCCGGGTGCGGCTGCGGCCGGGGTTCTTTCTGCCGTGCTGGCGGGGGCCTTCCTGAGGTTCTCCCCAGAACTGATCTGCGGCAAGGATTCCGGCTGCGAGATGGCCGCCCTGGCCGAGCTGGCCATGAACAATACCTCCGATATGGTGGCGGTAGTGGACCTGGAGGGCCGGCGCCTTTATAATAGCCCTTCCTATTCCCAGCTCAGGGACCCGGTCCTGCTGAAAGGCACGGATTCATTTAATGAAATACACCCGGACGACCAGGCGCGCGTCAGGGAGATCTTTAAAAGGACGGTGGAGACCGGCAAAGGGGAGCGGGCCGAGTACCGTTTTCTGCTGCCTGACGGTTCGGTGCAGTTCATAGAGTCCATGGGCAATGTTATCAACGACCCCGGCGGTAAGGCCCAGCGTGTGGTAATAGTTTCGCGCGACGTCACCGAAAGAAAGAAGCTGGAGCTGCAGTTGAGGCAGTCTCAGAAAATGGAAGCGCTCGGCCAGCTGGCCGGCGGGGTGGCGCATGACTTTAACAATATAATAACCTCGCTCTCGGCTTATGCCGAGTTCATAAGGAAAGCCGCCCCGGAGGGCAGCCAGATCGCCGACGACGCCGGAGAGATAAAGAAGGTTTGCGGTCGGGCCGCGGGTTTGTCCCGCCAGCTGCTGGCTTTCAGCCGCAAGCAGCTGATGCAGCCCCGCGTGCTGGATATTAATTCTATCGCCTCCGGGGTACAGAAGATGCTTGCCCGCCTTATAGACGAGAATATAGAGATAGTGATACGGAAGCATCCCACACCGGTGCCGGCGCTGGTTGATCCCGGGCAGATAGAGCAGGTTCTGCTTAACCTGGCCGTTAACGCGCGCGACGCAATGCCAGGCGGCGGGAAGCTTGTAATAAGTATTTTCCCCTGCGAGTATTCGGACTATCTGCTGGGCTCCGATATAGTCCCGGGCAAATATGCCGTCATCACGGTAGCCGACAATGGAACAGGCATGAGCCCGGAGGTCAGGGCCAAGATCTTTGAGCCTTTCTTTACCACAAAGCAGACAGGGGCCGGAACCGGGCTTGGTTTGGCTACTGTCTACGGGATAGTAAAGCAGAGCAGCGGTTATATATCGGTAGACAGCGAGCCCGGCCTCGGAACTACTTTTTCAATTTATCTTCCGCTGTCCGTGTCCGATATTGAAAAGTTCGAAACTACCGGCTCTTTCACTGCTTTGCGCAAAGGCACCGAGACTGTGCTGCTTGTAGAGGATGACCATGTGGTGCGCGCGGTAACCCGCCGCACCCTGGCGGATAATGGTTACAGGGTGCTGGAGGCCGCTACGGACAGCGAAGCCCTGCTTATGGCCGAAGAGCGGGAGAAGGGGAAAATAGACCTTGTCTTGGCCGATATAGTGCTGCCCGGGATGAACGGTTTTGACCTTTGCGAGCGCATAGCCGTATCCAATCCGGGTATAGCCCGGGTTTATATTTCCGGCTGCACCGATCCCGCCGTCATAAAAACCGAGTTTATTAAACCAGAAAGTCCGCTGATACAGAAGCCCTATACTACGGATGTGCTTCTGCTCGGCCTCAGGGCCGCTTTGGACGACCGAAAAAAAAGAACATAGTTTTTATCCTTATGCCCGGGCGGGATTCTTCCGCGGCCGCTGTCGCCCTGCCCCTTGACATAATGATACCTATCAGGTATCATATATAACAATGAAGCTTATAAACAGGAATGTGGATTACGCGGCCCGCGCCCTGGTCTTTATGGCCAGGGCCAATAAGCCCACGGTTTCCGTGACCCGGATGCAGGAGGAAGTGGGCGTCGCGCGGCCCTTCCTGAGGAAAATACTTCAAAAACTGCACCAGTCCGGCATACTCCGGGCTGTGAAAGGCAAAGGCGGCGGTTTCGCGTTGGCCAGGATGCCGGAAAAAATAAAGCTGAGCGAGCTGGTGGCCGTGCTCCAGGGCCCGATAAAGCTTAACGACTGCGTTTTCGGGAAAACGATCTGCAAGAACCACAGCGCCTGCATTTTGCGCCATAAAATAGCGGCAATAGAAAACCGGTTGCTCTCTGATATAGAAAGAATAACAGTAAAAGACCTGGTTTAAGGCGGGCAGGCTTTTAAGGATTACTGCAGTGCGGCGTCGGGGTCCTGTCAGGGATGCGCTGGGCAGCACCCCTGCCGCCCCTCCGGGAAAAGCGCTGCCACCTAAAAGAGGGGGGAATGAGATAATTAAGGAAATTGCTTATGAAAACTAAAAGACAGATTATAAATATTGACGAGAGCAAATGTGACGGCTGCGGCAACTGCGTCACCGGCTGCCATGAGGGAGCGCTGCAGGTGATAGACGGTAAAGCCCGGCTTATCAGCGACCTGCTCTGCGACGGCCTCGGCGCGTGTATAGGGGAATGCCCCCGGGGAGCCATAAAGATAGAAGTGCGCGAAGCGGTCCCTTATGACGAAGCGAAGGTAATGGAGGGCATGGTAAAACACGGCCCTAATACCATAAAGGCCCATTTGCAGCATCTCAAGGACCATGCCCAGAAAACTTTTTTAAAACAGGCTTTCGATTATATGAAAGAGAATAATATCCCTAACCCGATGGAGGAAGAAAAATATATGGCACACGGCAAAACGCACAAGCATGGCGGACATGAACCCTGCGGCTGCCCCGGAGGGCGTACTATAGACCTGCGGGACAGCTCGGCCGGAGAAGAAGCAGGCAACCCCGCCGCCGCTTCCCAGCTGCGCCAGTGGCCGGTACAGCTGCACCTGGCCTCGCCCATGGCCCCCTATTTCCAGAAAGCCGACGTGGTGGTAGCCGCCGACTGCACCGCTTTCGCCTACGGCAACTTCCATAATGACTTCATGAAAGGCAAAGCTATTGTGATAGCCTGTCCCAAGCTGGACGAAGGCCAGGAAATATATGTGGAGAAAGTGCAGGCCCTCATAGAGGACGCCAGGATAAACACTCTTACCGTGGTAACCATGGAAGTCCCCTGCTGCGGCGGGCTCCTGGCCATGGTAAAACAGGCAGCGGCCGCCGCCGGCCGGAAAGTGCCCATAAAGAGCGTGGTAATAGGGATACAGGGCGGGATCAAGAGCGAAGACTGGGCTTGAGGGCCGTAGTGCAGCCATAAAATATGGGGACACAATACTTAATTCGGAAATTAAGTATTGTGTCACCGGAATAAGGGTGACAGGCAAGGGCCGGATATTGTATCTTTCCAGCAATACTTCAGATGTTTTTATCGGGGTATTATTATGAAAAAAATAATCCTGTTACTTATCGCGGCCGCGTTCGGAGGCTACCTCCTGTTCCTGGCCATGCCGGGCCTGTATTTTAATAGAAGCCTGTCGTATAAGAGCTTCACTATAAGAACCCGCGGCCCTTTGCCGGAGAAAGTGGAAGAGGTTCTGGACAGGGCTTATGAAAAGATCTCGGCTTCGGGGCTTTACCGCCCGGAAACCAGGTTTAATATCTATCTTCCCGAAACCCGGAAAGAATTCTTGTTCTTCACCCCCATGCAGAAGGGGGATTTTTACCGTTCCAACCCTTACAACGGCGCTATTTTCCTGGCCGCGGCCGATTTCGGGGCGGACCGGGTCCGCACTGAGAGCGGGGCCAGCGAGTACCACGTGCTCAGTATTGAAATAGTGGCGGCGGCCGCCCGGGAAATAATAAGAAGCTCGCTTCCCGCCCTGACCTACCTGGTCCTGGCCGATTGGAAACTGAGGGGTTACGCCGAGCGCCTTTCAGGCGGTACAGGCGAGTTCAAACCGGAAGATATCTGTTCAGGGAAAGAAGATAATGAGGCCCTGTTGAACTATAAAGCTGGCCTGGTGATAGAGGCGGCCCTGAGGGAGGAGAACATGGCCTTTCCCGAGCTGCTGGGGAAAAACTACAGCTACGACGCCATGTATAAGCGGCAGAGAGTTATATATTGCGGAAAGTAGCGCTTTGTTTTTCAGTAAGCCGGCAATTCAAGATAAAAAGCGGACCCTTCCCCTTCTTTTGATTCTGCCCATAGCTTCCCTTCATTCATGTCGGCCAGGCGCCGCGCCATGGTCAGGCCTATACCTTCCCCTTTTTCCGGGACTGAAGTCTCTCCGCTATAGAAGACCTGCCAGATTTTAGGCAGGTTGTTTTTCTTTATTCCCAGCCCGTTGTCGGTTATGCTGTAAACCACGGCGCCGTTGCCGTTTTTTTCGCCGCGCACGGTTATTTTAAGTTTCCGCCCGCAGTCCCGGTATTTAAGAGCATTGTCCAGGAGGTTGCTGAAAATATGGCCAAGAGCGGTTTTATCCGCTTTGCAGTGCGGAAGCGGGCCTGTTGTTATTTCGGCCCCGGCAGCTTTCACCTGGTAAGACAGGGCGGTAAGTATGTTGTTTACTATAGCGCCTGTATCCAGTATTTCAGGCTGCATATGCAACCGGCCCAGGCGGGACACTTTAAGCAAAGAGGTCAGGAGTTGTCCTATTTTCCGGGCGGCCTCCTCTACCGAATCCAGGGATTCGGCCGCTGGCCCGGATGTAAACCTGAGCGTTGCCGCGCTGATCTCCTCCGCGGTAGCGGCTGAAGATGCAAGATGAGCCAGCTCCTTAAAATCTTTCTTTAAATTAGCGGTAAAGCCCTGCACGCAGATCAGCGGAGTCCGCAGGTCATGTGCGGCTGTGTAGAGGTACTCCTCTATTTCTTTTTCTTTTTCAGCCAGCCGGGAGAGCAGCTTCAGGATTTCGGCCTGGGTCCGCTTGCGCTCGGTTATGTCGGTCATTATATGGACCGCCCCGTTAAAGCGTCCCGCCTCGTCGGCTATCGGGTCCACTATAAACTCGACATATTTTTCACCCATCATTAGTTCCATCTTTTCCCGGCGCATGCTTTTCCTGGCCAGTTTAAGGGGGCAGCCGGCGGCCGGCTGTTTGTCGGGGTGAGCTATTTCATAGCAATGAAGGCCGATAATATCTTTTGGCGGGCGTCCCAGGACGCTCTCGGTCGCCTTATTGGCGCAGAGTATACGCTGCTCCTTGTCCAGCAGCCATACAATGTCGGAAACAGCGTCAAAAGTCTTGTGCCATACCGGCAAGTTTACTTTGTTTTCCACTTAGAACCCCTGTATAGATAGAAACCCCTTATTACCCTAACTCTATTAATTATATGCCGGGCAGGCAATACCCTTAAAAGGGTAGGAGAGGGGGATTCCGTCACCCCCTTAACTAAGCGTGCCTCTTTTTGATAAGATATTTTATACGGTGCGGTGGCCAAGTGGTAAGGCGAGAGTCTGCAAAACTCTTATTCGTGGGTTCGATTCCCACCCGCACCTTAAATTTTTCTGCATTACAGCAGCCCGGCGGAAGCCGGAAAGACGGACTGTCTCCCTCCCGCCGCCCGGCGGGATAAAAGAGACTGATTCCCGGGGTTTAAAAATGAAATCTCCCATCAGCCAGCTTGCGGCCGCGGTGCAGGAATCTCCTACCTTGGCCCTTAATGAAAAAGCCGCGTTACTTAAAGAGCGCGGTGAAGCTGTCATTCACCTGGGTACCGGCGAGCCCAAGTCTAAAACCCCCATCGACGCTATCATAGCGGCCGCGGGTAAGCTTACCTCCGCGGAAGTGAAATACACGCCCGTGGACGGCATCCCTTCGCTGAAGAAAGCGATAGTGCGCTATACCGAGGAAAATTACGACAAGCGCGTTGGCGCCGAAAACGTGCTGGTCTCCGCCGGGGCGAAGGCCGCGCTTTACTCTCTTCTGGTTTCGATACTCGACCCGCAGGATGAAGTGATTATCCTCGCGCCTTACTGGGTAAGCTACCCGGAGATGGTGAAACTCTGCTACGCGGTACCGGTTATAGTCACGCCCGAGGACGGCCGCTTTGAGCCCAGCCTTAAAGAGATAATAGAGGCCGTCGGTTCCTCCACCAAGGCCATAATCGTCAACAGCCCCAATAACCCTTCCGGCGTGGTTTATTCCGCCGAGCTCATAAAGGGCCTGGTGGAATATTGCGAAAAGAACAATATCTACCTGATAATGGACGATATTTACCACAAGCTGATGTTCGACGGCCAGAAGCCCGTCTCCTGCTACAAGTACGCCAGGAATTTCTCCGATTCCTCCCGCCTGGTGGTCATCAACGGCGTGTCCAAGCTTTACGCTATGACCGGCTTCCGCATCGGCTGGGCGGTGGCGAACAAGAAACTGATACAGGTAATGACCAATGTGCAGGCCCAGACCACTTCCTGCCCCTCGTCTTTGCTGCAGGCCGCGGCCGTGGGCGCGCTCAACGGCATACAGAGCTATGTGGACAGCCTGACGGCCACGCTGCAGAACAACCGCGACGTGATGGTCCGCGAGCTGGAGGCCATAAACGGCGTGAAAGTGATAAAGCCGCAGGGGACTTTTTACTGCCTGCCCGACTTCCGCGCTTATTCCAAAGACTCCGTGGCCCTGTCCAGGAAGCTGCTCGAGCGGGCCATGGTGGTGACCGTGCCCGGCAAGGAATTCGGCATGGAAGGCCATCTGCGCCTGAGTTACTGCGGCAGCATGAAGGACACTATCGAGGGCGCGGCCCGCATCCGCTGGGCGCTGGACCCGGATTCCGCCAAAGAAATTTATATCGGCGACAGGAAGTGCGTGAGGGACTGGAAATGAACGACTATTTAGGCATCAAAACCCCGGCGAGCAAAGAAGCCAGGGCTCTTAAAAGCGATTACGGTCTGGCTAACCACGGCCTCACCAATTTAAACTCCGAATACTGGAATCTTTCCGTGCCTGCCATGTACGAGGAAGCCGTCTTCAGGGGCGAGGGCCGTATAGGGAACATGGGGCCCTTCGTGGTGAATACCGGCAAGTTCACCGCGCGCGCCGCCAACGACAAGTTCGTGGTAAAGGGCGGGGACAGCGAGGGCCATGTATGGTGGAGCGAATATAACCGCCCCTTCAATTCTGAAAAATTCAGCGCCCTTTACAACCGGCTGCAGGGCTACCTGGAAGGCCGGGACGTTTTTGTGCAGGACCTTTACGCCGGGGCCGACAAGAACCACCGGCTGCCGGTCAGGATCGTTACGGAACACGCCTGGCACAGCCTTTTCGCCAAAACCATGTTCTTCGAGCCTGAAACCAACGACGAGCTGCGTAAATTCGCCCCCGACTTCACCATAGTCTGCGCGCCCGGCTTTAAGGCCGCGCCGGAAATAGACATGACGCAGTCCGGCACCTTCATCATCATCAACTTCGAAGCCCGCCTGGTGATAATCGGCAATACCCGTTACGCAGGGGAGATAAAAAAAGCCGTTTTCACGGTGATGAACTATTTGCTGCCGCTGGAGGGCATACTCTCCATGCACTGCTCGGCCAATACCGGCAAGAAAGGGGACACGGCGCTGTTCTTCGGCCTGTCGGGCACCGGCAAGACCACTCTTTCCGCCGACCCTTCCCGTAATCTTATCGGCGACGACCAGCACGGCTGGAGCGACGAGGGAATATTTAATATAGAGAACGGCTGCTACGCCAAGGCTATAAACCTTTCGGAGAAAGCCGAGCCCCAGATCTTCGCGACTACCAGGCGCTTCGGCACGGTGCTCGAGAACGTGGTCTTCGACCCGGTAACGCGGCAGCTGGACCTGGACGACGCCTCTCTGACCGAGAACACCCGCGCGGCCTATCCGATAAGCTTTATAGACAATGCGGTGGAGTCCAAGACCGGCGGCCACCCGGCTAATATCGTTATGCTCACCTGCGACGCCTCGGGCGTGATGCCGCCCATAGCGCGGCTTTCCGTGGAGCAGGCGATGTACCACTTTATCTCCGGCTACACCGCCAAGGTGAGCGCCACCGAACTGGACATGCGCAAAGAGCCCGAGATCACTTTCAGCACTTGTTTCGGGGCGCCTTTCATGGTGCATCACCCGGCCGTTTATTCGGAGCTGCTCCGTAAGAAAATACTGCGCTACGGCGCCAAATGCTGGCTGGTGAATACCGGCTGGACTGGCGGCCCTTACGGCATCGGCAAGCGCATCAGCATAAAATATACCCGCGCGCTGCTGAACGCCGCCCTGGAGGGCGGGCTGGGCAAGGTTAAGTATGTGAAAGACCCGGTTTTCGGCTTCGACGTGCCCGCTAAATGCGCCGGCGTGCCGGACGAGGTTCTGAACCCCGCCAGCTCCTGGGGCGACAAAAAGCTCTATATGTCCAAATACCAGCAGCTCGGCTCCCTTTTTATTGAGAATTTCAAGAAATTCCAGGCTAAATGCCCCCCGGAAGTGAGAGCCGCCGGCCCGAAACTGGCCAAAGCCGGGGCGCGGCAGTAAATATCCTTTTCCTTGGCCGTCTGATAAGCATAGCTTCTGATACGGCACAGCCATAGGCTTGACATCCTCATTGGAAAATAGGTTAATATGAATACATTATTTAGATAGTGATCCTTAAGGAGGACGTAAAACAATGCCCGCAGCAAAAACAAACTCAAAGTTCATGGCCCCTGTTACCCCTAACGATACCCTCGCCGCGATAGTTGGAGCGAAGCCGCTTCCCCGCACCGAGATCGTTAAGAAAATCTGGGTGTACATAAAGAAGAACAACCTGCAGGACAAGAAGAACAAGCGCAACATCAACGCCGATGTGAAGCTTCTTCCCCTGTTCGCGAACAAGAAGCAGGTCACGATGTTCGACCTGGCTACTATCATCAGCAAGAACATAAAGAAATAAGTTATTTTCTTTTGAACTTAACGCCGCCCGCGTCAAACCGGGCGGCGTTTTTTTATGCTCTAGTTTGGCGGTCGCCTGGGGGCCCGGAACGCAAAATCGGCGTCGCGCACACCGTGCGCGCGCCTGCCGCTCACTGCAGTGGCCGGAACGGCCGCCCGGTCTCGGTGCTTGCGTAAGCCTTTAGCGGGAAACTGTCGCTTCGCTCCATCCCGAGGGGCTTTTGCTAACCCTGCCCGCCAGGCAACCGCGGGTGGTGCTTTCTCCAGAGTGACGCGGGGGCCGGGTTAGCAAAACCGTCGTTGAGCCCGCCGCTTGCATAAGCGCGGCGGGCGAATACCGAGTGAGGCCACGGTGTGGCCGAACGTGTTTTGCGTTCCGGCCCACACGGCACACTGGAGCCAGACCTAATCGCTCGGGGATAAACCAGAAAAATGCTCATATAGGCCTAAAGACCTATAAACTGCTAGGCCTTTAGGGATTGACATTTATCAACCTATGCTCCATAATATAACTATGAAACGCAGGATGCTGACTTTGACCCTTCTGGCAGCCGCCCTCCTTACCGGAGGCGGGCTTCTTAATGCCGGCGGCAATAGCCGCAATGCGGAGATCATCCCCGTTTCCATATACGGTAATGACGACAGGGTGGATTTCTACGCAGCCGACAGGATAATGCAGAAGTACTCCGAGTCTACCGTGGCCCTTTTTGCCGATTCCGCCATACCTATGGATGAGGCCTCTGGCAGATATAAACTTAAGAATCTCTCCTTAAAGGGAAAGTATAATCTGCAGGACGGAGAGCGCTTCGCTGAGCAGCCCGTAGGGGCTTTCTGCTCCGGGGTCCTTGTAGGGGACGACACCGTTCTCACTGCCGGCCACTGCTTCAGGCCCGATCCCCGCGGCGGCCCCTGCGAGAGGGTTAAAATGGTTTTCGGCTATGCCGTAACCAGCGCGGGACAGATGCCTGCCTCTTTCCCGGCCGGGAACGTCTACTCCTGCAGCCAGGTAATAGCCAATCAGGTGGATAATGCCGGAGCCGACTACGCCCTGGTAAAACTGGACAGGAAGGTAACCGGCCGCCATCCTCTTGCTATAAACCGCGGAAATATAGGGCGGACTTCGGAGCTTGGGGTTATAGGCTATCCCAGCGGCCTGCCGGTCAAGATAGCCACTAACGGCAGCGTACGCAGCATAGGCAGCGGGTTCTTCGTAGCCGACCTCGACACTTTCGGCGGTAATTCCGGCAGCCCGGTTTTCAATCTTAAAACCCTCAAGATAGAGGGGATTTTGGTGCGCGGCGGCGTGGACTACGCTTATGATTCCGGCACAGGTACCGCGGAAGACCCCCGCAGCCCTTATGCCTACACTCCCGGCAGGGCTAATGTATATACCCAGAACGGCGGCCGCGGCGAAGACGTCACTATGATAAAGGAAGTCCAGGCCCTTATTCCGCAGACGGAAATGGAAAGGTACTTAGACGAGATGCAGCGCCAGCAATCCGTGCAGCGCCAGGCCCCGGCCAGGGTTGTTCCGGCCATTTATTACCCGGGCCAGGATAACGGAATGCAGGTGCAGCCGGCCGTATATTACGGGGAACCTTCCGTTCCCGAGCCGACTTTTATCTGATCCGGGGATAATAGCCGCGTGGCGGCTAAAAACAAAAAAGACCGCCTGGCGGTCTTTTTTATTGCCTTGGGGGCTTTTGATTGCGCCGGCGCCTCTAATCTTTACGCCGGTCAATGGTATAATGGCTCTTATTGGCCGCTTTGGCCGCTTTTTTAAGCTCTGTGCCTATATTGCTGACCTGCGCGAAGGAGTGCAGCGGGCGGGTATGATTCTGCACTATCCCTATGGAGATGGAAAGCAGGGCGAATTTCTTTATATTGCCCTGCCGGTCGGTGGAAACTATGCAGCCGCGCTCCCTGTCCGCTTTATTGTAGAAGGAGGGAGAGATCTCGTCGAAAGCCAGGGTTATGCGCTTGGCCAGTTCTTCGGATTTAGCGTAGGAAGTTACCACTATATAGTCGTCCCCGCCTATATGGCCTATGAAATCCTCGGAGTTCTCGTTCTGAATGGTGAGTTTTACCAGCAAATTGGCGGTGGCCTTTATAACGCGGTCCCCCGCCTCGAAGCCGTAATTGTCGTTATAGGCCTTGAAATTATCCAGGTCCAGGTAAAGTACGGCGAATTCCCCGCCTTTCTGTATCTCGCGTTCAATGCGGGCCTGTATCGAGGGGTTGCCCGGCAGTTTTGAAAGCGGGTTTGTGTCGAGGACCTGCTTATTGCGCTTGAGTATCATCCGGATACGGGCTACCAGTTCGTCGGTATCTACGGGCTTTATAAGGTAATCGTCTATGCCCATGCTCAGGCCTTTGAGCTTGGTGCTTTTTTCGCCGATGCCGGTAACTATGATTATCGGGATATGGGCGAAGACCGGGTTGTTTTTAAGGTCCTGGGCCACCTGCAGGCCGTCTTTGCGCGGCATATTGTAATCCAGCACTATAATATCGGGGCTGGTCTCGAAAACCGCCTGCATCGCTTCTACTCCGTCATTGGCCGTAACCACCTCGAAGCCGGCGAACTCAACCATTTCTTTCATCAGCATGAGCAGTTCGGTCTGGTCGTCGGCCAGGAGCACGCGGGGGCGCAGGGTTTTCTGCGGTTCGGCCGCTCCGCCGTTAATGGAAGTTTGTTCTTCTATAAGTTTTAAGAGCAGGTCCCCGGGGATCTCGCGCGCCACTATCTCCGGCAGGCCGGTGAGTATGCCGCGCTCCTGGTAGTTTTCCAGGCGCAGCGCGCTCAGGATGATTATCGGTATTTCGGACGTTTCGGCGGAGTCCTGCATCTCCTGCATTATTGCGAAGCCGTCTTTGCCGGGCATCATTATGTCCAGCAGCAGCGCGTCCGGCTTCACGGCCTTCAGGCGCTCTATGATCTGCCGGGAATCGTTTACTACCAGGGGCCGGTAGTTATTGGCTTCCAGGAACATCTTGATAAGGTCGGAAAATTCGGTGTCGTCGTCGGCTACCATTACCGTCAGCTGCGCCCTTTCCTGCGGCGGCGCGGCCTGGTGGAGCGCCGCTTTGAGAGCTTCGAAATCCACCGGTTTTGTAAGGTAGCCCCGGACCCTGGGCGAGGGGCCTGTTACTATGCCGGTGTCGGGGGTCTGCGAGAAGATTATTATCTTCTGGGCTTCGGTGAAAGGGTTTTTTTTGATCTCGCTTATGAAATCAAGCGGGTTGAAGGTCTGTATAAGTATATTGAGGATGATCAGTTCCGGTTTCCAGTTCTGCACTGCGGTGATCGCCTGCTGGTATTTGGTCACGGTCTGGGTATGGTAGCCGTGTTCTTCAAGGAAAGAGGTCAGCGCCCGCGCGGCCGCTTCGTCCGTGTCCACCAGCAGTATTTTTTTGCCTGAGCTGTCAGCCATAATACCGATTCTAACATTTTAGGGAGCGATTGGCCGCAAAGAAGATCGGGAGGAGCGGGGATAAACGGCGGAAGGGGGCGCGGGCCCGCCAGCCGGTCCGCCCGGCGCTTTTTTTGCGGCGGGTTAAAGTATTGTAGAATTCAGTTGTGGCTGATAAAGAAAACTACTGGAATTACGCTCAGATAGGGCTGGAGCTGGCCGTGGCCGTGCTCGCCGGTTTCTGGGGCGGTTACCAGCTGGATAAAAAACTAGGCACCGGCCCGTGGCTGATGCTGGCCGGCGCGGCCGCCGGCATGGCGGGCGGTTTTTACCTCGTGGTCAGGGAACTTTTTCCCAAGGACGGGGGAAGCGTTGATAAATAATATTCCGCTGGTTTTGGTCTGTGGCGCCGCGCTGGGCGCTTTGAGCGGGTGGGGTTCCCGCCTCGCCATGAAAAGAGCGCTCAATTCTTCCGATAAAGTATTTTACCTGGTTTTTACGACGGGAATTTTCATCCGTCTGGGCCTCCTTACGCTCCTGATTTGCCTGCTCCGCCATGAAAAGGGTATAATCATTATCTCGTTTACGGTTTCATTTATCCTGGTTCAGATGGCATTTGAGGCGTTTCCGCTGAAACATAATGGGATTAAAAGAAATTCTTGAGCACCACATCGTCGACCATATCTGGTCCTGGGTAAACCTGGGCCCCCTCCGTCTTCCTATTTCAAAACATCTTCTGATGATGGGCATAGCCTCCGTCATCCTGGTGCTCGGCCTGCCGCTCCTGATCAGGAGCCGCTCCAGGGCCCTCGCGCCGTTCCGCGCTATGATAGAGATAATAGTGCTCTTCCTCCGCGACGAGGTGGTAGTTCCCAACCTCGGGCACAAGGGCGCGGCCTATATGGGCTATTTCTCCAGCCTTTTCTTTTTCATCCTCACGCTCAACCTTCTGGGCCTGGTTCCTTACGGGGCTACCGCCACCGGCAACCTGGCCGTTACCGCCGGGCTGGCGCTGACCACCTTCGCGCTGGTCAACTTTGCGGGCATAAGGGAGCAGGGAATTTTCGGCTACTTCGGCCATATAGTGCCCAAGGGCGTGCCCGGCTGGCTTTATCCGCTGCTTTTTCCGATAGAACTTATCGGCCTGGTCACCAAAACCTTCGCGCTCTGTATCCGTCTTTTCGCCAACATGATAGCCGGGCATATCGTTATCCTGGCCTTTATCAGCTTTATCTTCATCTTCGGCTCGCTCAGCGCGATAGTCGGTTTCGGCGTGGCTCCTATTTCGGTGGGGCTGGTTCTGTTCACGCTGATGCTGGAACTGTTCGTGGCCTTCCTGCAGGCCTATGTTTTCGTTTTCCTGACGGCCATATTCACCGGCGCCGCTATGCACCCGCATTAAAGAAATCGGGAGTCGGGAGCGGGGAAGCTGCGAAGAAAAGCGGGATTAAGATTTGGCCGTCTGAAGCGCATAGCGCTCGTTACGGCACAAACAAAGTTTTGCGACAGTTTTTCCGCCAGCGGCGGGCCTGCCAAGCTGTTAGGCGGGTAATATTACACGGAGGTAGTACACAAATGAACGACATGACATTCCTCGGACTGGGTTATATCGGAGCGGGCTTAGGCGCGGGTCTCGTGCTTATAGGAGCCGCTCTGGGTATCGGTAAGCTGGCAGCCGCCGCTCTTGAAGGCACCGCCCGCCAGCCCGAAGCCGGTCCCGCGCTGCGCACCACCATGATCATCGCCGCCGCCCTTATCGAAGGTCTCGCCTTCTTCGGCCTGGTCATCTGTCTGCTTGCCGTGATGAACTTCGCCATGCCCAAAGCCCCCGCTGCCGCCGGCGCGGTGCAGACCGAAGCGCATAAATAAAGAATCGAGAATCAGGGATCGAGAATCGGGAAGCGCGGAAAATATTCCGCTCCCGGTTCCTGGTCCCAGGTTCATGATTCCCGATTCTCGAATCTCGACTGGAGTTATTATATGGAAGCATTGATTAGGCCGGAAATCGGCCTGATGTTCTGGACGATAACCTGCTTTGCCCTGCTGGTTCTTCTGCTTGCTAAAACGGCCTGGAAGCCGCTGCTGCAGGCTGTGGACGAGCGCGAGCGCGCTTTAAAGCACGACCGCCACTCGGCGGAAACCGCCCGCGCCGAAGCCGAGAAGGCCCGCGCCGAGCTTGACGCCAAGCTCGCCGGGCTGAAGACCGAGATCGGCCGCCGGATGGAGGAAGCCAGGGTCTCCGCTGAAAAAGAAAAGGACGTGATTATAGAAGAGGCCCGCAAAAGCGCGGGCATGATAGTTGAGTCCGCCAAGCGGGAAATAGATTCCCAGAAGATCGAGGCCGTCAGGGAGATCCGGGACAAGGTCGCGGAGCTTTCAATAATGGTGGCCGAGCGCATCCTTATAAACAAGCTCGACCATAAAGCCAATACCGACCTGTCTTCCCGCTATCTCGCCGAGATAGAGAAAGACCGGCCTGAGCTTAAACTGGAGAATTAATGGATTCGAGCGCCAAAATACTCTCAAAGCGCTACGCCAGAGCCTATATGGGCCTGGACGGAAAGAAGCACAGCGCTGCCCTTGAAGCCGGGGCCAGGGCCAAGATGGAAGGCCTGCGCCTGGTTTTTGAGGCGACGCGGATGCACAAGAAGGTTCTTACCCACCCCGCGGTCAGCAGCGAGGTAAAGCTGGAAGTCATGGCGAAGATGCTTAAGCCCGGAGAAGCCGGTCCGGCCTCCGACTTCGCCGGCCTGCTAGTCCGCCAGGGGCGCTTCGGGCTGTTCGAACAGATAATAAAAGATTCACTCGCCCTGAGCGACAGCTTCAGCGGCCTGATACGGGCCGAGGTTCACAGCCAGTACCAGCTTTCCGAAGGCGAGCTGAAGCGGATAATCACCCTGCTGTCCGGGCCCGAACACAGAAAAATAGCGCTTCTTAACGTGGTCTCGGGGCGCATCCTGGGCGGCTTCGAGATAAAAGTAGGCGACACTTTGATAGACGCCACCGTGCGCGGCAGACTTAATGCCCTGCGCGCGGAACTTACCAAAGGCTAAGTAATTGTCCTAAAAGGATCCTATGATACGACCTGAAGAAATCACAGAAATCATCAAAGGGCGGATTGAAAAATTTATCCCCGAAGCCCAGCTGTCCGAAACCGGGCAGGTGCTGCAGGTGGGAGACGGCATCGCCCGCGTTTACGGCCTGAGCAGCGCCCTGGTGGGCGAGCTGATAGAATTTGAGGGCGGCGTAACGGGCATGGTGCTCAATATCGAGCGCGAAAATGTCGGCGCCGTGGTCCTGGGTTCCGACACCCTGATAAAAGAAGGCGACCGCGTGAAGCGCACCGGCCGCGTAATGGAAGTCCCCGTCGGGCCCGAAATGATAGGCCGCGTAGTGGACGCGCTGGGCAACCCCATAGACGGAAAAGGCCCGATTAACGCCAGGAAGAAGCGCCCCGTAGAGGTTATCGCCCCCGGAGTCGTGGAGCGCGCTCCCGTTAAAGAGCCCCTGCAGACCGGCCTTAAGGCTATAGACGCGATGATCCCGATAGGCCGCGGCCAGCGCGAGCTCATCATAGGAGACCGCCAGACCGGCAAGACCGCCGTGGCCCTGGACGCTATAATCAACCAGAAGAATGAGCCTAAAGAAAGCCGCCCCGTCTGTATTTACGTGGCCGTAGGCCAGAAAGAATCCACCGTTGCCCGCGTGGCGAAAATACTTGAAGACAACGGCGCTATGGAGTATTCGATAATAGTGTCGGCTTCCGCGGCCCAGCCCGCTTCAATGCTTTATCTCGCGCCCTATACCGGCTGCGCCATAGGCGAGGAATTCATGTGGCAGGGCAAGCACGCCCTGGTCATCTACGACGACCTGTCCAAGCACGCCCAGTCCTACCGCCAGATGTCTTTGCTCCTGCGGCGCCCGCCCGGCCGCGAAGCCTATCCCGGCGACGTGTTCTATCTCCACTCCCGCCTGCTCGAGCGCGCCTGCAAAATGAACGACCAGCACGGCGGCGGCTCCCTTACTGCGCTCCCTATAATAGAGACCCAGGCCAGCGACGTCACGGCCTATATCCCCACCAATGTTATTTCCATCACGGACGGCCAGATCTACCTTGAGTCCAGCCTTTTCCACGCCGGCATAAAGCCCGCCGTGAATGTGGGTATCTCGGTATCGCGCGTAGGCGGCTCGGCCCAGATAAAGGCCATGCGCCAGGTGGCGGGTAAACTGCGCCTGGACCTGGCCCAGTACAACGAGCTCGCGGCTTTCGCGCAGTTCGGTTCCGACCTGGACAAGGCCAGCACGGAGATGCTCCGGCGCGGCCAGCGGATGGTGGAACTGCTTAAACAGGACCAGTACAGCCCGCTGCCGGCCCAGGACCAGGTAGTGGTACTGTTCGCCGGTACCCGCGGCTACCTCGACGACGTAGAGATCGAGAAAGTCCGCACTTTTGAAGCCGGGCTGATCAAGTTCATGCACGCCTCCTACGCCAACCTGCTCACCGATATCATCACTAAAAAGCAGCTGGACGAGGACCTTGAAAAGCGCCTGGGCGACGCGATCACGGATTATAAGAAAAAAGCGGCCTGAGAACTGAATGAAAAAATATCTTGTCACCGGCGGAGCGGGCTTTATAGGCTCCAACCTGGCTTTTGCGCTTGAAGGCGAGCGCAAGGCCAAAGTTACGGTGCTGGATAATTTTTCCTCCGGCAATTACAAGAACCTGCTGGGATTTACCGGGGACATAGTCGCCGGGGACGTGCAGAGCTCAGACTGGTACGACAAGGCCGGCCCGGCAGACGCTGTCTTCCATGAAGCCGCTATAACCGACACCACGGTACACGACCAGCGGAAGATGATGGAAGCGAACGTGGACGGCCTGCGCAGCGTGCTGGCTTACGCCCTTAAATTCGGGGTGAAGCGGGTGGTTTATGCCTCATCGGCCGCGGTCTACGGCAACGGCAAGTGCCCTATGCACGAAGCCCAGAGCCCTACTCCGGAGAATATTTACGGTTTTTCCAAAGCTATCATGGACAACGCGGCGCGCGAGTTCTCCGCGGCGCACAAGGATATGACGCTCGTAGGACTGCGCTATTTCAACGTGTACGGCCCGCGCGAATATTACAAAGGCCACGCGGCCAGCATGATGTTCCAGCTTTACAACCAGATGAAAGCGGGCAAACGGCCGCGTATTTTCAAGTTCGGAGAGCAGGTGCGCGACTTTGTTTACGTAAAAGACATAGTGCGCGGCAACCTCAACGCCCTGGACGCGGAAAAATCCTGCGTCTGCAATTTGGCCAGCGGCAAGCCCGGCAATTTCAACGATATTGTCGAGGCCCTGAATAAGGCCATGGGGCTGGACCTGGCTCCGGAATATTTCGACAACCCTTACGCTTTTTACCAGAACAGGACCCAGGCCGACCTCCGGCAGGCCAAGGCCCATTTGAACTACAGGCCCGAATGGAGCCTCTCCGACGGGATAGCCGATTACGTTAAGATAATGGAGAAGATGGGGAAAATCTAAAATCGGAAATCTGAAATCGAAAATCGAAAATCAATGAATAAGATTCCCCAATACCAAGATTCCCGACTCCCGATTCCCGATTCCCGATTTATTTAAAATTTATGGCTTCTTTACGCGATATTAAGAAAAACATCTCTTCTATCAAGAGCATCAAGCAGATCACCTACGCCATGAAGATGGTGGCGGCGGCGCGCATCAAGCGCGCGCAGGGCGCAATACTGGCCTCGCGGCCGTTCGCGCTGAAGATGGAGACCCTGATAGAGGACCTTTACAGCGAGCTTGGCGAGGCGGACCTCGCCGGGACACCGGCCCACGAGCTTTTCGAGGAGCGGGCCGAAGGCGGAACCCTTTGCCTTGTCCTGGTTACCGCCGACAAGGGGCTTTGCGGTTCTTTCAATACCAATCTCCTTAAAGCGGCCGCCGCCTGGCTTAAAGAGAACCGCGGCCGGAAGATCCGCGTGGTCACGGTCGGGCGTAAAGGGCGGGATTTCCTTCACCGCCTGAAAGGCCTTGACCTGGAGATAATCCACGAGATGGTCGGGATTTTTCCCAAGGCCGGCTATGTCCACGCCCAGCTCCTGGTAGACGAGCTGCTGAAGCTTTACTCTGATAAGAATGTAGAGAGCGTCACCCTTATTTATAACGAATTCAAGTCGATGATGACCCAGCAAATAGTGACCGGCCGCCTGCTGCCCCTTAAGCGCAGCGTCCTGGAGAAAAAAACCTGTAGTACGGGCCAATGCGGAGTTTTCTCTTTTGAGCCGCGCAAAGCGGAGCTGCTCTCGGCTTTGCTCCCCCGCCACATAGGCGCGCAGCTTTACCGGACGCTCCTTGAGTCCCAGGCCGCCGAACTGGCCGCCCGCATGAACGCGATGGAATCCGCCTCCAAGAACGCCACGGAGCTTATTGAAGGCCTCACTTTGAAGATGAACAAGACCCGCCAGGCGATGATCACCACCGAGCTGAATGAAATTGTCAGCGGAGCGGAAGCGCTGGGGGGATAGAGGACTAAGGATTGGAAGATTGGAGTATTGGTCATAAAGTGCGCCGAACCTGATGAGTTAGTTGCCGGTTACTTTTTACTGATTCAAGGAGTTTGATAATGAACATCGGAAAAATCGTGCAGATAATAGGGCCGGTGCTGGACATAGAATTCCAGCAGGGCCAGCTGCCCAGGATAATGAACGCCCTCAAGATAAAATATCAGGAGGACGGGAAAGATAAGACGCTGGTAGCCGAAGTGGCCCAGCATCTCGGCGACAATACCGTGCGCGCTATCACCCTGGGGCCCACTACCGGCCTCGGCAAGGGCATAGACGCCGCAGACACCGGTTCGCCCCTCATGGTCCCGGTAGGCGAAGCTTGTCTCGGCCGCCTTATAGACGTGCTCGGCGAACCCCAGGACCACCGCGGTCCCATAGACACCAAGGAATTTTTGCCTATTCACCGCGAAGCGCCCCCTTTGACGGAGCAGAAGACCTCCCCTGAAATTTTCGAGACCGGCATCAAGGTCATCGACCTCCTGGCCCCTTTCATGAAGGGCGGCAAGGTAGGCCTGTTCGGCGGCGCCGGAGTAGGCAAGACCGTCGTCATCATGGAGCTGATCAATAATGTGGCGCGCCAGCACAGCGGCTGCTCCGTGTTCGGCGGTATAGGCGAGCGCTCGCGCGAGGGCAATGACCTCTGGCTCGAAATGCAGGAGTCCAAACTTTCTGACGGCTCTACCGTTCTTTCCAAGACCGCGCTGGTCTACGGGCAGATGAACGAGCCCCCCGGCGCCCGCGCCCGCGTGGGCCTTACCGCCCTGACCCAGGCCGAGTATTTCCGCGACCAGAAAGGCCGCGACGTGCTGCTGTTCCTGGACAATGTGTTCCGCTACGTGCTGGCTAACGCCGAAGTGTCGGCGCTCCTGGGCCGTATGCCGTCGGCCGTGGGCTACCAGCCCACGCTGACCACGGAGATCGGCGTGCTCGAAGAGCGCATCACCTCCACCAAGAAAGGCTCTATTACCTCCATCCAGGCCGTCTACGTGCCGGCCGACGACCTCACGGACCCGGGCGTGGCCGCGGTGTTCACCCACCTCGACGCCACCGTGGTTCTGTCCCGCTCCATCGCCGAGCTGGGCATCTACCCGGCCGTGGACCCGCTGGACTCCACTTCCCGCATCCTGGACCCCCGCGTGATCGGCAACGATCATTACAATACCGCCCGCGGCATCCAGAAGATACTCCAGCGCTACAAAGAGCTTCAGGATATCATAGCCATCCTCGGTATCGACGAACTGTCCGACGAGGACAAGAAGACCGTTAACCGGGCGCGCAAGATACAGAAGTTCATGTCCCAGCCTTTCTCGGTGGCCGAAAAGTTCACCGGCCGCACCGGGAAATACGTGCCGCTTAAGGAAACCATACGCAGCTTCCAGGAAATACTCAGCGGCCGCCTCGACGATCTCCCGGAGCAGGCTTTCTGGATGGCCGGCGGGATAGAGGAAGTTATCGGGCGGTCCAAAGAGCAGCAGGCCGTCTAGGCCGTTACAGGCCGGAATATGGAAAAAAATCATCTCCTTCTTACCATCGTCACTCCCGAGAAGACCGTGCTCTCGGATAAGCCGGTAGAGGCCGTAACCATACCGGCCTGCGGCGGCGAAATGGGCGTGCTGCCGGGACACGCGTCTTTTGTGGTGCAGCTCAAGGAAGGCCTGATGCATTATAAAGAAGGCCAGCACAAAGAGGTTTTTGCCGTGCTCAGCGGTTTTGCCGAGATACACCAGGATAAAGTAATGGTCCTGGCCGAGGCGGCGGAACTTTCCAGGGAAGTGGACGAAGAGCGCGCGCGGCAGGCTTACCAGAAGGCCAAGCAGTCCCTTGCCGTTCAGGGGGCCGACCTGGACCTGGACGAGGCTAACGCGGCGCTGCGCCGGGCCGCCGTCCGTCTTAAACTGGCGGAGTTCAGGCGAACGCACAAGAAGTAATGCGCCCCAGGGCCGTTAAAAATACCCCGCCCCCGCGGGGTATTTTTTTATTGCTATTTTATGGCTGTTTTGCTAGATTGAGGTTAGGGGAACAATAATATATAGAAGCGTATGCAGGGCCGTGCCCGGCTTTGCTTTCTTGCTTTGCCCTGTGATTTTTCCGGTGGTCAAATATGCGTGAACTTATAGCAGGTATACTGGCGGCCGAGGAAACGGGCAGCCGAGAGGCTGCGGCAGCGCGGCTGCGGGCCGCCGAAATTGTGTCGGAGGCCAGAAAAAAGGCCGCCAGGATTTCAACCGCCGCGCTGGCAGAGGCCCGCGTGGAAGCGGGGGCGGCCGCTGCCGCCGCGATGGCGGCGTCTGAAGCGGAAAGAACTTCTCTCCTGGCAGCCGCCGAAGCTGAAATTGAGAAAGCTTTCCGGGCGGACGAGGGCGTAATCCGCGGGGCGGCTGAAGAAGTATTGCGGCGTTTGCTGGGTTTATAGTTCCGGGGGGGGAATTTTGATAAAAACGAGGGACCTGGACGATCTGTCCGCCCGCCTGCACGGCCGCCGTTCCCGCCTTGCCGAAGGCGGCCGGCTGCGCGGCCTTTGCGCCCTGGAGTCGCCGGAGTCCCTTTCTGCCGCTATTATCACAGGCCCGCGCCTCAGCGGCTCGCGCCAAGTACAGCTCCGCGTGTCAGGAGATTTCTATTCCGAGGTTATGGAGCTGGCCTCGGCTTTAGGGAATGCCCGGGGGCGCTTCGTGGAATGGCTCGCGGCCAGGCTTGAGGTAGAGAACCTTAAGGTGGTTATCAGGGGCCTGGGAGCGGGTTTAAGCCCCGAAAAATATTTTCCTGATATGATCCCCTTGCCGGGCCGGCGCCGGAATGACGGGCCGGCGGCGGAAACCCCGGAACAGTTTGTAAAGTCTATGGCCCCGGGGATATTAAAGCGGGCGCTTGAGGAGGCATATTTAGTTTATCCCGACAGAAGCCGGTCTTTTTTCCGCGAGGCGGCCCTGGACCGGGCTTATCTCGGGGAAATGCTGGTCCGCCTGAACGCGCTGAACAAGGCCGACCGGGAATATTCCGCCCCGCTGGTGCGTCATGAAATAGCGGTTTTCAACCTGATGCTGGCGGCCAGGGGCAGGTTTTTTTACGGTCTGGAAAAAAAGGAGCTGCTCGGTCTTTTCGCAGCCGGATCAAGGCTGGACCGGCGCAAATTTTTAGCCATGCTGTCCGCGTCCGGCGTAGGAGCGCTGCGCGCGCTGGCCGCGGGGTCGGCCGTTAATGCCGGGCCCGAAGAGCCGGAAGCGGGGGCGCTTGAGGTCCTGGCCTGGGACCGTTACGCAAAACTGGCAATGAGGGCGTTCCGGGGCGCACCTGTAGGCTTCGGGGCGGTCGCGGGCTACCTCGCCCTGCGCCGTCTTGAAACCGCCAATCTGATCACGGTTGCCGAAGGCCTGCGCCTGGGAGTGAACTCCGGGGAACTGGCCGGGCGCATGCTGCCCCGCCTGGGGAGGCCCGATGTTTAACCTTGTTAAAATGTCGCGTCTTGAGGGGGTACTGCTGAAAAAAGACGCGCGTTCGGTACTGAACTGCATCGGCGCGGTTGAAGCGGTGGAATTTGCGCGGGCCGCTCCCGGACCGGATACAGCTCCTTCGGCCGCGGCCGATAACAGTCTCGCCCTGGCCGATTGCGCGGCTTTTCTCGGCCGGGTTGAAGCGCTGCGCGCGCAGCTTGGTTTAGTTCCGGGCGCCCTGTCCCCGGCCCCGGAAATGGATCTTAAGGCCGCGGCCGCAGCGCTGGAAGATTTGGAATTAAAGGCAGCCTCCCCGCTCGGCTCTCTGCGCGGCCTGAGAGCCGAGTATAAGAGACTCTCGGCTGAAAGCGAAAGACTGTCAGTTTACCTCGGGCTGCCGCTGCCGGCCGGAATAGCCGGGAATTTTTCTTATCTCTACTCAGCCGCAGGGAGCGTGCCCGCCGCCGGCCTGGCCGCGCTGCGGGCAAAGATAGCGGGAACTTCAGTCCTGGCGCAGCTGGGTGAAAAAGAAGGCCGCAGTTATATAGCCGTTCTGGGAGGCAGGTGCTCAGGCGCGGTTTTAACGGCCGGCCTGGAAGCCGCCGGGTTCCGTGCGGAGGAGCTTGCTCCCGGAGAAGAAAAAGCTCTGGGCGGGGCGGCTGCAAAATATTACTACGAGGCCGGGCGCGTCAAGCGCGCCCTTGAGCTTGCCGGGGAGGAAATTTCCTCGCTGGCGGCGGCCGCTGCCGGCCCGCTTGAGGCGGCCGGAAGAGCCGCGGTGACCGAAGCGCGATTGCTGGAAGCTGAGCAGTTTTTTCCCGGGACCGGCGCTTCTTTTTATATTTCCGGCTGGGTCCCGGAAGAGGATTCGGACCGGGTAAAAAAAGAGCTGGGCAGGGTTTCCCGACGGCGCTGCGCGCTGGCGACAAGTCCCGCCGCTCCCGGGGGAGAACCGCCTGTAAAACTGAATCCTCCCCGTTTGCTCCGGCCTTTTGCGGCGCTGGTTACAGGCTACGGCCTTCCGCGCTATGGCGAGGCGGATCCTACCGTTTTCAGCGCGCTGAGCTTTCTGCTTATGTTCGGGATGATGTTCGGGGATGCCGGGCACGGCGCAGCGCTCTGCCTGGCAGGGTACTGGCTGGCGCGTCTGCGGCAGGTCAAAGCTCCTGAGGCCGGCAGGGCGGTTTTTGTCTGCGGCATGTCTTCTATATTTTTCGGCTTGGTGTACGGCAGTTTTTTCGGCCTGGAGAATTTTAAAAAATACGCGCTCTGGCGCGATCCTCTTGCGGGCGACCCTCTGGCTCTGCTTGCAGCCGCTGTTCTTATAGGGGCCGCAGTTATAAGTCTTGGCGTAATTATCAATATAGTGAACCGTGCGCGGACGGGGGACCGGCTTGGCGCGGTGCTGGATAGATTCGGCGCGGCCGGGCTGGTTTTTTACTGGGGAGCGCTGCTGCTGGCTGCAGGCAGGGTACAGGCTGGGTTCGCTCTGCCTTTAATAGCTGCGGCGATGGTGTGCTGGGCCCTTAAAGCACCGTTAAGGTATTTACTGCTTCCGCGCGAAGCAAAAAGTGCAAGCGAAGACGGTTTATTCGGAGTAGGAGCCGGGGCCCTGGTCGGGGCCTTCGAGGGGGCGCTGCTCTATCTGGCTAATACCGTAAGTTTTGTCCGCCTGGCCGCCTATGCTATGAGCCACGCCGCGCTGCTGTCCGCCGCCTGGGCCCTGAAGCGCACCGCGGACGTCTCCTGGGGTGAAAATTGCCTGGCCGGGATATTCGCCGTTATAGCCGGGAATGCCGCAGCTATAGGTTTTGAGGCGCTGGTGGCGGGAGTGCAGGCGCTGCGTCTTGAGTATTATGAATTTTTCGGAAAGTTCCTTGAGGGGAGCGGAAGACCGTTCAGGCCTTTCGTCATGTAAAGAAAGCCCCGGTGTTTTTCCGGGCAGGTAAAAATGGCGGATAAAGGGGGATAAATGAAAGGAATATATACGCTTCTGTTCGGAGTTCTTGTATGCTTGCTGTGGCTGTGCCAGGCGGCCCTGGCGGCAGCGCCGGGCGCAACCGCGGCCGCGGCCGGAATGGGCAGCGATTACAGGGCAGTATGGCTAAGTTTTGCGGCAGCCCTTACTATGTCATTTTGCGTGCTCGGCTCGGCTTACGCTGTAGCGCGCATAGGCTCCGCCGCAATGGGGGCGGCCGCTGAAAAGCCGGAGCTCCTGATGCGCAGCCTTCTTTTTGTGGCCCTGGCGGAAGGTCTTGCCGTCCTCGGTTTTGCTATAGCTATCATCCTGGTGGGAAAAATATGATGGAAATCCTGAGGTTCTACTGCATCGGCGACGAAGATACCGCGCGCGGCTTCCGGCTGGCCGGGGTAGAGGGGCGCGAGGTGAAAACCGCGGAAGAGGCTGCGCAAGCGCTTGAAGAAGCGGCCGCCCGGGAAAACTGCGGGGTGGTAATCATGACCCGCGCCGCGGCGGGGCTGGCGCGCGCGAAGGTTAACGAGATCAGGCTGCAGCGGGCGCGGCCGCTGATCGTGGAGATATAGGGGTCGGGGGTCCTGGCCGGGGTTTTGCCCCGCGCACCCTGGAAGATGGAAACCCTTGCTTGGTTTCCCCCCGCCTGGGGAAATTAAGGCGGGGCCCCCTTTCCGCAAAGGGTGCGCAGGGCAAACCCCCGTCCACCCCTTCGCTTACGCAAGCCCCGGCTTCCGGGAGGGCCCGCCGAACCGGTGCCCTCGCCGCCCTCCAGGAAATTGGCGGGGGAGAGGGACTGAGAGGAAATGGTTATGGAAATATTCGGGGATACCGAGGGGCTGAAGAGGGAGATACTGGAGATGGCCCGGAGGGAGTGCGCGGAAATTATTTCCGCCGCCGAAGCGGAGGCCGGAAAAATACTGGCAGACGCTGAAGCCGGGGCCGAAGAAACCGGGCGGGGGATTTCGGCCGCGGCCCTGGCTGAAGCCGGCCGCCGCCGGGAGGCGCTGCTGGCCTCGGTTCCGCGTGAAGCCGGCCTGATGCGCCTGGCCAGGCAGGAAGCGGTTCTTGACTCTATAAAGGCCGAGGCGCTCAGGCTGCTTCCCGCAGAGAACAAGCCGGCCGCGCTTGCCGCGCTTGCGGCGCAGGCTATAGGCCGCATGGAAGGGAGAGAATTTGTCGTCTCTCTTGTTCCGGCGGACATGGGCGGAGCAGCGGGGCTTGCTTCCGAAATAGAGCGGCTTTGCGGAAGGCAGGGCCTGATTCTGACCATTGAGGAAAGTTCCGTATTTAGAGGGGGGGTTCTTGTGCGGGACCGCGAGGGCCGGCAGTCCTGGGATAATAGTTTTGACGGAAGGCTGGCGCGGCTGTGGCCGGAATTGCGCGGCCGGCTTTTGCGCAGTATGGAGGCAAAGTGAGCCCGGGAGAAGAAGAAAAAAGCTATGTAAGCCGGGTCAACGGCCCGGTTGTTACTGTTAAGGGCATGGGGAGCGCGTGCATGTATGAGGTTGTGCGGGTCGGGGAGCTGGGCCTGGCGGGAGAAGTGGTGCGGCAGTCCGCAGGGTGTTCCATTGTCCAGGTCTATGAAGACACCTCTATGCTTAAGCCGGGCGCGCCGGTAAAGCGCACGGGCGCGCCGTTCTCGCTTTGGCTGGGCCCCGGGCTTATGGGGAATATTTACGACGGAGTGCAGCGACCCCTTCGCTCGCTCCTGGCGAGCGGAGGGTCCTGGATCAAACGCGGGGGAAAAACGGATCCGCTGGACATAAGCCGCCGCTGGGAATTTGAGCCTCTGCTTAAAGCCGGGCAGGAGGTGGCCGCGGGCCAGGCGGCCGGACTGGTCCCCGAAACGCCCCTGGTGCGGCATAAGGTCCTGGTTCCGCCCGGAATGAGCGGAAAAGTTATTTCTGCGGCCGCAGCCGGCAGCTATTCTGTTACGGACACCCTGGCGGTAGTTGAAACGGCACGCGGCCCGGTGGAATTAAAAATGATGCAGAAATGGCCGGCCCGCCAGGCGCGCCCGGCGGCCGAGCGGAGGCGGGTTTCAGAGCCGCTTGTGACCGGGCAGCGCGTTATAGATACTTTTTTCCCTATCGGCAAAGGGGGCTGCGCCTGTATCCCCGGCGGCTTCGGGACGGGCAAGACTATTACGCAGCACCAGCTGGCTAAATGGTCCGACGCGGGGATAATCATATTCATAGGGTGCGGTGAGCGCGGCAATGAAATGACGGAAGTCCTGAGGGAATTCCCGGAGCTGAAAGACCCGCGTACCGGGCGGCCGCTGATGGAGCGGACTATCCTTATAGCCAATACTTCCAATATGCCGGTAGCGGCCAGGGAAATTTCTATTTATACCGGGATAACGATGGCGGAATATTACAGGGATATGGGCTACGATGTGGCGGTGTTCGCAGATTCCACCAGCCGCTGGGCGGAAGCGCTGCGCGAAATGGCCGTGCGCCTGGAAGAGATGCCGGCAGAGGAGGGCTTCCCCGCCAGCCTGCCTTCGCGGCTGGCGCAGTTTTACGAGCGGGGCGGCGCGGTAACTACTCTTAATAAAGAGCCGGGCTCCATAAGCATAGTGGGGGCTGTCAGTCCGCCCGGGGGGGATTTTTCGGAACCGGTGACCCAGCATACCCGCCGTTTTACGCGGGTGTTCTGGTCCCTGGATACCGAGCTTGCTAATGCGAGGCACTATCCCTCCATAAACTGGCTGCGCTCCTATTCCGATTATCTCGACGAGGTGGAGCCCGCGTGGGAAAAGCTGTGCCCGGGCTGGCGCGGCCTGCGCAGCGAGGCGATGGTTGTTCTGCAGCGCGAGGAGCACTATCAACAGATAGGCCGGCTTATCGGGCCCGACGCGCTGCCGGACGGCCAGCGGCTGTACCTGTTTATAGGAGGGATAATGCGGGACGGTTTTCTGGCGCAGAACGCCTTTGAGGAAAAAGACATGTATTGCCCCCCGGCAAAGCAGGCGGCGCTGCTGGGGCTTATAATGGCTCTTTACCGCGGAGGGCGTGAGTATATAAAGGCGGGAGGCTCGCTGAAAGAGATCTCTTCTCTGCCCTGCGTTCCGGCTATACTGCGCGCCAGAACCGATTATGCCGGGGACGACCTCGCGGGCCTGGCGGGTTTGTCGGCGCGCCTGGCCGGGGAACTGGAAGCGCTGACCGCAAAGTCTGTAACGGAGGGCTCATGAATAAAGTCAGGGACTATGCCCCGGACAGGGGGCTGACCTATACGGGGGCCTCCAGGATGGAGGGGCTGCTGGTGGCGGTGGAGCGCGTCCGGGACGCGGGATACGACGAGCTTGTGGAGATCACCGGGCCGGGAGGGGAGCCGCGGCTGGGGCGGGTTCTGGATATTTCCGAGGAGCTCGCGCTGGTGCAGGTTCTCGAAGGTACGGGCGGGCTGTCTGGCCGCACGGTGCGCGCGCGCTTCCTGGGGGAGAGTCTCCGGCTGCCCGTCTCTGAAAATATGCTGGGCAGGGTTTTTGACGGGCTTGGACGGCCCATGGACGGCGGGCCGCCTCCGCTTTCTGAAGACAGGAGGGATGTTAACGGACTGCCGATAAACCCGGTGGCGCGGCGTTACCCGCGCGAGTTCATACAGACAGGGATCTCTGCCATCGACGGGATGAACGCCCTGGTGCGCGGACAGAAGCTGCCGATATTTTCCGGTAACGGCCTGCCTCACGACAAGGTCTGCGCGCAGCTGGTGCGACAGGCCTGCCTGCCCAAAGATGAAGCCGGCTTCTGCGTGATTTTTGCCGCGATGGGAATAAAGAGGGATGTGGCCGATTATTTCAGGCGGGACTTCGCCGATTCCGGCGCGCTGTCCCGCGTGGCGATGTTTTTGTCCCTGGCGGACGCGGCCGGGGTAGAGAGGCTGCTTGCCCCGCGGGCGGCACTGACCCTCGCCGAGCATCTGGCTTTCGATTGCGGCCGGCATGTCCTGGTGGTCCTTACGGATATGACTAATTACTGCGAAAGCCTTCGCGAGGTAGGCACGGCCAGGGGGGAGATGCCGGGGCGTAAAGGTTATCCCGGCTACCTGTACTCGGACCTGGCTTCCCTCTACGAGCGCGCGGGCCGCGTGGACGGTTCTCCGGGTTCTATTACCCAGACCGCTATCCTTACCATGCCCTCCGACGATATCAGCCACCCCGTACCGGACCTTACCGGATATATAACGGAGGGACAGATAGTTCTGGACCGGGAACTTTTCCAGCGGGGGATTTACCCGCCCATAGCCGGGCTGCCCAGCCTCTCGCGGCTTATGAAGGACGGGGTGGGGAAAGGTTATACGCGCGAGGATCATCCCGCTTTGGCCAGCCAGCTTTTCGCCTGCTACGCTTACGTTAAGAGGGTGAGGGCGCTGGCGGATATTATCGGTGAGGAAGAGCTGGGCCCGGGCGATAAGCAGTACCTGAAATTCGGAGAGGCGTTCGAGCTGCGCTTTCTCAGCCAGGGAGAGCGTGAGAACAGGCCCATAGCCCGCACCCTCGACCTGGGCTGGGAAATACTGTCGATGCTGCCCCGGGAAGAACTGCGCAGGGTAAGCGGCGCTCTGCTCGACGAGCATTACGCGGAAGAAACCGGGGTCGAGAAAGGATAGGAAGACGGGCTATGAAATCAGACAGGGAGATATTGCCGGGATACTTTCCCTCTTGGTTCATCTTTGTTCCCGCTTTCGCTCCTTACGCTCAGCGGCTCCGCGGTTAAATTATTTTAGGGGGAAATATGGCTTTATTGAACGTTCCGTCGACTAAATCGTCGCTGCTGGTTCTGAGGCGTCAGCTTGAATTTGCGCAGGAGGGGTATGACCTGCTTGACCGGAAGAGGGAACTTCTGCTGCGTGAGCTCGGGGCGACAGCCGGGCGCGCGGCGCTGGCGAGAGAAAGCGTGGAGAGCCTGCTGGCCCGGGCGAACGCCGCGCTGCGGGAGGCTCAGCTTGATGCCGGGTCCGCGGCTGTGGACAGGGCCGCGCTCGGTGTGCTCCCTGTGCAAACCGTGAAGATAAAAGAGAAGAGGTTTATGGGGACCAGGCTTCCGCTTGGCTCGGCCCGGGCGGTAAAAGCCGGTTTTTATTTCGGGCCCGGGGGTACGCCTGCGGCCGCGGACGGGGCTGTGTTTTCTTTCAATGCGGCGCTGCCGGGGCTGGCGGAGCTGGCGGGGCTGGATACCGCCGCGGCGCGCCTGGCGCACGAACTTAAAAAAACGCAGCGCCGCTGCAATACCCTCTCCAAGAAAGTGATCCCTGACCGGCGTGAAACCATAGCTTTTCTGGGCGGCACGCTGGAGGAGCGCGAGAGGGATTCCTTTGTTATTTTGAAGATGATACGGAACAGGCTGAGAGCCGAAGGTTAAGCCCTGGCCGTGTGTACCGCCGCCGCCCCGGGAAAGAGCCTTTTGTAGGCGGCCCCGGTGAAGCCGGCTTCTTCAAGCAGGGCTGAAAATTCGTCAGCGTCGTAAAAAACCAGGATAGTGTTTTTCAGGAAGTCGTACGAGGACCGGCTTTTCGGCGAGAGAAGATTAAGCAGGCCGATGAGGGTTTTAACGTAGATCCTCATCATCAGCCAGACCGCCGGGTTTTCAGGGCGCGTGGTTTCAAGGCAGAGAAAAAGGCCGCCGGGTTTAAGAACCCGGCGGAATTCACGCAGGGCGGCCAGCATTCTCTCTCTGTCTATGTTCAGGTTGCGGGCGGCGAAGGCTATTGTGAGCAGGTCGAAGCTGCAGGCGGGGAAGGGCAGGGCCTTGGCTTCAGCCTGTATGAACTTCATCCCGGGATTATTTTTTTTAGCGGCCGAAAGCATGGCGGCGCTGAGGTCGGCGCCGGTCAGTTTAAGACCGGGGCCGTACGCTTTTTTCAGTGCGAGTGAGAAATCTCCGGTGCCGCAGCAGGCGTCAAGGGCGTTGAGCGCTGCGGGGGCGGAGCTCCTGGCTGTTTTGGAGGCGGCTGTCCGCCACCAGCGGTCCAGGCCGAAGGTCAGGAAAGAATTTGCCAGGCCGTAAAAATGATAAATGCTGTCATAAAACCCGGCTATAGCCAGTTCTTTTTTTGACAACATTTATTCTTGACTCGGAGAAGAGAGAAAACTATTTTTTCTCTTCTTTGTTGTCGTTCTCAGCCACGAATTTCTTTATTTCTTCAAAACCCTCAATTATGAGGCGGGCCTTGGAGAGGCCGAAAGAGAACGGGTATTTGTCATTCTCGTTTCTCTTGAGTATGAGGACCGGCTGGCCCTTGTATTCGGTTCTTTCTACTATCATGGTTTCTTCCTCCACAGCGTTTAGCCCCCCGGGGGCTGCTTTAAGTCTTTATATTATCACATAAAAGCGCGGTTTACAATAACAATATTATCATTCATATTTATAAATCAAGGCGGCCGGGTTTGCGGGCGGGCCGGCATTTTTGGTAGATTCCAGTATGGTAAAAAAGGAACTCCTCTGGGATCTGCTGATAAAGTCCGTCAAGATGCTGGTGGCGCTTTTTACTCTCTTCACCATAGCTTTCTTTGTCGAAAGCCTGCCCTATTCGCGGTCTCTGCCTTTCATGAGCCTGAAAATGCCGGTCGGAGTATTCCTGACCGCGGTCGTTTCACTGCTGAGCGTAATAATTTTTATCAAGTTCGGGGGAGAAATTTCTCCGTCCGTGGATGGAATTCTGGACTTTATGCCGGGGGCCGGCCGGCTGGCGCGCAGCATTGTCAAAGTTCTTGCGCTGCTTTTTTCTTACTACGCCTTCCAGGACGTTTTTTCCCCTTTTATAGAGGGGTATGAATGGGCTTACCAGGCGCTTTTCCTGGGCTTTACCCTGTTCTTTCTGGCAAGGGCGGGGCTGCAGGTTTACCAATCAAGCGAAGAGATAAGCCGGTTCCTGGTGGCCGCCCTGCGTTCCGGGGGCGCCCCGGCAGGCGCAGAGAAAAATGGCCTGAGTACCGACCGGACCGGCGAGTGAGTTTTGCGGTTTAGCGAACTCTAAAGATAAAAATAGCCAGGGTAAACCAAACAGTCCCGGCCGTTTTCATCCCCCCGGCTTTCAGACTCCCGATTCCCGACTCCCCGGCTATAGCGGCACGGCTGCCGACTTTACCGAGGCCGAGTAAGCAGCGTTCTTCAGAATTTTCACGCAATATCTTGAATTCCGCAGTCCGGACCCGCGCGCCAGGGAGCCTTCCGTTTCTTTTTTGAAAGCGGAGAGTTCCGCGGCCAGCCATTCAGGACGGCAGGCCCCGGGGACCAGTTCATGCCGCAGTTCTACCGTTTCCGGGGGGAGGTCCTTGATATCCAGGCGGAGCAGGTTCCCGTCCAGTTCCAGCCGGCCCAGACTTCCCGCTACCGCCGCGCGCAGCCGTGGGGCGTGTGCGCCGCAGGAGATGTGAATAAAACCGTCGGCTCCCCCGAAGTGCGCGTGAAAAGCCGCGGTTCCGCCGCAATCCATTCTGGCCTCTATGGCGGACGGGGGCCGCCGGACCATCGCCAGCAGCATTGAAAAAGCCTGCCAGTCCAGCGCCGCCGCGGCTCCGCCTTCCGGGGCCGGGCCCGGAATCATCGCCTGGACCTCGGCATAGTTTATTTCTCCGGCAAGGCCGCGGGTTATGGCTTTCTCCAGCGCAAGCCAGGGGGCTGCATGCTCCCAGGGCTGCGCCGGGAAGATTATTTTTCCGGCTTTTTCAGCGGCGGCGCGCAGGGTTTCAAATTCGGTGGTGGAAGCGCAGAAGGGCGGCTTGCAGATGACATGCAGGCCGTGATTAAGAGCGAGCAGCGCGGCGCTGAAGCTTTCTTTGCGCGGAAGGTTTATTGCGGCAAAATCCAGCCCCGGCTCTTTTGATAAGAGGGATTCTAGATCGCCGTAGGCCATTGCGTCCTGCGGCGCGGCGGGCCTTTTAAGGCCGGGCCTGGCGGGGCAGAAGGCGGAAATCCTGAAGCCTCCGCCGGTAAAAGCCTCCGGCCCCAGTCCGGCCGCGCCGGCTTCGCCCGCAAAAGCACCTTTTAACATAGTGATATTTAAGCAAATAGGGGAGTAAAAAAATAATTCCCCGGTACCGCGCGGGGAAGCAAAGCGGGCGAGCCGCGCGGGAAAACAGCCGGGGGGGGCGGGATTTTCGGCTTTGTTATTATACTGTCGCTTTACAAGCAATGATTATTTAATATAATTGTTCTATAATAGGAGCAGGCTTTGGGTTCGCCAAACCGCGGTTCGGCAGCGGGCTGGTTATAAAAACAGATGTCATCAAATTTTATTAAAAAGATTTTTCCGCCTAAGGATATTATAGGCGTAGATATAGGCAACTATGCCGTGAAGATAATCTGCTTCACGGAAGTAAAAAAAGTCCTGAAGCTTAAGGACTGGGGCTATATTCCCCTGGCTATCAAGCCGGACACCACCCCTGAAGAGAAGAAGGCTATAATTTCGGATGAGATACGGAACTATCTCAAGAAGAAAAACATCCAGGCCAAGCACGCCGCCGCCTCCATTTCCGGCAATGCCGTAATTGTCCGCTACGTTAAACTCCCCAAACTTTCCAGGAAAGAACTGGACCTCACTATCAATGTGGAGGCTGAGCCCTTTATCCCTTTCGACATTAAAGACGTAAACCTGACCTACAGCATCCTTAACGAATCCTCGGAGGACGGGGATCCGAAGATAGAGACGGTGCTGGTGGCGGCCAAGCGCGACGCGGTGCAGGATAAAATAGATATTATTTCCGACGCCGGCCTGGACCCGCTTATAATCGACGTGGATTCTTTCGCGCTTGAAACCCTTTATGACCGCGCGGCGCCCAGGGAAGACAACAGCTCGGTGCTGATGCTCAATATCGGCCAGAAGGTGACCAATCTTTCCATCGTTTCCAGCGGGGTCACGCGCGTGGTGCGCGATATCTTCATAGCCGGGGCCACTTTTGACAAGGCTATCGCCAAGGCCATGAAGATAGATCCGGCCGCGGCCGACAATCTTAAGAAAGACCGCTCCGTGATGGTCAGCGACGAGGACAAAGAGGCCGCTATCGAGAGTTTTGACCGTGACGCCATTATAGTTTCAAAGGCCGCCGCCGGCGTGCTCAAGGATCTTTATACCGAGGTTTCCCGCTCAATAGACTTCTACCTCTCCCAGGGGGTGGACCATTCTATTTCCAGGATAATTCTTTCCGGGGGTATGTCCAACCTGGGGAATATAAACAAATTCCTGTCCGCCGAATTCAAGGTTCCGGTAGAGATAGTCAACCCGCTGTCTTTCCTGGAAGAAGTCCCCAAAAATATACCTAACGACGTGCTGCCCGCTCTGGCCGTGGCGGCCGGGCTTGCGCTGCGCAAGATGAAGGACTGGGAAGAATGATAAAGATAAATCTCATTCCGCCCGAGTATATAGCGAGGATAAACCGCAAGGTCGTTATCGCCAAAATCGCGCTGGCCGCCGTGGTGGTTTTTGCCACTATCGCGGTGGTTTCTGTCTGGCATATAACCCGCTCCAAGACCATCGAGGCCGACCTTGCCAGGAGCGAGGCGGAGATGCTGATCCTTCAGAAAGACGTCGAGCAGGTGAAAGCTATCGAGGCCCAGATCGCCGAGGTGCAGAAGTACCTTAACTCTATCAACAGCATAAACAAGGGCCGCTTTATTTATACCAGTTTCCTCCAGGACCTTGTCGGCGACCTGCCCTCCACGCTCTGGTTAAATAACGTCGGAACCACCCTGTCGGGCAGCGTAGTCGCCGTGTCCATGGGCGTTAACTCCAACTCCGCCTACGACCTGGCGTACTGGATAAATTCCCTGGAGACTTCCGGGCCTTATACCGAGGTGGGGATCGGCAGCATAGCGGTTACTGATACTGAGATGGGGAAGAAGTTCACGGTCCCGATCACCATGAAGTACACGTATAAATAACACTATGGACAAAATACAGCTTACCAAGGAGCAGATAACCCAGATCGCCGCCGGCGTGGTTTTCGGCGGGCTGTTTATTTTCGCCTATCTCCAGTATTTCTGGCTGCCGACCGCCAGGAAAATAGAGGAGAATTCCCGGAAAGTGGCGACCATGCAGGCCGATATCCAGAAGGCCAAGGAGCAGAAAGCCAAGTATAAGAACCTGGAGGCCAAGCTGGCCAGCCTGAAGATAGAAAGAGAAGCCGCTGTGAAAAAACTTCCCAGCGAGCGCAGGATCCCGGACCTGCTCCGTACCGTGACCACCCTCAGCCGCAAATACAAGATCAGTATCAACTCCATTTCCCCCGGCGTTCAGGCGAAGGTGGAGTATTTTACCAAGGTGACCTACACGATCAGCTTAAAAGGCGACTATCACGACATCGGCCGCTTCCTGACCGCGCTGGGCCTGGAGGAGCGCATCCTGACCTCGGAGAACCTCAATATTACCGCCACCGTAGGCGCAGAAAATTCAGCGAGCGCCACTTTTACGCTGGCCGCTTATCAGTATAACGGTTAAACTATGCGCTTTATACTAACCCTCCTGTTTGTTTCCGGCGCCGCGACAGCCTCGGCCCAGGTGGCTGTTTCCACCCCGGCCGTTACCGTGGAACAGGCCTACAAGCCCGGAAATACCCGCGACCCGCTTATTCCGGCTACGGTTTACGGCGACCAGAAGGGGACCGGCAAGCTCGGCAAAGGCCAGGCAGTGGAAAAGGGAACTTTTACTATTTACGGCCTTACCCTGACGGGAATAATGGAAGATTCCCGCGGACGCCAGGCCCTGCTGCGGGACGCTGCGGGGGATGTTTACACTCTTAAGGCCGGACGCCTTACCGACGGCAGGAAAAAGCTGGTTCCGGGCGTTTCCGGCGTGGTAAAAGGAAAGCAGGTCATACTGATGACCGAAGACAAGAAAGTTCACCGTATTAACCTGCGTGAAAACGAGTGACCTCCGGCCGCAAGCCGGCTATATGCCCTTTAGCGGCATACGCGGGGATTTGGAGATATTAAAATGAAAAAATTCACAGTTGCCGCTATAATAGCTCTTCTGCTGGGACAGAACCCGCTCCTGATCTATGCCGTGGAGAACGCCACCGTAAAATCAGTCCGGGTCTCCGCGGAAAACGTTTACATAGACACCGACCGCCCCGTGCAGTACAAGGCTTTTACCACGGCGACCCCGCCCAGGCTGGTAGTGGACCTGATGGATTCAAAACTTAAGACTCTCCAGGACATTCCCGTCAACGGCGACCCGCTGGACAAGGTCCGCACCGGGCAGTTCCAGACTACCCCGGTCAGCATTTCCCGCATAGTCATGGACCTTTCCAGAATTACCGCTTATGAGATAACCCGCAAAGGTTCCGAGCTGGTGGTTATGTTCTCGGCCGGTTCCGGGAAGGCGGCGGCCGCGCTGAAGGACGCCCCTGCCGCCGTGCCCGCCGGGGTCAAGGTCATAAAGCCGGTCCTCTCGGGTCCCGTTACAGTGACGCTCGCGGCCGCCCCCATAAAGCCGTCCGACCTTAACCGGGAGAATACCCCGGTAATATCCGCAAACAAAAGATATTCAGCCCCTTCTTCCCGCAATATAATGGACAGCCTCTCCCGCGAACCGATAAGTTTTGACTACAACGAGGCCGATGTAAGGGAAGTTATAGAGATGATGGCGGCCAAGGCCAATATTAATATTATTTACGGCGACGACGTTTCCGGCACCGTGACCATCAGCCTGGCCAAGGTTCCTTTTGAGGAAGCTTTTAAAACCCTGCTCAATGTAAAGGGGCTTTCTACGCAGCAGGTTGGCGACAATATTTTACGCATCGCGTCTCCCGCTACGTTCATAGCGGAGCAGAAGAAATCCATGCCCCAGACCCGGGTTTTCTTCCTTAATTACGCCAAGACCGCCGAAGTTAAGGCCCAGGTGGAAGCTGTGGCCCTGGCCGAGGGCCGCTCGGCCAAGTGCACCGTGGACGAGAACAATAACGCCCTTGTGGTTACGGACACCGTTTTCGGACTTGATTCCACCGCCAGGCTTATCCGCAACCTCGACCGGATCCCCAGGCAGGTTATGATAGAGGTCAAGCTGGTTGAAGTTGTGCTTAACAGCACTTTTGAGCTCGGCGTTACCTGGGACGGGGCTACCGGGCCTAATAACAGGGCGCTGTCCGCTAATGTCAACGGTACTGACAGGTCGGTCGGGTTCGACGGTATTTCGGGCGTGTTCAGGTTCGGTAAGCTTACGGATAATTCCATAATAAACGCTGTAATAACCGCCTCCGCCAGCAAGGGCAAGTTTAAGGTTCTTTCGGACCCGAAGGTTGCCACCCTGAACAATAAAGAAGCCAATATAACTATCACGGACCAGACTACTTATAAGCAGGAGACCACTACCATAGGCACCAGCGGGCCCACGACTTCCACCACCTACCCCACCATAACCAGCGGCATAACTCTCAAGGTGACCCCCACTATAAATTCGGACGGCCGGATTACAATGCATATTCTTCCTACCGTCAGCCAGATCGGCAGCCGCCCCTACCTGGACGCGCCGCCCGATATCGCCACCAGGGGCACGGACACCAACGTGATTGTGAAGAACGGCGAAACCATAGTAATTGGCGGCCTGATCCACGACGCGAATACGGATACTGTCACCAAGGTTCCTGTCCTGGGTGATATCCCGCTGCTCGGAGTCCTCTTCAGGAAGAAAACGAATACCAGAACCAGGAAGGAACTCCTGATCTTCGTTACTCCCAAGATAATAGAAAACTGAGCCGGGCCGCGGTTCGGTTATAAAAGGACCAGGCCCAGGCAGGACCTGGCCCTTGTTTTTGAGCAAAAATGCTGGCTTATATCTTTCTTTTCGTGCTGGGTATTGCCCCGGCCTTGCAGGCCGTCTTCGACCTGCCCCTCCAGCTCGCTTTCCAGCGGGCCGTCCTGCTGGGCTGCCTCGCCTGGGTTTTCTTAAAAGCTTACGGCGAGGGCCTCCCCCGCGGTTTTGGAGAGAAAAGATTCATCCCTCTCTGGATCGCCGCCGGGCTCTCTTTCTTTTCCCTCATTCTGAGCCCCTTCAGGGGCTATGTCTTTAACGAATGGGGTAATTACGCGGCCGGGCTGCTGATTTTCCTCTTTGCTTCGTTTATTAAAAAGGAAGAGCGGGAAAGGGCTGAGCGCTTTTTGCTCTACGGGGCCTGGCTGGTTTTTGTCTTATCTCTCCTGCAGGTTTTTGTGCTGGAGAATTTCTACGCAAAACCGCCGCTGACCAATTTTAACGCCCTCGCTCTTTACGCGGTAATGATAATTCCGCTCGCACTGGACAGGCAGCAGTGGCCCCTGACCGGGGCTATGGTCATACTGGTAGTGTGGACCCAGTCGCTCGGGGCCGCGCTGGCCGGCGTGGTCGCCGCGGGGATTTACGCCGCTTCCCGCTGTAAAGGGAGGGAGTTAAAAGAAAATATCCGGATACTTCTGGTCCTGGGTTTACTGGCGGGCCCGGTTTTTTACCTTCTCCAGGCGGATTCTATATCCGGCAGGCTCGCCTGGTGGCGCAGCGCCTGGGATATGTTCTCTCTGCGGCCGCTGTCCGGCTTCGGCCACGCTTCATTTACCTGGGCGCAGGGAGCTTTTCAGGCTGAAGGAGCCTTCAGGGAGCATTCTGTTTACGCGCATAACTATTACCTGGAGTTCCTTTCCGAAAACGGGATTGCGGCTTCTATAGCCTGGTTCTGGGTTCTGTTCGCCGCAATGCGGCGTAAAACCGGGCTTTTGAAATATTCCGTAATTGCGGCCCTGGTCCATTCGCTGCTGGATTTCGGCCTTTCGGTGCCGGCCAATTTCTGGCTTTTCTGCTGGCTGCTCAGTTCACCTGCCGAAGAAGCCGGTTTTTTCAGGCCTTCACGCCGTGCCGCGGGCGCCGCACTCGCTTTGGCCGGTCTGCTCCTGGCCGCACTGGCCGGACTGGATATGCGCAGCCTGTCCTTCGAGAAAGCCCGCGGCCGGGCTTTCGCCGCGGCGCAAGCGGGCAGGCCGGACCTGGCTGAAGCTGAACTTAAGCCGGCCCTCTCGGGCGGGGTCTTCAGGGGCCCGGCCCTGGAATTACTGGGAAACTTTAATCTCGCCGCTCCCGGCTCCGCCTTTGGGGCCGCTGTTTATTACGAGATGGCGCTGCGGGAAAACCCATACAGCGCCGGGCCGTGGCGTTTCCTTAAGCGTATCTATTCGGTTCCGGGCCGCGAGAGGCAGGCCGCGGAGCTGGAGGCCAGGCGCGCCGGGGTGTTTAAATGAGCCCGCTCTGCTGCGCTTCGCCTTACGCGCCCGGCATTCTCCTGGCGCTGGCCGCCTCGCTAGGCGGGCTCAGGTCGCCGCTGAGCTGGGTTGTTTTCTCCGTATTTTTTTTCGCATGGTTCCTTCTTTCCGGCCGCCGGCTGCGGGCGGGGGGGCGGAACAGCGCCCTTCTTTTTTTCTGCTGGATGGCCGCAGCCGCCCTTTTTTCTCCCGACCCGGCTTTCTCTTTTTCAGTACTGGCTAAATACGCCGTATTCGCGGCCCTGTTCTTTTCGGCTTCCGCGGCCGAAGAAGACGGATGGCTGTTTTCGGTCCTGGCTATTGGCCTGGCCGCCTCGGCGGTTTTTATTTTTCAGAAAGCTTCCGGCCTCGGCGCTGCGGGTTTTATGGGGGCTAATCCCAATTACACAGCGGCTTTCGCGGCTGCCGCTTTTCCGGCCGCGCTCCTGACTGGCTTTGAAGCGATAAAGGGAAGTAAAAAGAACCTGATGTTCATCCTGGCCGGTTTTATCGCGCTCGGCCTGGCCGCTTCGGGATCCCGGGGCGCTATCGGGGCCGCTTTTTTCAGCGCCGCGGCCGGATTGGCGGTTTCCGGCAGGCGCAGGGCATTAGCGGTATTCCTGCTCGCGGCGGCTTCCGCCTTCGTGCTTCTGCCGGCGGATTTTATCGGGGGGCTGCTTAAATTCTCTGACCCGCGCGCTTTCGAGCGCCCGCGCCTTTGGAGCGCGGCGCTTCAGGCCGCCGCCGCCAGCCCGCTTACAGGCTGGGGCCCCGGGCTTTTTGTAAGAGCTTTTGAATTTTTTAAATTCCCTTATTTCGACGGAGTGTCTTTTTACGGGCACAGCACCCTGCACGCGCACGGTGAACTGTTTAACCTGGCCGCGGAGGCCGGTTTCCCCGCCGCGATCTTTTTCCTGGCTGCCGCCGCCCAGGGTTTTTTCCGGGGCGGAGCAAACCGCCTGCCGCTGAAGCTGTGCGCGCTGGCGGTGTTCCTCCAGGGAGGGACCGATATTATTTTCTATTCCGGCGCAGTATCGCTGCTGTTCTGGGGCTCTCTCGGCCTGGCTTCAGCCGGCGAGGCTGCTGTCTCGGGAGGAAATATGAGGCTTAAGGCCCTGCTGGCCGCGGCCTGCGTCGCTGCGCTGGGCTCTGCGGCGCTGCCGGTGGCGCCTGCATCTCCCGAGAAAGGCGCCCGCCTTTATCCCGAAGCGGCCCTGGCCGGCGTTCGTCTGCAGGCTATTAATAAGCCCAGGGACCCTTTTTCCAGGGCAGCGGAGGGAGATATTCTTTATTCGCTCGGCGACCTGCGGGGAGCCGGGGCCGCCTATAAGCGGGCCCTTTCTCTTGAACCTTTTTTTGCGGGTGCGCGGCTGGGCCTGGCGCGGGTGTACGCCGCTTCGGGCCGCCCAGGCCCCGCCTGTTCCGGGCTGAAACTTGCTGAAAAATCCGGCTTATTGAAGGCGCAGAATGGTTATGACCGCTCGCTGATTTTTCTGGAGCCGAAGGAACTGGAGAGGCTGAACAGGGATCTATGCAGGAAAAAGTGAACTGGAAACGCTACTGCCTTTCTCCGGCCGACGCCTTGGACGGGAACGAGGTCGTCCTGTATAATGACGGCGAGGAGGCTTTTCCTGCGCTCCTGGCCGCTATCCGCTCGGCGAAAAAGTTCGTCCTTCTCGAGTTCTATTCTTTTGCCGACGACTTTATCGGCCGTGCTTTTTCAAAGCTTCTGCGTGAGAAAGCGCGCGAGGGAGTAGCCGTGTATCTCATTTACGATTCTGTCGGTTCGATACTGACGGACAGGGGATTTTTTACGGAGCTGGCCGCAGCCGGCGTTAAAGTGGCCGAGTTCCGCCCCGTGATCTACTGGAAGCCCTACTGGAACTGGATAAAGCGCGATCACCGGAAGACCGTCTGCGTGGACGGGAAATGGGCTTTTGTGGGCGGCTCCAATATTACCGAGAGCGACGCGCCTAAATCCATGGGGGGCCGCGGCTGGAAGGATACGCAGGCGCGCGTTAGCGGTCCGGCCACCGCCGGGATAGAAAAGATCTTCTGGGATGCCTGGGCCGCCTCCACCCCGGTCAGCGGGCCTGAGGAACCCTGTCTGCCGGTTTCCAGGCCGGCCAAAGCCGGGAACCACCGGGTTGCGGTGGTATCTGCAGGCGGGATACGCAATGTGCGGTCCATAAGGCGAACCTACCGCTATGCGATAGACAGAGCGGTCGAGTATATTTATATCACTAACGCTTACTTCCTGCCGGACCGGCTGGTGTACAGGCAGCTTATAAAAGCTGCGCAGCGCGGGGTGGACGTGCGGATAATAGCGCCCCGGGATACCGACCACGCTTATGTGCGCTGGGCCTCCTGGGCCAGGTACGGCCATATGATAAAGAACGGCGTCAAGATCTATGAATGGCAGGGGCCGATACTGCACTCTAAGACGGCCGTGATAGACTGCCTTTGGTCTTCGGTAGGCAGCCATAACCTGGACCACCGCAGTCTCCATTACAACCTGGAGGTGAATCTTAATGTTTATGACCGGGTTTTCGGGGCCGCTATGACGCGGTCTTTCCGGGAAGATCTGAAAAAATGCAGGCTGGTCACGCTCAATGACGTGAGGAGAAGGCCGCTTACGGCCAAGGCGGCCTCCGCCCTTCTCTACCTGCTGCGCTCCTGGCTCTAGTTAAATGAAAATTTTTTTCACCGCGCTTATCTTAACCAATTTGTTTTTCCGGCCACTGGCTGCTGTTCAGGACGAGGCGCGCCCGGAGGACGCCCGGCAGGAAGAGGCCGCTTCTCTCAGCGACCGCCTGGCCACAAGCCTGTTCTTCCGCGGGGAGCTGGCGGACAAGATACTGGAAGCCGGTATGGCGGAGCGTTTTGTGGATCTGAAAGGGATAGAGACTTATTCGGGCGCCAGGAGCGCTCTGCTGACCTGGATAAGAAAAAACCCGGGCAAAGCCGCCGAGGTTTACCTGAATATGAAAGGCGCCGGGGGCAAGATACACGACAGTATTGAAACCCGGAAGATGAACTGGGAGTTCAACCCCGCTTTTATAGCCTCCGTTAAAGCCCTGAACTCGGCCGCGGGCAACTCGTCCGTTTCAAGAGAAACCCTTGAGCTGGCGGCCCGGCGTCTTTACGAGGGGCCGCAGGCGGACACGGAAGGACCGGAAGTAAGGATAGGCGGGGCTTCGGGAGGCAGCGACCTTTTCTCCGTAAAATACGCCGATTACAAGCTTAATAAAGCCGGTTTGGAGCGGGCGGTGCGGGAGGCAGGGGCCTGGCTTGGGTCCGTGAGGAGTGAAGGCCTGAAGATAGAGATTAAAGGCCCGTATTCCGCTGCTTTTTCCCTGTACAAAGATTTTGTCGTAGCGGCTGCTTCCCTTAAGGGCAGGGCCGTGGTAACGGAGCAGGAATCCCGCGGGCTGGAGGCATTGCGCCTGCGGCTGCGTTCAGCTATGTCCGCGCTTAGCTTGAGGGCGCGCATTTCGGCGCTGAAAGCCGCAGTTATCTCGCTTGATCAGGCGAAAGAAGAGCCCGGAGCCGGGGAGCTGCGGCAGGCCGTTTTCGGGCTTAAAGCCGCCCTGGAGGCGCTGGCCGCCAGGATAGAAGCCGGAGGGGCGGCGCTGGGCGAACTCGGTCGCCTGGTAAATTCAGCGGAGAACGATTTTGCCGCTCTTTACCTCAGGTACTCCGTTTATGACGGCCTGCTCAGTCTTAAAAGAAAAGCGTCTGCCCCCGGGTTTTCCTGTTTATATGATTATGCGGCTTACAGCTACCTGGCGTCTTTTTTTCCGGCAACGCCCTATCCCGCGGCCAGAAAACTGCTTGGCGGTTCCGCCGCGGGCCTGGACACCGCGCTCTTTAAAGCCGGCTCCGGAGACCTGCCCGGCGCGCTGGCAGGGCTGGACGCCGGTAAAATAGAGTCAGCCGCAGGCACCGTACGCTCCTCTTCTGAATTTAACCGGGGCGCGCAGTTTTTTTTAGGCGGCTTTTTATTGAGGCCCGTAGAATATAAGATAACTGTAAGGAAAAGCCGCGCTTTTTTTTACCCGGTTTTCACCATAGCGGAGGTAGCGGTTAAAAAACGACATCCGGCCGGCGGCAGGCCGGGGGCCGCCCCGGAAAATTAACAGGAGGCAATATCGGCATGAGAGAGAATTGCAAAAAACTTTATATCTTTTCCTACGGCCTTTACCCGGCGCAGATAACACTGGAGACACTGGCCGCTATGAGGCAATGCGGGGTGGTCTACACGCATTGCCTGGATAAAGCCACCGCAGCGCAGTTTTCCCGGCAGGCGCCCGGCATGAAGCTTACCTGCGGGCTTAACCGGGAGGAAACCGTGAAAGCCGCCGTCACGGCCCTTGTAAAGCATGATACCGTGGGCTTTCTGACCTACGGGAACCCGCTTTTCCTTAACCAGACCGCGGCGGAAGTAATGAAGGCCGCCGCTAAAAAAAACGCGGAAGTGCGGGTTTTTGCGGGAGTCTCTTCTTTTGACGCGCTGATAAACCTCTTCGCTCTTAACAAATACTCCCCTCGCGGCCTGCGGCTGGTGGATGCCGCGTTCTCGGTGGAAAACCCCGTTTTTACCCCCGACATGGATACCCTTATTTTTGTGCCGGACGTTCTCAATTTGCCGGAGAACTCCGCGCGCAGGAAAAATTTTGTGGCGGCGGCTTTGAAAGCCTACCCGGAGACGGCCAGGGTCTGCCTCGCGGACTGCGCTTGTATCTCAAGCCGGTCCGCCAAAGTTATAAAAGGCGATATCGGCGGGCTGGCAGGCCTGCTTAAAAAAATAAACGAGCGGCATACAATGTTTATCCCCGCGGTAAAACGGCGATGAAGGAATATCCGGAACCCAAAATGCATACCGCGGAACATCTGCTGAACCAGGCGATGGTGCGCATGTTCGGCTGCAAAAGAGCTTTCAGTTCCCATATCGAGAGAAAGAAGTCCAAATGCGATTACAGGTTTCCCCGGGACCTCACTCCGGGCGAGATCTCCGGACTGGAGAAACAGGTAAATGAAGCGGTAAAGTCCGACCTGCGCGTAAGCGAGGCTTTTGTCTCCAAAGAGGAAGCCGCGGAAAAGTTCGATCTGGGCCGCCTTCCGGAAGGGACGGGGGATAAACTGCGGATTGTTCTGGTCGGGGATTACGATGCCTGTCCCTGCATAGGGCGGCATGTAAGTTCCACAGGAGAGATAGGCTCCTTCAGGATAATTTCAAGCAGTTTTGCGGAAGGGGTTCTGAGGCTGAGGTTTAAACTGGGGTAGGCTTTCCCGCGCCGCAGGGGCGCGCGGCCTTGCGGCTTTATATTTTCCTGAGCAGCTCCACTATTTCCTGGTCGCTTCTGTAAACAAGCTCCCTCCCGGCCTCAGCCAGCGGCAGCCACTTCATGCCAAAAACCTCATCCGGGGTTGCGGGCACGCCGTTGCCGCCCACCCGTTTTACCAAAAACCAGCGCACATCTTTGTGCACCTGTCTCCCGTCGCGGATAAAAGAATACTCGGCCCTGCAGAGGTCCGACTTTATTTCGCAGGCCCAGCCGGTCTCCTCGGCTACTTCGCGGACGGCCGCCTGCTCCGGGGTTTCTCCGGGCTCCAGGTGTCCTTTGGGAAAGGTCCATACTTTTTCACCTTTCAGGTTCCGGGCCAGGATAAGGAGAACGTTCCCTCCTTCGAATATAATGCCGCCGGCGGAATGTTCTTTATCCATGATTTAAAAGCATTAACCTTTTTGTAAGAGGACCAGAAGATTAGAGGATTAGCCATAAGGAAACTCCTTAAAAGCCAGCCTTCCAATCCGCTAACCCCCTTCTTGCTAGTTCTCCAATCCTGCAGTCCTCTATTCCTCTAAATAGGCTGAAGCGGGGCGTATTTGAGCATGAAGGTCTGGCGCACTCCGGTGTCGAAAACCACGGTAACTTTGGCGAATTCGCCTGCGCCGATCTGGTCCACAACGCGGCCGGCGCCGTGCACGGGGTGCATTATCCGCCTGCCTTTGCCGATGCGCGGGATGGAAGGCGGCGGCTGGTAGGAAGTTATTACCTGCACGTCTTCCTCGCCCTGCCGGGCGGCGGTTTCGCGCGCTACCTTGCTTTCAAAAATAAAACGGGAAGCCAGGTTGGGGTATGTCGTTCCGTAAACCCTGCGGGTTCCCGCCCAGGTCAGGAAAAGGCGCTGCCGCGCGCGGGTCATTCCCACATAGGCCAGGCGGCGCTCCTCTTCCAGGTCCTCCTCGGAGGAATTTGCGGCGTTTATGGGGAAAAGGTTCTCTTCCAGCCCGGTCAGGAAGACGGCCGGGAATTCCAGGCCCTTGGCCAGGTGTACCGTCATCAGGGTTATGGCGTAGGTGTCGGTATTTAGCTTATCCACCTGGGAGGAAAGCATCACTTCCTCCAGGTATTTATGCAGCGTGGGGGTGGCTCCTTCCTTTACGCAGTGCTCCTCGAATTCTTTTACGGCGTTCACCAGTTCCTGTAAATTGCCCAGGCGCGCCAGGGATTCGGCCGGCTCTTTTTCAGCCAGCTCTTCCGTCATCTTCCAATAGCCGGATTTTTCAAGGATATTGGCCAGCATGGAGGACGGCGTTGCGGAGAACAGGTCTGATTTTACCCCTTCAAGAAGGTCTAAAAATTCTTTGATCCCGCGGCGGGCCGTGCCGGTTATCCCGTCTACCTGGTCGCAGCTCAGCAGCGCGTCGTAAATGGGCATCTCTTTCTGCCGGGAGTGGGCCATCACATGGTCTATGGCGGTTTTGCCTATGCCGCGGGTCGGGGTGTTTATTACGCGGAGCAGGCTTATGGTGTCGGCCGGGTTCACCAGCAGCTTCAGGTAGGCCAGGACATCCTTTACTTCTTTGCGGTCATAGAAGCGCACCGAGCCGATAAGCCGGTAAGGGATGCGGGAACGCCGGCAGGCTTCTTCAAAAGAGCGGCTCTGCGCGTTAGTGCGGTAAAAAACGGCTATATCGTTATAGGTAAGGCCGCCGCGCGCGGTAAGCTGCTTTACTTCGTCCACTATGCCCCTGGCTTCGTCGTTCTCGTTGGCGTATTCCAGAACTTCAGGCGGCTCGCCGTGCTCGGCCTTGGTCCAGAGGTTCTTGGCGCGGCGGTTCTTATTGTGCTTGATCACTTCATTGGCGGCGTGCAGGATCCTGGCGGTGGAACGGTAATTCTCTTCCAGGACCACGGTGAAAGCGTCGGTGAAGTCTTTTTCAAACTCCATTATATTGCGGATGTCCGCCCCGCGCCAGCCGTAAACAGACTGGTCGGGGTCTCCTACTACGCAGAGGTTCCTGTGCTTGGCCGAAAGGGTCTTGACCAGCACGTACTGGGCGTGGTTGGTGTCCTGGTATTCGTCCACCAAAATGTACTGGAAATTTTCCTGGAAATATTCGCGGATCTCTTCCTTGGCGTTGAGAAGTTCCACCGTGCGCACTATCAGGTCGCCGAAATCCATGGCGCCGGCTTCCGAGAGCTTCTTCTGGTAGCGGTGGTAGATCTGGGCCGCTTTCAGGCGGGCGGGGTCGCTGACGGCCCGGGCGTTTATTAAATAGGACTGGGAATCCAGCAGATCGTCCTTGGCGCGGGAGATGATGCTTAAGTACATCGAGGCTTTGTTCTTCTCGCTTTCAAAGCCCAGTTCCTCCATAGCGAGGGTTACAAGTTTTTTCTGGTCCGAATCGTCGTAGATAACAAAACCGGGCTGAACGCCTATCAGGCGGCCGTGCTGGCGCAGGATGCGCGCGCCGAGGGCATGGAAAGTGTGTATCCACATCCCGCCGGAATACGGAACCAGTTTGCCCACGCGGTGCAGCATCTCCTGCGCGGCTTTATTGGTGAAAGTGATGGCCAGAACCCGGCTGGGGGACACCCCGGAAGCGATAAGCAGGGCTATTTTCGAGGTGAGCGTCTTTGTTTTGCCCGTGCCCGCTCCGGCCATAATTAAAAGCGGGCCGGCAAAATACTGCACGGCCTCGGCCTGCTTGGGGTTCAGGCCCAGTTTGGGCACTAGAGTGGGGTTAATGTTAAGGTCTAAGCTCATTGCTATATGTGTCGCAACAGGGACTATTCCCGGCAAACGGCCACAGTGTAATTTTACAATACTATGCGGGCGGCATGTTCTGCACGGGGGCCCGGCGGCGGAGGCAGAGGGAGAACAGGATAGAAACCGGGGAGGCTTATTTTATTTCTTTCAGCCTTTTCTTATAGCAGGCATCGCAGAAACCGTGGCTGAACTGGGCTTCGGAATGGCCGCTGATATAGGATTCCATCTGCACCCATTTGCCCTCGGCGGTCTTAATCTTTTTGCAGTCTGCGCAGGTGGGAAGCAGGCCGGTAAGCTTCTTTACTCGCTTCAGTGCGTCCTGCAGCCGTGAAATAAGTTCTTCTTTTTCGTTCAGCAGCTGTTTTCTCTCAATAGCGTAGCGTATAGTGCGGGCCAGCTCTCTGTGCCCGAACTGGCCTTTTACAAGGTAATCCTGGGCCCCTAATTTCAGGGCGTCCAATCCCATGGACCCGTCTTCGGTACCGGTCATTACCACTACGGCCAGGGCCGGGAATTTTCCGCAGACGGCTTTTAGCGTGTCCAGGCCGCCGCTGTCTGGGAGGTTCAGGTCCAGTAAAAGAATATCGACCCCGCTTTCGGCCAGGCCAGAGAGACCGGCGGCCAGGGTTTTGCCTTCCCTGACATCGGCTTCAAGCCCGGTTTCCCGGAGCATCCTCATGGTTATTTTCTTCGAAACCTGTTCGTCTTCGACTAGAAAAATGCGCGGTTTTCCCATGTTCATCCCCCCTGCGGCTATTATACAGCATAAACTGGCTTTACTGAAAAGGAGTATTTATACGGGTATCCGCGCAATAAACCCAATATAGTACAATGGAGAATATTAGATTCTGCTGGTAATGGACAGTTGTCCGGGGGTTTCTGTGGCTAAAAAAATACTTTTGGTGGATGATGACCGCAAGATGCTTGAGGTGATGCGCCGTTATCTTGAAAATCACGGTTTTACCGTAATTTTCACGGATAACGGTTCGGAAGCGCTGATGCTGGTACGGGATTCCCGGCCGGATATGGTGGTTACCGATGTGCAGGTCCCGGGCCTGGACGGCTTCGAGCTGTGCAAGGCCATAAAATGCTCGGCGGAGACAGCCGGGGTTCCCGTAATAATAATTTCCGGTGAAAAAACCGAAGATACGGATGTGGTTTCCGGTTATGATAAAGGCGCTGACGACTATCTGGCTAAACCTTTCGCTTTCCCGGTGCTTGCGGCTAAAATTAATGCCGTCCTGCGCCGCTATTCCGCCAATACTGGCCGCACGGCGGGAAAGATAAAGGAGCAGGGCATTGAACTGGACCCTTCCTCCCGCACCGTAAAGGTAGGCGGCAAGCCCGCGGCGCTTACCCGCAAAGAATTCGACCTGCTGACCCTGCTTCTTGAGAAAAAAGGCCGGGTGCTCAGCGTCCCTTATATACTTGAAACCGTCTGGGGCTACGATACGGCCACCTACGACAACCCGCATACGGTTGAAACCCATATTTCCTCCCTGAGAAAAAAAATGGGCTTCAAATTTGCCCCGCGCCTTGTAAGCGTTACGGGGCATGGTTATAAATTTGAATAGCGGAGGAAAAATGGACCAGCAAACCGAAAAACCGGCTAAATGCCGGCCTGAGAAAGAAAAAATGGATGCCCTGGCCAGGCTGTCGAGCAAGGTGGCTCATGATCTTAATAATGTGCTGGGCGCCATAGAGGGCTACGCCACGCTGGCCATGGGCCCGCTCAGGGCTGAAGACCCGCTTAAGCAGGATCTCCAGGAGATCCGTACTGCCGTGGCAAAGGCCGCCGGGTTTAACAGGCAGCTTTTGGTTTTCAGCGGCAGGCAGATGCTGAACAGGAAACCGACCAGCGTTAACGAGATAATAGGGGAACTGCTTAAAAAAGAGGCCGGCTCTCCGGCGGTGAATATTAAATTTGAAGCCAGCCTGCAGCCGGACCTGCCCGGCATAATAGCTGACCAGGATTACCTGAGCCAGGCTATTTCAGCGCTGCTGGCCAATGCCCGTGCGGCAATGCCGGAGGGCGGAACCGTTGCCGTAGTTTCCTCCCTGCTCCGGATAGAGGGTAAAGAGGCGGGTTCCCCTAAACCCGAAGAAGCGGGAACCGAATTTATAAAGATCTCGATCAAGGACACCGGGGTAGGGATAAGCGCCGCGGACCTTGAGCATCTTTTTGAGCCGGCTTATCTAACGCAGGGCAGAAAACGCGGCGCGGGCCTTGGCGGCCTTGCTATGGTTTACGGAGTGGTCAAGCAGCATAATGGCTGGGTAGAGGCCATAAGCGCACCCGGCCGCGGCAGCGAATTCCTGGTCTTTATTCCCGCGGCTAACGGCAAGGCCGCCTGATAGGGCGCCTCCGGCTTTTCCTAATCCACCCGCCTGTCTTTCAGGTACATGCTGCCGAAGCGGTCTTTAAGCCCTTTAAGATGCTTCTTTATCTCGGAGACTATGTCCACAATTTTTGCGTAATGGTCCAGTTCCCGTTTTTCATTGGTGGCTATGGCTATAGTCAGGGTCATCAAAGGGAATTCCCTCATTTTTCCCATACGGTCCTTTGACACGATAAAGCCTCTCTCTCCGTCTTCGCGGTTATATAATTTGGTGGCGAGCGCATCAAAGCCGGAGGCCAGGGCACGCGCTATTTCCTCGGCCTTTTCCGGCCTGGCCATTAAAACAAAATCGTCCCCGCCTATATGGCCCGTAAAAACCTCTTCGGCGGGAAAGGCGGTTTTCAGCCCGTTAAGAAGCGCCGCTGTTTGTTTTATAGCCGTGTCGCCGTTCAGATAGCCGTATTTATCGTTATAGGCCTTGAAATTATCTATGTCTATGTAGAAGAAGGCCAGGGGGTCCGCCGATTTTATTCTTAAAGCGGCTTCTTCTTCTATAGCGGGCCCGCCGGGGAGGAAAGTGAGCGGGTTGGCCGCGAGCATGCGCCGCGCGCGCCTGAAGGCGCTCTCTATCCTGGCCGTAAGTTCACCTATGTCGAAAGGTTTTGAAACGAAGTCGTCGGCGCCTATGCCGAGGTCGGCCGCTTTTTCCTGCGGGCTGTCGTTGCCGCTTACGATAATTATGGGTATCATTGAATAGCGCGCGTCTTTGCGCAGACGCGCAAGCAGTTCACGGCCGCCCAGGCGCGGCATGTTCAGGTCCAGCAGTATCACGTCCGGTGTCTGGGCCGAGATCTGCTCAAATGCGGTTATCCCGTCCTCGGCCCCGCTTACCTGCCAGTCTGAACCCTTGAATATCCGGGTCAGTATTTCCCGGAAGGATTTGTCGTCGTCGGCTACCAGCAGTTTCTTGTTCATAAAATTATCCCCGTCCCGGTTCTTTAGATCTTATCTGATGCCGCATTTGTCTATTACGCTGTCCTCGCGGCCCATGAAGTCTTCCAGCTTTTCCATACGGGCCCGGTCTATGGCCGGCGGTGAGTCCCGCTCATGGTACTTGGTGAGCAGCTCGTAGAATTTCTGCTTTACCTGCGGGTCCCTGAGCTCGCTGCCCGGGTTGCGGGTGAGGCTGCCGTGTACAAAACCTTTCTCTTTTAGCTTGATGGCCCAGTACCGCGCTTTCAGGTCTACGGCGCCGGCGTTTACGCGGGTCATCTCGCGGAATGCTTTTTTGCAGTCGAAAGCGCTGTCGGCCACGGCGTCGCGCAGGTCATTGAGCATAGGGGCGCTGACAACTGGGGTATCCCAGTTTATTTCGGGCACGGGGGGGAGGTTCATGAAGCGGGGAGAGGATTTCATCTCCATGGTCCCTATCACGCGGCCGCTGGCGGCGTCCACCAGCTTGACCATCACGGTCAGGTCCCCTTCTCCCTTAAATACCGAGCCTTTTATAAAAGCCTGGGGGCGCAGTTTGGCGGGCAGGCCGGCCAGCCAGCCTTTTTTAGGGTTTGCATTAGCTTCCAGCATTGCCTGGTCCAGTATCTCCAGGCCTTTGCCTGAAGAAAGGAGGCCGGCGGTCTTTTCGGAGGCGAAGCGAGCTTCTTCCTCGGTGCCGGCTGA